>JAJFHL010000130.1 GCA_021775615.1 Hyphomicrobiales bacterium
GACAGGCTGAGCAGCAGACCGATCATGCAGAGAGCCGCCACCGAGAGGATTGTCGGCGAAGCCCGGCCCACCGCATGCCAGTCGATCAGGCCGAGCATGCCGGGTCCCGGCAGCACGCGCCCGTCACCCTCCGGCAGCACGGGCAGGTGGCCGAGCGCCTGCGCCCCCGCAACATCCATTTCCAGCGCCATGAGCACGGCATAGAACACCGCGGCGGCGGCGATCATCACACAGGGAATGGTCGCGGGATGCGGAAAGCGCTGCAGCGCCGCCAGCATGACCGCGGCGAAGACGATCGCGGGAACAAGCCGCGTCAGTATGTCGGGATCGCGCACCGCATCGATGAACTCCCAGCCGACATCGTGTCCGGTCAGCATCGCCATGGCGCCGTTCACCAGCAGCCAGCCCGTGCCGGCGAGGAAGCCGGCGACCACCGGATAGGGCAGGAAGCGCACAAGCCGACCGAGGCCGAGGCGCCCGGTGGTCCAGAACAGGACCCCGGTCGCCACACTCGAGACGCCAAGCATGGCAAGCGCGGTTGCCACCTTTACGTCGCCCGGTGCATCGAGCTGCGTCGCCATGACGGCGGTTGCGGTGGCGAGAATGGCGATGGTGCTTTCCTGCACCAGGGCGACGGAGTTGGGCTGCGTGCTTCTCAGCGCAACGAACGCCGCCAGCACCGCCCCGCCCAGCAGCATCACCCCAACGCCCATTCCAAGCCCGGCAACAAGCGGCCCGGCGAACAGCAGCGACGCGACCGCCAGGCCCGAGCCGATATTGTCGAGCCCGGCAATGGTGCCGACCATCACCGGCGCCAGCCAGCGGCTCGCGCCGGCCGGTCGATCCGGTTGTTTTGGGCTCGTAACAGACATGGAGCATCCCAGGGCCGCAGCCACGGCACTGCCGGGCGGTTGCCGTGTCGGCAGCGTTCCAGCAGGCATCAAATTGAGCGAATCCGGGCGCGACAATAGTCGGGACGCCAAGGGATGGAAAGCCTGTTATGCGATTGCGTGCCTTGCCGTCGTCGCGCAGCGAATTGGCGTGCATCAGGAATGCAGAATAGTTCCACAATCTGCAGAATTTGCCCTTTCCACCTCAGGTGCGTTGCTTCTATACTACTCTTGGTTGATTGAATCATTCGGGGGCAACGAAATGAGTTTTCTTCAAATCGCAAGCTGGAATATAGAACATCTTTCCGGAGCGAGCCGTAAACAAAAGTCTCAAAGCGCCTTTGCACTGGCCGAACACATAGAAATGGCTGGTATTGACATCGTCGTGTTGCAGGAAATCTACGTCACGCATCAAGAAGATGGTGAACGACGCAACAAAGAACTCGACCGGGTTACCGAGCTGCTGCAGGAACACCTCGGAGTGCCCTGGGCCTATAAGATACTTCCCAATCGCAAGGACGGCGACAAGTCTCAGCTCTGCTGCGTGATGTGGAACACGGCGCGGGTTGAGAAAACCGGCGAGATGAAAATTGATGTGCCGCATAAGGACGGAGATGACCACCTCTGGGACAGGGCACCGCATGCGCTCAAATTCACCATGCTCATGGATGTCTGGCATAAGGTCGGTGGTGAATGGGAGCAACAGGAACAGGCCAAGAGCCTGGTGGTTGTCCCGCTGCATATGAAGTCGAACTATGGTGGACCCACCAAGTCCAAACGTATTCGCCGCAAAGAAGCAGAGGCACTTTGTGGCAAGCTTGACGAGGTTCGCGCGGCCATGGATGAAAGTCTGATCTTGATCGGCGACACCAATTGCCTGAACGCGGATGAACCGGCAATCGAGGCGTTTATCGACAACGGCCTCGTCGATCTCAACAACACCGACGCCGCCACCTACTGGAGCAAGAGCTACGGCGAATCTCCATTTGACCGGGCCTTCGTGGCGGTGGACCGCCCTGAATTCAAGTACACGCGGCAGTATGTTTTAAGATCTTCCGACTTGGAGCGGCACGACCGGTTCCTTTCAGACCACTACATGATCAAGATCAGCGTCAAGACCTATCTGGACGATGCGGATCCACGTTAGCTGCTAGTTGGTTCAGCGGACGTGCGTCGGTATTGCGGCGCGCCACAACTGAAATGGCACGCGGACGGACGCACTACGAAGCGAGATTGATCGATGGCGCAATACTGGAAACTCAGAACAATTCGGAATAGAAAGCATCGCGCCCACGTCTCGCGGCGACTGCGTGCACTGCGCGAACAAATGAACGAACAGGTCACGAAGAAGACGAGCGAGCACGATCTTCGGCTTGCCACCTGGAATTTAATGCACTTCGGCAATGGCGGCGGATATTGGCGCAACACAGACGCGTTGCTCTACATTTCGGAGATCATCGACCACTTCGACTTGGTTGCATTACAGGAAATCAATACAAATCCCGAGCAAATCGAGGACCTTGTGGAGCATTATCTCGGTTCCGAGTGGGACTACATAGTGACCGACACCACAGGCGGTGACCTTGGCAATGACGAGCGTATGGCATTCGTCTATCGAAAGGGCAAAGTTCAGTTCTCAAGGCTTGCTGGTGAAATCGTTCTACCCGACGGGCAGACGATTGTCGGTGAATCCGGCGTGACGAACACCAAGGAACATGAAAGCCATCATCAGTTCGCTCGGTCTCCCTTTGTGGTCGGCTTCCAATGCGGTTGGTTTGATTTCAAGCTCTGCACGGTTCATATCTACTTCGGTAACCCGCCCAAGCGTCCTGCCGCAATGTCCAAGCAGGAATACCGGCAGCTCAAGGCGGACTATATGACAATGCGCAAGACTGAAATCCGGAAGCTCGCGGAGTATCTGGCTGACCGTCAGAAATTGGAACGGAGGCGCGAACTCGCCTGGTTGAAGGAAAAAGGGTGGGACACCGAACAGAGCAAGGCAAACTACATTCTGCTCGGTGACTTCAACATTGTATCCCCAGAACATGAGACAATGGCCGCACTCAAGGATGCCGGCTTTGAGATCCCCGAAGGGATGGAGGAATTGCCGACCACGCTGGGCAAGACAAAGGCCTTCTACGATCAGATCGCGCATCGGCTGGGCGATCGGCGCGTGCAGCATCGTTTAAGCGGCAGCGTCAACTTCCGTGAGTCGGTGTTTCGCGAAGTGGATGCCGCGCACTACATCGACGTTGTCCGCGATCCCTTTGTCACGGGCGCAGAGAAGAACATTTCCCGCTCGCGCGAGCAGCAGGTGGCATACTTCAACAAGTACCGCTTCAAGAACCAGATGTCCGATCACCAGTTGCTGTGGTCGGCATTCAAGGTCGATTTGGCGGAGCGTTACCTTGAAAGCATCGAGAAAGAAGCGCTGTCAGATTAAATGCAGCCACAAATCGGTGCGAAATTGCCATATTGTAGCAAAACTTTACTGGAATACCGGTTAGGGCGAGCCCGGCGGAGGTATTTCATTGAATGTGAAACTGATCAAAACCATCGCGGTTTCACCGGTCGTGAGGTCCTTGAGTATCGCGGCGACGGCGCTATGCGCCGGATTGGTCTGTGGTCACGTGCTCGATGCGGCGCGCGCCGAAACGGTGCAGATCTCGCCCATCTACAGCGCCACCGGGCCGGCCCGCGTTGGCGGCCCGTTTACGCTGATCGGCACCGGGGGCGAGATGGTCAGCAATGAGGACTTTCGCGGCAAATACATGCTGGTCTATTTCGGCTACACTTGGTGCCCGGATGTCTGTCCGGGCGAACTCCAGAAGGTGTCCGACGCGCTCGATGAGTTGGGCGATCTTGCTGTCCGGGTGCAGCCCCTGTTCATCACCATAGACCCGGAACGCGACACTGCGGCCGTGCTGGCCGAGTACGCATCGCATTTCCATCGCTCGCTGATCGGCCTGACCGGCACCCGAGAGCAGATCAAAAGCGCCGCCAAGACCTACCGCGTCCTCACCCGCAAGGATCCGAGGGCGGCCGGCAAGGACTATCTCATTGCCCACACCAGCAACGTGTTTCTCATGGACCAAGAGGGCCGCTACGTCGCCCACTTCCCCTATGGCTTCACGGTGGCGCAGATGGTGGCGGGACTGAAGGGGCATCTTGATGACCGGTGACGGGAGTGGTGGCAAGAGTATGATCGGGCTTCGCGTGATTTATCCGATGCTTGCAGCCGTTGCGCTGTCGGGCGGCCTTGATCGACCGGCTTCGGGCACCGAGTTTCGCGGCGTTCAACTGGGCATGAGCGAGAAGCAGGCCCTGGCGCAGGTCGAGGCCATTGCGCCTGGCGCATTCGTCGGGCCGCTGTGCACCGGCAACAAGGGAGTGGGATCCTATCTCGACCATGACGGCCTCGACTGGCAGATCATGGCGCATCGGGGCGAGGGCGAGGTACGCGAGATCAAGCTGTTCCGGTTCGACCGCGCCGGCACGGGCACGACGCAGGCCTGCCAAGCGCGCTTTCGCCGGCTGCTGGACGAACAGCGCGCGAAACACCCGGCCGCGCAATGGCAAACCGCGATGGAGGAGGGCGGCCGGCATTCGATCAAGGGCCGAGTCCACACAACCCTGCCCGACAGCACGACCGTCCAACTGTCGGTCGAACGGCTGGACTGGGACAAGGCGCGCTGCATGATCGAGCTGCTCATCTCACGCGACGGCGGCTAACTCTGTTCATACTTTTGCTGAGAGCCCTGCGGCAACGTGTCAGTGCTCACTCTCGCACAGCTCGTGATCCGCCAGAGCGCGAATGACGTTGCAGTCGCCGATCTGGTCCGCGTCGCACACTGACGCGATCCGCGTGAGTTCCTTTTCCAATCGCCGCAATTGCGCGATCCGTTTCCGGGTCGACGTCAGATGAGAGGCGGCAATTTCGTGCGCGTCCGAACAGGGCATGGCGGGGTTTTCACTCAGCCTTATCAGGTCGCGAATGGCGTCGAGCGGCAACCCCAGGGCCCGTGCGTGACGTACGAATGACAGGCGCTCCAGCGCGCTTTTCGCGTACCGCCGCTGATTGCCCGGCGAACGCTCCGGCGCTTCGATCAATCCGATTTGCTCGTAGTAACGGATGGTCGGGATCTTGGTTCCGGTGCGGCGCGAAAGATCGCCAATCGACAGCATGAGAAACCCCTTGTACCTCTAGTTACTAGAGGATTTATGGTGTGCGCATGATGATGTGCAACATAAAACTTTCCCCGTCCGTTCCCCGCCTTGCTCCGCAATGCGCCGGACGCGCAGGGGCAGGCCCGTGCTGATCCTCGCGGCAATCATCGGTTGGGCGGCGCTGGCCGCCATGCTCGCCATGATCGCGTGGTCGCTCGTCCGGCCGGACAAAAGGCTGTGGCCGCCATTGCAGCCGTCGACGCCAAGCAAGATTGTGGTCTGGCTCCTGACCCTTGCCATCTTCGCCAGCGCGCTCTTCTTGGGCGTCGCCGACTGGAACGCGCTGTCGTTGCCCGCCGCCGTCAGATGGAGTGTCGGGCTCCCGCTCATCATGGCTGGAAACGCTGTGGTCTGGGCCGGCGTCGCGAAAATCGGCATGGCGGCGACCAGCGGAGACGCCGACCGCCTGATGACAGACGGCCTCTACCGCTACTCGAGGAACCCGCAATACACCGCCGATATGGCCATTCTTCTCGGCTGGGGCGTGCTCTCGGCCTCTCTGTGGGCTCTGCCGGTCATCCTTGGCGGCATCGCCGCCCTCCTCGCCGCCCCGTTTGCCGAGGAACCGTGGCTGGAAAATACCTATGGCGACCGCTATGCCGCCTATCGCAAGGCAACCCGGCGATATCTGTGATCGAGTGTGGCCCTTGGCCAGATCGCGCACAATCGGAGAATACGGTGATCGTACACAAGACGCGGACTAACGACCATCCGCCTCAGATACGACGCCGATCAAAGTGCGCCGCTAATCCAGTCCGCTGGTTTTCAGACAGTTGCTCTGGTTGAGGACATTGACCGCCCGGACATGATCTGCATCAAAACCTCTCCCGCCGATCTGCGCCTTTATGGATCTCAAGGTTCCTTTAGGAGAGAACGATGGACAAGACGCTTCGCGACCAGATTACTTCCATTATCGATGATGTTGACGACATGACGCTCGCGACGATCCGCGAGGACGGGTATCCGCAAGCGACCACGGTCAGCTATATGAATGACGGGCTCACCCTCTATTTCATGACGACCGCAGACAGTCAGAAGGCGCAAAACATCGCCCGCAACAACAAGGTCTCCCTGACCATAAACCGCGACTACGAAACATGGGACGACATCGAGGGTCTGTCCATGGGCGCCATCGCGGTGTCTATCGGTGATGCGGCGGAACGCGAAAAAATCGGCAACCTGCTTTTGGCGAAGTTCCCTCAGGCGGCGCAATATGAACCGGCCGACGATGACATCGAACTGGCTTTTTTCCGGATAGAACCGAAGGTCATTTCCATCCTTGATTACGGGAAGGGCTTCGGCCACACCGCGCTGGTTGAAGTGTAGCCGGCAAGTTTTGAGACACGGCTAATTTGCGCATCGTGTCATGCAGCACGGGACCACTACGTTTTCACAAACGGTGGACCGCACTCCCATCCCTAACGGTTAACCCTTCTTCTTAATCTTAACCTAAATTTAAGGAAGGGCTTGCCGTTAACCGGTACTTAACGGTACTCTTCGCGTGCGGTAGGAGACCGGGGACAACTGATAGAGAGCGCGGAAGGGTCGCCGCGTTCGACGGTTTCTCATCATTACTGTCCATTGAGGGCGCCGTGCCGCGGGTGCTTGGTGTTTGAGTTGGGGACGGCGGATGCGAGTCGAACGGCGATTCACACTCGCGGGCGTTTCACCTTATGAAGCGGTCGCGTTTAAAAAGACCACTGGCGACATCCGGAATCCGGACGGCTCGGTTGTCTTCCAGCTGGAAGGCATCACGGTTCCGAAGTCCTGGAGCAAGGTGGCAACCGACATCCTGGCACAGAAATATTTTCGCAAGGCTGGCGTTCCGGCCGCGTTGAAGCGGCTGCCCGAGGAGGCGGTTCCCGATTGGCTCTGGCCGTCGGTCGCCGATGAGGCGGCCCTTGAGGATCTTGCCCCGGAGGCGCGCACCGGCTCGGAACTCGATGCCCGTCAGGTGTTCGACCGTATGGCCGGCGCGTGGACCTACTGGGGCTGGAAATGCGGCTACTTCGATGCCGAGAGCGATGCAGCCGCCTTTTTCGACGAAGCCCGCTACATGCTGGCGACCCAGCGCGCCGCGCCCAACTCACCACAATGGTTCAACACCGGTCTGCACTGGGCCTATGGCATCGAGGGTGACGGCGATGGCCATTACCATGCCGAGGCCGGCACCGGACGGGTGCGCCGATCCCGGACCCAGTATCTCCATCCCCAGACCCATTCCTGCTTCATCCAGTCGGTCGACGACAACCTGGTCAATGAAGGCGGCATCATGGATCTGTGGATGCGCGAGGCCAGGCTCTTCAAGCACGGCTCGGGCACCGGCACCAATTTCTCCAAGGTGCGCGCCAAGGGCGAGGCCCTGTCCGGTGGCGGCTGCGCCCCCGGCCTCGTGGCGCTGCTCAAGGTCGGCGACTGTTCCGCCGGTGTCCTGAAGTCGGCCGGCGTCACCCGGCGCGCCGCCAAGATGGTGGTGGTCGATGTCGATCACCCGGACATCGAGGAATATATCGACTGGAAGG
The DNA here is from genome assembly GCA_021775615.1 of Hyphomicrobiales bacterium. Classification (GTDB taxonomy): domain Bacteria; phylum Pseudomonadota; class Alphaproteobacteria; order Rhizobiales; family JAJFHB01; genus JAJFHM01. The sequence goes on from JAJFHL010000130.1 coordinate 7,640, forward strand.
TCGCCGAGGAACACAAGGTCGTGTCGCTGGTGACCGGCTCGGCCGTCACCGCGCAGCACCTCGACGCCATCATGGCGGCGGCGACCGACGCCTGCCGCCGCACCGGAGAGGCGTTCGACGTCAACGCGACACCGGTGCTCAAGGCGGCCATTGCCGCGGCCATGGCCGCAAGGGTGCCTGAAAACTACATCCACCGTGTCGTGCATCTGGCGCGCCAGGGACACGGCCAGGTCAATTTCGAAGTTTGCGACGCCAACTGGGATTCGAGCGCCTATGCCACGGTGTCCGGCCAGAACTCGAACAATTCGGTCCGGGTGTCGAAGGATTTTCTCGACGCGGTCGAACGCGATGCGCCATGGCACCTGATCTCGCGCACCACCGGCAAGACGGTCCGCACGGTGAAGGCGCGCGACCTGTGGCACAAGATCGCCTATGCCGCCTGGTCGTCGGCCGATCCCGGCATTCACTTTCACACAACCATCAACGACTGGCACACCTGCCCGCAGACCGCGCCGATCGAAGCGTCGAACTCGTGCTCGGAGTTCATGTTCCTGAACGATACCGGAAGCACGCTGGCATCGCTCAACCTGATGAAGTTCCATGACGCCGAGGACGGCTTCGACACCGACGCCTACGCCTATGCGGCAAGACTGTGGACCCTGGTTCTCGAAATCTCAGTGGCAATGGCGCAGTACCCCTCGCGCCTGATTGCGCAGCGCACCCACGACTACCGCCCGATTGGTGTGGGTTATGCCAATCTCGGCGGTGTGCTGATGGCCTCCGGCGTGCCGTATGGTTCGCGCGAAGGCCGGGCCGTATGTGGGGCGCTCACAGCGATCCTCGCCGGCGTCGCCTATGCGACGTCGGCCGAGATCGCCGCCGAGCTGGGACCGTTCAGAGGATACAAACGCAACGCTGCTGACATGCTCCGGGTCATTCGCAATCACCGGCGCGCGGCCCATGGCGAACGCGGCACCTACGAGGCGCTGCACTGCGAGCCGGTGCCGCTCGACACCGACGCCTGCCCGGACGCACGGATGACCGAGCGGGCCCGTGATGCCTGGGACCGGGCGCTGGAGCTCGGGCAAGCGCATGGCTACCGCAATGCCCAGGCAACGGTCATCGCGCCAACCGGCACGATCGGCCTGGTGATGGATTGCGACACCATGGGCATCGAGCCGGATTTCGCGCTGGTCAAGTACAAGCAGCTTGCCGGCGGCGGCCATCTCAAGATCGTCAACCAGGTTGTGACCGACGGACTGCACGCACTCGGCTATGACGCGGGCGCCATCGACCGCATCGTTGCCTATGCCACGGGACGCAACACCCTGGAGAACGCGCCCGGTATCAACCACGAGGTTCTGCGCGCCAAGGGGTTTGGCAAACACGATCTCGCGCGCCTCGAGGCGGCCCTGACCGGCGCCTTCGATATTCGTGTCGCGTTCAACATCTGGACCCTGGGCGAAGCGTTCTGTGTCCAGAAACTCAGGTTCTCCGAGGATCAGCTGTTCGACCCTTCGTTCGACATGCTCGACGCTCTCGGCTTTTCGTCAAGCGACATCGGGCGCGCCAATGCGTTTTGCTGCGGCGCCATGACACTGGAAGGCGCGCCGGATCTGGACCCGAAGCACATCGCGGTGTTCGATTGCGCTTCTCCCAATGGCCGCTATGGCACGCGCTGCCTGTCTGTCGACAGCCATATCCGCATGATGGCGGCGGCGCAGCCCTTTGTGTCCGGCGCGATTTCCAAGACCATCAACATGTCGAACACGGTGGCCGTCGAGGAATGTTCGCAGGCGTACATGTTGTCGTCCGAACTGGGACTGAAGGCCAATGCGCTTTACCGCGACGGCTCCAAGCTGTCGCAGCCGCTCGGCACTTTGATGTCATCGGCCCATGTCGACGCCGATGTCGACCGTATCGCCGAGATCCAGGTACCGGTGGAACTGCCGACCGTCGGGGAGGCGCTCGATCGCGTGCTGATGGATTTTGTTGATGCCGCCGACATCGAGGCGGTTTCCGGCGCGCGGCCGGCGCCGCGCGAGCGCGCCAGGTCTGCAGGTCGCCCCGACAAGGGCGATGACGGCGGCGGTCGCCGTGCGGCGGCGGGCAGCTGAACTCAGCCTCAGCGCGTCGCGCTCTGCCGGAGACGCGGAAGATCGACGACCGTGGCTTGGGCATCGCCCAGCAGCTTCTGCCTGAACTCGCCGACCGGCACGGGCGGACTGAAGTAAAAGCCCTGATACTGATGGCAGCCGCGCTCCCTCAGCCATTCGAGCTGTTCGACTTCCTCAACCCCTTCGGCAACGATGTTCACATCGATCAGCTTGCACATTGAGATGATCAGTTCAGTGATCGCGCTTGTCTTGTTCAGGTCGCGGATGAACGATCGGTCGATCTTCAGGCAGCTGATCGGATAACGCTGCAAATAGGCGAGGTTCGAATAGCCGGTGCCGAAGTCGTCGACCGCCAGGTTGAACCCCATTTCATGCAGTTGCTCCAGGGCGCTGATGATCCTCTGATTGTCTCCCATCAGCATGGATTCGGTGATTTCCAGGTCGAGCATGGCCGGGTCGCACCCCTCCGCCTCGACCGCCTTCTGAATGACCGGAATGAGGGCGTCGGAGCGGAACTGGCGCGGCGACAGGTTGATCGAAACCTTGATGTTGTGGCCCTCCTGCTCCCAGCGTTTTTGCTGCGCGGCAGCCTCTGCGATCACCCAGTTGCCGATGGGCTCCACCAGGCCGGTCTCTTCGGCAACGGTGATGAAGGCCCCCGGCGCCAGCAGGCCACGGGTCGGATGGCGCCACCTGATGAGGGCCTCGGCGCCGGTGATGGCGTTGGTCTCGAACGATACCTGCGGCTGGTAGAACAGTTCGAACTGGTCGAGCTCGACCGCACGGCGCAGGCTGGATTCAAGCTCCAGACGGGTTTCCGCCTTTTCCCGCATATCGTGCGAGAAGAAGCAGTGCCGGTTGCGGCCTGAGTCCTTGGCGACATACATGGCCAGGTCGGCATGCTTCATCAGCGTGTCGATATCCTCGCCGTCGTCGGGAAACAGGCTGATGCCCATGCTTGGCGTGATCTCCAGAACATGCTCGCCGATGTAGATCGGATCGACCAGAAGAGCGCGGATCCGCTCGACCATCTGCAGCACGCTTTCACGGCATTTGATGTCGTGCAGGAAGACGATGAACTCGTCACCGCCAAGGCGGGTCACCATGTCTTCCTCGCGGCAATGGCTGCGCAGGCGCGCCGCAACCTCGATCAAAAGCTTGTCGCCGACCGCGTGGCCGAGCGAATCGTTGATATTCTTGAAATTGTCCAGGTCGATGAAAACGAGGCCCAGCTTCTGGGCTGCTGCGGCGGCGCCCTCCAGTCTGTCGGCCAGTTCGTTCTGCAGGTAGGTCCGGTTCGGCAGGCCGGTCAGCACATCGTGAACAGCCAGATACTGCGACTTGCGCTCGGCTTCCTTAAGGTCGGAAATGTTGACCTCGCTGATCAGGATCGCCGGTGTGCCGTTGACCGCGTCGCGGCTTTCGCGGGCATTGATTTCGTGCCACCGCGGTCCCTCGTCGGTGTCCACCCGGGCGACCAGGTTGGCGATGCCGTTGAGTTCCAGTGCGTCCAGCAGGGTCTTGTAGTCGTGCTCATCCATGAACCGGTCGGGCAGGGAGTGCATGCCGTCGCGGTAAGACGCCCTGGCGGCGGGGTTGTGGTAGAGCGAGTTCCCGTCCATGTCGTACAGAGAAATCATCACCGTGGTGTGCAAAAGCGCCTGCGCGCTGCGCAGCGTATCGGGCGCATCGGGCCGCTCCTCGATGCCCTGACAGAACATGGCCATGCGGCCATCGTCGAGGCGGAGGCCGGAAAAGATGCACCGCGTGGTGCTTGGCGCACCGTTTGGATAGAGTGTCCAGAGTTCGGTGAATGATGCGCCGGTTTCGAAATCACGCTGGTACTGCTTGAGGCGCTGCGCAACCGTCGGCGACATCTCTTTGCTCATAGCCCGTGCGGTCAGCTCTTCCAGAGAGTCGGCGCGCCACAGCTTCAGAGCGGCCGGATTGGCCCAATGCACCTTGCTGTGGTCCGTATCGAACACCCATACCGGGGTCACGATCCGGTTGAAACTCTCAAGATAGTCCGCCAGCGGCATATCCGGCCGCCGTTCCGGGCATTGCAGTTCAAGCCCGGCGCCTTCGGCCAGGACAGGGTAGTTGTCAGACCCGTCATCGGTTATGAGCGATTTGGACGCCGATAGCGTCGCCCCCGGCGGTGCTGAGCCGCCGGCGTCTGGTGCAGGTGATGTCTGTCCCCCGGTCATGCGGTTACGCGGCCTCGGCGAAGTCCATCATCGGCAGGAAGCCGTCGCGCGCCTCAACGCGCGCAATCCAGGCGCAAACCGCCGGATATTTGGCCATGTCGAACTCGCCTTCGCCGGCCACATGGGTGTAGCCGAACAGGCCGATATCGGCGACCGTATAGCGGTTACCCACCAAAAAGTCGTTCTTGCTCAGGTGATCATCCAGCATTTTCAATGACTTGGCACCGCGCTCATGCCACGTGGCAATCTCGGTTTCGCGCTCAGCGCGGCCCTCCGGCATGATTGAGATCCAGAAGCGTGCGGGCGAGATGTAGGGTTCGTGGCTGGATTGCTCCCAAAACAGCCATTCATTGACGCGCATGCGCTCCTGTGCGGTCTGCGGCATCAGATGAGAACCTTCTGCCAGATGCAGCAGCATGGCATTGGATTCGCCAAGGCCCTCGCCGTTCGGCAGCACCAGATAAGGCACTTTTCCGTTCGGGTTGATCGCGAGGTATTCCGGGCTTTGCGTTTCACCCTTCAGAACATCGATCATCACGACGCGAAACGGAATGTTCAACTGGCGCATCAGCAATTGCACCTTGTAGCAATTGCCAGAGCCAATTGTGGCGTAAAGTGTATACATATGAGCCTCCCCGGTAGGATGGCGTGCACGGACACGCGTTGCGCTTGAAAACGCAGTGTTGCTTGCGTCCGGTATACGGCGGGGCTCTTAAGGCTGGTTTAAGTGTACCAACTGGTTTGATTTCTGGTGAACAATTCGTTTACGCGAAAACGTCTGCACACAGTGGAGGTTCAGGATCCGAACGTTCCGCCGGCTTCCATGGCGACGGCGCCTTCATGGTCCAGGGCCTTGAGCCACAAGCCCGCACCTTCATCCGTCATCCCGCCGATCGTCTCAAACGGGTGAAGATCGAAAAGGGCCCGCTTTGCCCGAAAGTAAAAGCCTGAAACGGGCCGCTCACTGGTCTCTCGGCGGACCATTTCGCAGAGCGCTGTCGCAATGAGCGGGCCATGCACCACAAGCCCGGGATAGCCTTCTTCCTGCGTCGCGTAGGTCCGGTCGTAGTGAATGCGGTGGCCATTGAACGTCAGCGCCGAATAGCGGAACAGCAGCACCGGATCGGGGATGAAGCTGTCGCGCCATTCCGCTTCGATCGGTTCGGCCGCCTGGCCCGCCGGCGACTGCGAAGGCGCGGAGACATCGCGGTACACCACGTCATGTTCCTCCTCGATGGCGAGACCGTTCTCACCGTGAATCATGTGTTTGAGCTTGACGAAGATGAGCTCTCCGGACGTGCCGTCCTTGTGTGCAATGTCGGTGATTTCGGTTTCACGCCGCGCCGCCTCGCCTACCCGCAGCGGCTGGTGGAAACGATAGCGCGCACCGGCGAACATACGCCGGGGCAGGGTGATCGGCGGCAGGAAGCCCCCACGGGCGGGATGTCCGTCGGGCCCGAGTTCCGAGCGCCGCACAGTCGGCGCGAACAGCACCCAGTGCCACATGGGCGGCAGGGGATCGCCATCGCGAGGTGCCGGGTCGTCGCGGTCGAGCGTCGCGCTCAACCCCGCCACCGCATTGGCGGAGACGATGTCGTTGGCGGTTTGCGTGTTGCCGATCCAGGCGCTGAAGTCCGACATGGGTCCCAGCAGGCTCTAATAGGATCGCGGCAGGCCAAGCACATGCTCTGCGACATAGGAGAGGATGAGATTGGTCGAAATCGGCGCGATCTGGTAGAGCCGCGTCTCGCGGAATTTGCGCTCCACATCGTATTCCTCGGCAAAGGCGAAGCCGCCATGGGTCTGCATGCACATGTCGGCCGCATGCCATGATGCGTCCGCCGCCAGCAGCTTGGCCATATTGGCTTCCGGTCCGCACGGCTCGCCGCGGTCGAACATCTCCGCCGCACGATACACCATCAGGCGGGCCGCTTCGGTCTCCGCATGGGCTCTGGCAATGGGAAACTGAATGCCCTGGTTCCGTCCGATCGGACCGCCAAACACATTGCGTTCGTTGGCATAGGCCACGGCCTTGTCGATGAACCAGGTGGAATCACCCAGGCACTCGGCGGCAATCAGGGTGCGTTCCGCGTTCATGCCGTCGAGGATGTAGCGGAACCCCTTGCCCTCTTCGCCGAGGAGGTTCCCGGCCGGTACGCGGACATTTTCGAAGAACACTTCCGTGCTCGAATGATTGATCATCGCCCGGATCGGCCGGATGGTCAGGCCATTGCCGAGCGCCTCGCGCATATCCACCACAAAGACCGAAAGCCCACCGCTTTTCTTTTCCACCTGGTCCTTCGGCGTGGTGCGCGCCAACAGAAGCATCAAATCGGAATGTTCGGCACGCGAGGTCCAGACCTTCTGGCCGTTCACCACATAGTGGTCGCCGTCACGCACCGCGGTCGTGCGCAGGGACAATGTGTCGGTGCCGCTGGTCGGCTCGGTGACGCCGAACGCCTGCAGGCGCAGGTCGCCCGACGCAATGGCCGGCAGCCATTGCGATTTCTGCGCGTCGCTGCCGTGGTTGAGAAGGGTGCCCATGGTGTACATCTGGGCATGGCAGGCCGCCGCGTTGCAGCCGTTCTTGTGAATTTCTTCGAGAATGGCGACGGCGGCGCGCAGCCCCAGCCCCGACCCGCCATAGGCCTCCGGGATCAGAACCGAAAGAAACCCGTCCTCGGTCAGGGCACGCACGAATTCGGTCGGATAGGCGCGTTCGCGGTCCTTTTCGCGCCAGTAATCGCCCGGAAACCGGTCGCAGATGCCTTTGACCGACCGGCGGATCGCCGTGATGTCGTCATCGGGAAGGGGGTCTGCCAGTTCGGCCATGGAGAGTTTCGATCTTTTGCTTGCAATGACGACCGAGATCTTAAGAGGTGCGCCCGTGTTGTCCAGCGGCTTTTCCGAAGTGCAGCGCCATTCGCCTGAAACTTCCAGAGATCTCTCTTGCGTCGCGGATTTCTTGAGGTTATATTGAATGAACGTTCAATATTATAGCCGAGCCAATCCCATGACCGCGCAGACCTCTCTCCAAACAGCATCGCTTTCTTCGGTTCCCGAGGACTGGGACCGGAGCGGCCTGCCGCCATGGACCTACAACAACACCGAATTGCTGGAGTTGGAAAAAGAGCTGCTGTTTCGATGCCACTGGCAGCTCGCCGGCCACGCAGCGAACATTCCCAACCCGGGTGACTTCCTGACCTTCGACATCGTCGGCGAGCGTGCTCTCGTGCTGCGCGGGCGCGACGGCGTGGTGCGGGCATTCCACAATGTCTGCCGCCATCGCGGTTCGCGCGTGGTGGCCGAAGAACACGGCACCTGCAAGTCAGCCCTGTTCTGTCCGTTTCACGGCTGGTCCTTCAATCTCGACGGCACCTTCCGCTCGGCGCCGATGCCGCGCAGCCTGCCCGAGCTCGATCCGGTCGAACACGGCCTCATTCCTGTGGAAATGGAACTGTGGCACGGCTTCATCTTCATACGCTTCAAGCCCGGGCCCCAGCCCGCAATCGCCGAGATCATGGCGCGCCACGAGCAAGAGATCGCCCCCTACCGGCTGGACGACCTGGTGTGCGACGGCGGCTTCTGGCAGGACGACATCGCGGTCAACTGGAAGTGCGTCCGCGACGTCGATAACGAGGGCTATCACGTTCCCATGGCCCATCCCGGCCTGCAGGACCTTTACGGCAAGCACTATTACGACGAGCCGATCGAGGCGGGCACGTCCCGGTCATTCGCGACATTCAATGAAAGCGATGCCAAGTTGTGGGGCGTCAGGCACTACAAGAAGGTGCTGCCGGAAATGCCGCATCTGCCGCCAAGCCACCGCGCCGCCTGGCTCTATATCGGCATTTTCCCCAACACGGTGATCGAATTTCATCCCGAAGGCATCTCCTACTATCAGGAGTTCCCGCAAGGCATTGCCGAAACCTCACAGCGCGGCGCCGGCTATACCTGGCCCGATCAGAGCCGCGAGGCCAACCTTGCCCGCTATCTCGGCAACCGCATCAACCGCGACACCCAGGACGAGGACGTCCAGCTCATCATCTGGTCGCATGAAGCCATGTCGTCGAGCGGTTACGAAGGGTTCATCCTGTCGGATCTGGAATACGGGGTTCGCAACTATCACGATGAACTGCGCCGTTTGATGCCCGTGTTCAACGAACGGACCGAGCCGCCGCCGGGAACGATTGCATTGCGGTAACCGGTGCCCCGCCGTCAAAGATCACTGGCGTATCGCAGCCGCCCGAACAGGCGGCGGAGCTGCCTCGCGGCACCGCGGCCGAGCAGCACCAGCGCAAACCCGAGCACCGCATAGACAAGTCCCGCAAGCGACAGCGGAACCGCCGGCGCGAAAGCGCGGCGGGTATCGGCCAGGAGCTTGCCGTCGGGCGAAGACATCACCAGCGCGGGCCGGGACAACGCGCCGGCGTTCTCCAGTGCGTCGCGCTGGCGCACCAGCCGGTCGTAGCGGTCGAACACCTGGAGCATCGACTTGCCGCGGTCCTTGAGGAACTGCTCATGTGAGCGGCCGTAGATCGCCAGCGCTTCTTCGCGGGTGAGGGAGGCGCGTTGCGCATCGGCATCGAAATTGGCGACGATCGGCTCAAGCTCACCGATCGCGCCGCCAAGCCGCTGGCTGTACTGCTGCTCGAACTCCGGTGCCTGCGACAGCACCAGGGCCGCCGCCACTCCGACAAGTATATGGGCCCTGAACATCATCCGCGGTGCGGTCTGATCCCTTCGCGAGGCCGGACACAGGCGCTCACGCGCCCTTGACGAGCACTCCGAACAGCATAATGCCGTAGGCAATGGCAAGAAGCAGCATGGCATTGCCGGACACGACCGGGATCGATATGCCGGCCATCGTCAGCACCGCAAGTGCGGCCAGAACAACGGAAATGAGAAAAACCGCCATGGACGGCGGGGTCAGTCTTATGTTCACAGCGGGAGCCTCCTCTGAGTGTTCGTGCAGGCTCTGGTGAGCCGAATGTCGTCAGGTTTTCGCCGCTCCGGACAAATGGAATGGCAGTGCCGCATCCTGAGTGCAGCCTGTATAACATGTGGGCATCCAAGACGCACAACATGCAAGTGGCTCCGGGCATTGCAGCCGCCGGCGCATCAGATCAGTAACTCCCCCCAGCCGTTGACGGACATCCGCAGGTTTCGGTCGAGCGACCGGATTTCCCCCTTGACGGTTGCCATCATGAAACCGCCCGTATCCCAGTTCCAGAGTGGGTCCTTGGCCACCGCTGAAGCGTTAAGACGATAGCGCTCGCCACCATGCTCGAAATCGACGATCCAGGCGACAGGCCACAAAAAGTCACCCTTTGCGGGTTTTTCAGTCTGGCTGATCTGAAAATCGATGGACGAGACCGGTGCCGCCGTTCCCCAGGTGGCCAGGCCCGCGAGCCGCCCAACCCGTTGCGACATGGACGGCGATTCCTGGCTGTGCATGTAGAAGTCCCGGTCGGTGTCGGTGCGCAGATAAAGGCCGTTGAAGTTTTTCCACATGTCGTCGTAGCTGCGGGCGAACCGGTTCCAGTGGTCGAAGAACAGGGCCTCGTAGATCACCCGGCCCTGCAATGTGCGTCCGCCATACATCATGCGGGCGGCGGCTCCGCCGACCCAGAAATATCCATTGCCGGGTTCGATCAGCAACGTGCGCTCGAGCGGATCAATCGAGACTTCGATCGCGTTGATGGGACTGGTCACGGTGAGGCCCGAACCTGGCGAGCCATCGAATCGATAGTAGTAGGATGATGGAACTTCCTCGAGCCGCCGGGCTCTGTTCTCGAAGCGGCCATGTCCGTGCAGCTCGAGAAATCCTTCACCGTCCGCATAGGCGGCAACGAAGTGGTCCGCCTGATACTCGTCGCCGTCGCGTCCCCTGTTGGTATCGAGGGCGAAATAGACCGAACCCTCATCATCGTGGCCGACAAATGAGACATAGTCCGAATAGTACTGGAGAGTACTGTTTGCCAGGGCCGGCCGCGCGAAAGGCAGGGCGCAGGCCCCGCCGATCAGGGCGCGCCGGGACAATCTGGGCCATTGCGTCATGCCACCGGCCCGTCATGTCCGCCGGATCGCGATCGCCTGCGAGGCGAAGTCCGGTGGCGGCAAGCTCGCGTGATCGGAAACCATTTTGCCGATCCTGGCCTGTACTGCCTCGCCAAAGACGGCGGACTTTGGCGCACCGTCTTGAATCACATGCAATTGCAGCGTCTCCTGCACCGCGAGCCGTTCGCCGCTCTGGCCGTGCAGCATCTCGAAGCGCACGTGCAGGCGCTTGTGGTCGGCATCGAGCAGGCGTGCGTTCACCTTGAGCGGCGCGGCCTCGTGCGCTTCCTTGAGGAAGAACTGATGCATCTCGATGACATAGAGCGTGCCCTTGACTTGGGCGCGGTAGGCCTCGTCCATGCCGAGGTCGACCATCAGGGCATCGATGGCGTAGCTGAAGACGAGGCCGTAATAGGCATCGCGCATATGCCTGTTATAGTCGACCCAGTCGGCATCGACGGAGGCTTCGTAGACGATCGGAAGAGTGATCATTGGCCGGCTAGAACCTCACTGGCAAAGCCTCGAGGCCGCGCAGGATCGGCATCTGCTTCCACGGCAGCCGGTCCGAGGGTGCGGCGATGGTCATGGCCGGAAACCGCTCGAACAGCTTGCGAAACGCGATTTCGGCCTGCATCTGGGCGAAGGGTGCGCCCATGCAGTAATGGGCGCCGGAACCGAACGCCACATGGGGGTTGGGTGTCCGTGCAATGTCGAACCGGTCGGGATCCACGAAGATCTCGGCGTCCCGGTTTGCCGAGGCAATGACCGCCAGCAGGAGATCGCCGCGGGCGATATGGGCGCCGTGCATCTCGGCGTCCTCCACCGCGAAGCGTTCGGTCGCGGACTCGACGGGGGCCGAGTACCGCAGCATTTCCTCCACCGCGGAGGCCGCCAGGCCGGGATCCTGCTTGAGTTTTTCGAGTTCGTCGGGATGCTGCATCAAGGTCATGGCGCCGGAGCTGATCAGGTTCACCGCGGTCTCGTGCCCGGCAATGATCAGCGCCGTCGCGGTTGCCACCAGTTCGTCCGGGGTCAGCCGGTCGCCATCGCTTTCTGCCGCAACCAGCGCCGAGATCAGGTCGTCTTGCGGGTCTTCGCGGCGCCGTTCGGTGAGGCGCTGCAGATAGCGCAGGAATTCCGACAGGATCACCATGTCAGGCGGCCCGGACGGCGATGTCGCCTGCTCGATCCATTTCGGCATCTTGTCGTGATCTTCGCGCGGGATGCCCATCAGGTCCGAAATTGCGATCAGCGGCAGGGGATGGGCGAAGTCGTGCAACAGGTCCGCTTCGGAACGGCCTGCCATGGCGGACAGAAGTTCGTCCGTCACTGCGGCGATGCGGCCCGCCAGATGCTCGATGCCGCAGCGCTTGAGGGCCTTGGCGGTCAGCCCGCGCACCCTCCGGTGATTGGGATCGTCATATCTGAGCAGGTTGTTGCTCATGATCTTGATTTCCCATTCCTCGGGCTCGCGCACCCGGCGCCCCGCATTGCGCGGGTCCTTTGCAAAGCGCCTGTCCTTCAGGACCGCGACGACATCGTCATAGCGGGTGATCAGCCAGACGTCGCCGATCCCGTGGATCATGGTTTTGTGAACCGGCGCCTCGGCGCGCAGTTGCGCGTAATAGGGGAACGGGTCGGCCTTGTGCTGCTGCGACATGAGGTCGACGAAGGCAATGTTTGACGTCAAGAGCTGCTCCTGGAGCGGGATCAGGAAAAGTGGATACCGGTTTTCCGTCCGATCCCGCTCTAAACTATCGTGATCTTGCCTGCGGAATCACTCTAGCGCCAGTCCGCGACTGCTTCCGGGCTGATTATAAGAGAGAGCCGAGGTGAAATTTCAATCCTCCACTGCGGCTCGTCGGGCCAACTCGCGGCATCGCTGCGGATCTGCTCCAGCCCTGAGCGAAGGGCTTCGACGTCGCTGCGTCCAAGCAGAGGGGCGGAATGCTCGCCCGCCTCGTCGATGTCGCCATGGGCGCAGAAGATTTCGGTTCCGTCATCAATCAGCTCCCGGATCCGTTCCGCGTGCTCCAGATAGTCGGGCAGGGACGCGCCCGGCACCTGTCCGTAAAGATCTCCAGGATAGATGAAGTCGGCCGCGAACAGGCGGTTTTCGTCGCGCGAGAAAAGTGAAATGGAATCTGTTGAATGCCCCGGCGTATGCAGGATCTGAAACTGCCTGTCGCCGAGATCGATCACATCTTCGATGGCGATCCAGCTGCTGACGGCGAAGCTCGGAGCGTCGTTGCCTTCGTACGCGCCGAGAAACATCTCCTCCGTCGGCGTCAGGAGACCGTCCTGGACGCAGGCGCGGAGCATCGGCAGGTCGGCCACCACGATGTTGTCGAACTTCGTTACGTTGCCGAGATGGTCAAAGTGCATATGCGAGGGCACAGTGGTCAGGGGCCCCCGGGCGCGGCGATCGACCACGCCGGTGATGTCGCGGCAGAACGACCCCGTGTCGAACAGAAGCGAACCGGTTTCTCCGACGAACAGATAGCTCCAGTTCTGCTGATGGTAGAGCGGCTCGCCGATGGCAAACGTCCGCTCATCGATCTTCTGTACGGCGTACCAGTCGTCTTCGAAAAGTATACCGGACGCAAGATTTACCGAAGCGGTCATGTTATCGCTCACCGGCCCGTCAGTTCGTGTCGAGCGGGCCCTCGTTGGAAAAATGCCGGGGAAAGACGCAAGTCAGATATTGCGAGACGCTGGCAAGCCCTCGCCTGCGGGACATGCGGTCGGGGTCCATCAGAATCGACAGCCACATGCCTTCCAGCATGGCGTCGAGCCCGGCGGCCAGCTTCCCGGCGTCGGCGTCATAACCGCCATCGGCGATGAGGTCGCGACACAGATCGACAATTGCGCCCAGAAAAGCATCGTCCGGGCGGCGGCTGATCCGTCTGTAGGTCGGGCGCGACTGGGCTTCGACCCTGAGCGCGAACCACGCCGCGATGGTGCGTTGGTTGCAAACGCTTCGGTCAAAGTCGGACTTTACCAGCGCCCACAGTTTTTGCGCCGGACCAGGTGCGGCAGTGCGGAGTGCCTCGCGCCAGTTGGCCTCGTAAGCCGCCGACATGAACCGCAGGGTTTCCGCCAGCAGCTTCTCCTTGCTCTCAAAATGAAAGTTGACGATGCCGCGCGACAGGCCGGCGCCGTCGGCCACATCCGCCATGGTGGTTGCCGCAAATCCGCGCGCGGCGATGGATGTGATCGTCGCCTCGATCAACTGCCCGCGCCGAACCTCCTTGGAGGCCTTGCGTCTGGCGGGCTTGTCGGTTTTCTGGTCGATCCCGGTCATGCGCTATCCTGCTTCATTCGGTGCGGGAGGGTAGACCGTTAGGCGGGGTGGCACAATCCGATTGCTGAACGTCCGTTCAAAATGGATGGACACGGATTTGCCGGCCGTGGCATGTTTCGCCGCCTCCCGTTCAGCCGTCCCCACAACCAAAAAAGGTGCGGATCCATGCGTGACCCGAGATACGACATTCTCTTCGAGCCGGTTCAGATAGGTCCCGTCACCGCGCGCAACCGGTTCTACCAGGTGCCGCATTGCTGCGGCATGGGCCATCGCTATCCCGATTCCATGGCCGAAATGCGCGGCATCAAGGCTGAAGGCGGCTGGGCGGTGGTGTGCACCGAAGAGGTCGAGATCCATCACACCAGCGACCTCGGCCCCTATATCGAAGGCCGGCTGTGGAGCGATCAGGATATTCCCATCATGGCCAAGATGGCCGACAAGGTTCACGAGCATGGCTCGCTTGCCGGCATGGAGCTCGTTCATAACGGTCACCATTCCTACAACCGCTACAGCCGCGCTGTGCCGCTGTCGCCGTCCGACATCACGCTCGACAACGAGGATCCGGTGCATGCCCGGGCCATGGACAAACAGGACATCGCCGACCTGCGCCGCTGGCACCGCAACGCCGCGTTGCGCTCGCGCGAGGCCGGGTTCGATATCGTCTATGTCTATGCCGCGCACGACATGACCATCCTGCAGCACTTTATCTCGCGCCGGCACAATACCCGCACTGACGAGTATGGCGGCAGCCTGGAGAATCGGGTGCGCCTGTTCCGCGAGGTGCTGGAAGACACCAAGGAGGCGGTGGGCGACCGCTGCGCGGTGGCGGTCCGTCTTGCGGTGGATGAACTGCTCGGGCCCGACGGAATCGAAGCCTCCGGCGAAGGCCACGACATCGTCGCCATGCTGGCCGACATTCCAGATCTCTGGGACGTCAACATCTCCGGCTGGGATAATGATTCCCAGACCGCGCGTTTCGCCGAAGAAGGCTACCAGGAGCCCTATATCAAGTTCGTCAAGTCGCTGACCTCCAAGCCGGTGGTCGGTGTTGGACGCTACACCTCGCCGGACGCCATGGTGCGTGTCGTCAAGCAGGGCGTCATGGACATGATCGGCGCGGCGCGGCCCTCGATCGCCGATCCGTTCCTGCCCAAGAAGATCGAGGAAGGCCGCATCGACGACATCCGCGAATGTATCGGCTGCAACATCTGCGTCTCCGGCGACTTCACCATGGCGCCGATCCGCTGCACCCAGAACCCGACCATGGGCGAGGAATGGCGCAGCGGCTGGCATCCCGAAATCATTCCGCCGGCGCAATCGGAAGCGCCGGTTCTGGTTGTCGGAGGAGGTCCGGCCGGCCTTGAAGCGGCCCGCGCGCTGGGTGCCCGGGGGCTGGACGTTGCGCTGGCGGAACGGTCGGAAGACTGGGGCGGGCGGGTGCCCAAGGAGGCGGCGCTGCCGGGCCTTGCCACCTGGAAACGGGTCACCGACTGGCGCATGGGCCAGCTCCACAAACTGCCCAATGTCGGTCTTTATCTCGCAAGCGACATGACCGCGGACGAGGTGCTCGCCTTCGGCGCCTCGCAGGTGGTGCTCGCCACCGGTTCGCGCTGGCGCCGCGATGGCGTCGGCAAGTCCATGCATCACGCGTTTGACGGTGGCGATGCCGGCCCGCTGATGACCCCGGACGACATCATGGCGGGCCGCATGCCCTCGGGCGACGGTCCGGTCGTCATCTATGACGACGACGGGTACTACATGGGAGGTGTCATGGCGGAGGCGTGCGTGGCGGCGGGCCTCAAGGTCGTGATCGTGACGCCCACTTCCGTGGTCTCGCCATGGACCGCCTACACGCTGGAGCAGCCTCGCATCCAGGCGAAACTGATCGAAATGGGCGTGACCATTCATGCCAACAAGGTTGTGAGTACGCGGTCCGGAGGCGAGCTGCGGATCGCCTGTACCTTCACCGGCCGGATCGAAACCATTGCCTGCAACACTCTGGTCATGGTGGCCGCGCGGCTTCCGAACCGCGAGCTTTATGATGCCGTGATGGCGCGGGTGCCCGAATTCGAGGCGGCGGGCATCGAGAGTGTGCAGCGCATAGGCGACTGTCTGGCGCCTGCCACCATCGCCGCCGCGGTCCATTCCGGCCACCGCTGTGCCCGTGACTTCGGCCGCAATGTGGATCGCGACGAGGTGCCGTTCCGGCGCGAGACGATCATGCTGGAATGAGACTGCCTTCCGACCCAGGTGAAATGCAAAACCAAGCCTCACATGTCCCGCACTTGATGCGGGACCCGGGGCGGATGGTGCCGCATCAACGTGTTGCCCTGGGCTCCGCATCAAGTGCGGGGCGTACACAGTGCTTGTGGGAAGGGCTGCGTGATCGCTTACCCCATCGCCGGGCCGTCCACCTGCGGCAGGTCCTCGCGCACCCAGCTCTGGAACGCCCGCACCGCGATTTCCTTGTCGCCGAGCACGCCCGTGTCATAGGCCGATGTACCGAGCCCGCCCTGCACTGACGACACCAGGGCGCAGTCTTCCTTGTGGACCTGCCAGGTGATGCGCCCGCCGAGGAACCGGCAGGCCTTGATTTCCCGGCTCGCCCCCGGCAGTCCGTAGGTCCCGCATCTGAGCACTGAGCGCCCGGGCGCAACCGGCACGATGTGGAAGAAGTCCATCTGCTCGGGATATACATCGAGCGACACCGCCGGATAGAGGAAGAAGTAGCTCCATCGGTGCCGGGCCTCTTCGGGCAGGTGTTCCAGGTCGGGCAGAAGACTTGCGTAACGCTTCACCGACCAGTCGCCTTTCGGCTTGTCGCGCATGGCATGGCTGAGCCGCACCGCGCGGCGGGCATCGTCGGGTTCGCGGTCATAAGCCGGCGTCATCAGTCCGTAGAGACCCGGGTGGCCGGTCGGGAAATGATAGTCCTCGAGATAGTTGTCCCACACGTTCTTCCAGTCGGCAGTGATCTCCTGCTCGTAGAACGGGGCGACCGGCTCCATGTCTTCAAAGCGGTAGGGGGCAAGTTCGTCCGCGAAGGGCGCGTAGCGTTGCGCCACGCTCGGGCCGTTGCCCGCGAACCGGATGAAGACCAGTCCCATGAAGATTTCCAGGTCCAGGGCACGCAGGCCGAACTGGCCGTCGTCGAACGGCGGAAAGGTCTTGCGTGACGCGATGGCCACCAGGTCGCCGGTAAAATCGAACGTCCATGCGTGATAGGGACACCGCACCCGGTGTTCGCACGAGCCCTTCGTGCCGCTCACCACCGCATGGGCCCGGTGCGGGCACACATTGTGGAAGGCCCGCAGTTCGCCATCCTCGCCGCGGATGACAAAGGCGCGCTCGCCAAGCCCGGTGAAGGTGAAATAGTCGCCGGGCTCGCGCACATCGGAGACATGGCAGACGAGCTGCCATGCCGGCTTGTGGATCTGCTCGACTTCACGTTTGAAGAAGTCGTCCGAAGCATAGGTCCATGCCGGCAGCGTGCGGGGCAGGTCATCAGGCTTGGGCAATATGGCATCCGCGGGCCGCGTATCGGCAAGGTCCGGAAACAGATTGGCGAGATAATCCCTGCAGGTCGCCATCGCCGCCGAATGGTCGAACCCTGTCGGGTCGAGCAAAAGCATCTGCCATTGGGCATCGACCACGCCGGTAAGGCCAAGGGTCGCGGCATCCACGGCGATGGATGTGCCATGCTGTTTCGCCAGCTGTTCGATGAGGCTGCGAACCGCGGCTTCGAAGGCCTGGTCCGAATGGCCGCAGATCGACAGGTAATCGTGCCGCGCCTGGCTCTCGCCCCAGAAGGCGTACCACACCGCGACGCGGCCCGGTTCGCAGATCTGCGGATCGAAAGCCGCCGAGACCAGAGCTATCAGAGCGTCTGCCGGCTCGTCACCGGCCTTTGCAATGGCCGCCTCGCAGACATCGGCGAACTCGTCGGCGACAAACTGCAGCGTTGCGGTCAGCAGCGCCTGTTTGCTGTCGAAGTGAAAGTTGATCATTGCGGCTGTCAGGCCGACCTCGGAGCCCACCTTGCCCAAAGTGACGTGCGACAGGCCGTGTTCGGCGATGGCCGAGATGGTGGCGTGGATCAGTTGTTCGCGGCGCACGCCCTGCGGCTGCCGCGCCGGGTCGGAACCGGCGATTTTATCGAGCATGGGTCTGTCCAAAATGACTGTTGTGTGGTAATTAAATGCTCAAACAGTATAACTAAATGATCATTTAATTGCAAGTCGAATCGGTTTCCCGTTGCCCCGGCCTCGGCGAAGGTGTTGAACTCCGGCGCCGGTTTCCCAAAGGAAAAGCTCATGAAAAAGATCCAGCCCGACGAGCGTCGCATCGCCAACATCCACTCGGCCGACTACACACCGTGGCCGGGGGAAGACGGCGCGCCGTCCGGGTCGAGCGTCCTGCAACTGGACGACGCGCATAAGATGGGCGTCGGGTTTCACATCTACCGGATGGAGCCGGGTGTGTGGAGCGATCCGCATGAGCACACCGGCACCGAACAGTTCCTGGTGCTCGAAGGCGAACTGGTCGAGTGCGATGGAACGGTCTACCGCCAGGGCGATCTGGTGTGGCTCAAAAAGGGCACCCAGCACACCTCTCATGCTCCCAACGGCTGCCTGTTGGCGGTCCACATCGAAACTCCTGAAAAACCGATCCCCGGTGACGGCTGAGGACCTATGGACGGTGCCAGGATCGATGATCCCATCAAGACCGGTCCGATCGCCGCCGAGGTCGGCTCGCTTGCGCGCATAGCTCTGCCGCTCGTCGCGGCATATCTGGCTGAAGTCGCCATGTTCCTCACCAGCAAGATCGTGGTGGGCCGCCTTGGTTATGAAGAGCTTGCCGCCGTCGGTCTTTCCAGCGGCATCGCTATGGAGCTGCTCTTTGTTTTCATGGGCCTTCTGTCGATCATCGGCGTACTGGTTGCTCAGGCCGAAGGCGCCGGCACCAAGGCGGCCGCCGGTCACGCCACCCGTCAGGGCATCATTGTCGCATCTGTTCTTGCGGTGCCGGCAACGGCTGCAGTCTGGAACCTCGACTGGTTGATGCGTGTGACTGGACAAGACGCCCGCGTCATCGAACTGGCGGGGCCATACCTGCATGCGGCCGCCGGCTTTATGCTGCCGGCCTTGTGGTTCGCGGTCCTGCGCAGTTTCGTGTCGGCTCTGGCCCGCACCGGGGCAGTCATGGTCATAACGGTTTCAGCTGTGGGCTTGAACTATGTCCTCACCGTGGGCTTGGTGGAGGGCGCTTTCGGTCTGCCCATGCTTGGGATCGCCGGCGCCGGATGGTCGCTGACCATTGTCACATGGACAATGTTCGGTGCGCTCACACTCTACACCTATTTCAGTCCGGCACTGCGGGGCTACGGCCTGTTCCGCGGCCGCCTGCGCTTCGATCCGGTTCTGTGCAAGGAGATCATGTTGCTGGGCACGCCAGTCGCCGGCATTGTCATCTTCGAAGGCGGTCTTTTTCTCACGGTGTCGATCCTTTCGGGCACATTTGGCGCGGTGCAGTTGGCTGCAGCCGAGATCCTGCTTGCCTGGGTCTCCATTGCGTTTGTCTTTGGTCTCGGATTTGCCGAGGCGACCATGGTGCGCGTCGCCACATGTGTCGGGCGGGCAGCCCCGATTGCAGCCCGCCGCGCCGGCATTATCGGCATGGTCATAGGGGTCGCCATTCTGGCGTTGTTGGTGGTGCCGCCCCTTGCCTTGCCCGAACTCATAGTAGAGCTGTTTCTCGAGCCGACCGATCCGGGCTTTGAGGCTGTTTCAGAACTGGCAACGGCGTTGCTTGCGGTGGTCGCGATATTTCAGGTCTTTGATGCCCTGCAGGCGATCGCGGTTCGGGCACTGCGCGCTTTCAAGGATACTTTGGTGCCCCTGTGGCTTGCCGGTCTCGGCTATTGGGTCTTCGGTATCGGCGGCGGCTGCCTGCTCGCCTACCCGATGGCGTGGGGCCCCGCCGGCCTGTGGTGGGGTATGGCGCTGGGGCTGATATTCACCGGATCCCTGCTCGCCTGGCGCTTCCTGACCCTTGCCGCTGCCAGGGCCGCTCCCATATCTGGGGCACCATGATCGAGATTACAGACACCATCGCCATTGACGAGGCTGAGATCGAGGAGACTTTCATCCGGGCCGGCGGTCCGGGCGGTCAGAACGTCAACAAGGTTGCCAGCGCCGTGCAGCTCCGCTTTGACGCGCGCCATTCGCCCTCGCTTCCCGAGCGTGTGCGCGAGCGCCTCGAAGTCATTGCCGGCTCCAAGCTCACCAAAGACGGTGTCATCGTGATTTCGGCCAGCCGCTTCCGCACCCAGGAGGCGAACCGCAGGGATGCATTGGACCGGCTGGTCGAGATGATCCAGGAGGCGGCCAGGGAGCCGAAGCCGCGCAAACGCACCCGGCCTACGCTCGCCTCGAAGAAAAGGCGGATCGAAAGCAAGGTCAAACGCGGCCGGGTCAAACGTCGGCGCAGCGGTCCGATTGATCCGGACGGGTGAACGCGAGAGGCTTACTGCGGCCCGTCGCCGCCCTCGCCACCGTCGCCGCCGTCACCACCATCGCCGCCGCCACCGCCACCGCCGCCGCCGCCACCGCCGGCGTCACCGTTGCCGCTGCACTCGCCGCCGCCAGAGCATGGTGCCTGGTTGTCCTCTGTGCTGAAGTTGGTCACGTTGACCGGTTCTTTCGAGAAATCGATGCCGCTCTGAGCAACTGCCCGGTCGAGCTGTGTGAAGAGGCCGAGCATGAGTGCCGCCGAGGCCAGCAGGCAAGTGTTTTTCATTTTCATTTTCCCTCCAAACGAAAAATCGTTGGGTCAAACAACAGGCGAACCGGGAGGGTGGGGGGCTGACGTATGGGCCAGACAGTGAGGGCGGCGGTCCCGCGGCCTTCAAGGAACAATCACCGGTCGTGATCATCGCGCCGCCGCGCCCCGATTGGTGCGCTTAAGCGTTGCTCGACGACCATCCGGTGGTGCGTCCGTCCGGTCCAAGGTCGTTCAAAACCTCAGATTCCCGAATTCACAAGTGCCGCACTGCAAATATTGTGCGCAAATGCTGCGCGGTGCACGGCCTGGACCATAAACTGGTTAATCCGCCCCGGAACGGGCAAGGGAGCCGCCGATCACGCGTCGTCGGGCAAACCCGGCCCAGGCTTTCAGCAAGTGCTCATGGCGATGGTCAGAAACAGTTCCACCTTGTCGAGATCAAGATGATTGTTCGCATCGCGCACGCCGGAGGCGGCATCGATCCAGTACGGCACGGACGGATTGATCTCCTGCAGTGCCGCGAGCTTGGCGCCCAGGTTCTCCGGCGACAGGCCGCCGGCATAGCCGACGGGAACGGCGGGGCGGGCAGTGACATATGCTCGATCCGGTGCGGCGCGCCGTTCGGGAACCATGCCACGCCCGGCGCTCGCGTCGTCGAGGAACTGCAATTCGTCCATAAACGGGATTACATCCCCGGTGTTTTGCACAATGACAACGCATCCGGTCGATTTCGCCAGGTCCTGCAGATTGACCAGGTCCTGGGTCGAATAGTCCGGTGCGTTCACCTGCAAACGCCGCACTCGTGAGAAGTCGAAGATTTGATCAAGCGGCGCGACGTCCAAACGCTTCGCCATGTTGCTGTAGTCGCCGCACAGGTGAAACGCCAGTTGACCAGGCGCAAAATGCCGGGCGAGCTCGGCCGCAAAGGCAGGCTCGGGCACCCGGGCGCTCCGGCCTTCGCGCTCCGGATCGCACAGCATCGCGAACTCCAGCGGGTACCGGTCACACAGCGCCCTGGCGAGATCGAGATCGGTATGGACGTCGATCCCCGTGATGGTGACGAGTTGCGGTCTGTTCATAGCCGCCTCGGGATCTATGTCTTCAGCAGCGTGGCCGCCGCCGAGGCATAGATCCGGGCGCCGGTGACAATGTCTTCGTCGGATGTGTTCTCCGACCAGTGATGACTGACGCCGCCAATGCTCGGCACAAACAGCATGCCGGTCGGCAGATGCGGGCGCATGACCTGCGCATCGTGGGACGCGCCGCTTGGCATGCGCGTGTGCCGCCCCGGCGCATGCGTTTCGGCGGCCTGTTCGAACGCGTCCTGTATCTCGGCCGCCATGACTGCGGGTGTGCCTTTGCTGACGGTCTCCAGCGTCACATCGCACGGTCCGCTCCCGTTGGCCTCGGCCACCAGCCGGACCAGCTCGTTTTCGAGGCGTTCAAGGGTCTCGGGCTCGGCATCGCGGAGCTGAAAATGCATCTCCGCCCGACCCGGTATGATGCTGGTTGCGCCCGGTTCCAGCGTGATGCGGCCGGTGGTCCACACGCTGCGCGGGCCGGCGATTTCCGGAAAGCGGGCTTCGATCGCCTGGGCGAGGCGCGTCAGCGCAACGCCGGCATCCTTGCGGATCGCCATACGCGTTGTGCCGGCATGGTTCTGCACGCCCTCGAAGGTGATCTTGTAAAGCCAGATGGCGACGATGCTGGTGACAATGCCGGCCTTGAGATGGTTGGTTTCGAGCCAGTCGCCCTGCTCGATATGCGCTTCGAGAAAGGCGGCATGGCGTCCGGCAGGTATTTCCAGTCGCCCGTGTCCCGAAAGGCCTGCGCCGTCGAGCATTGTGCGCATGGGTGTGCCGCGGGTGGCATCGACAGCCGTGTCGATCTCGCCGTCATCGAGCTCGCCGACATAAGATCGGCTGCCCATGAAGCTGCCGAAATGACCCTCCTCGTCGGCAAAGGCGATGACATCGACGGCGGTGCCCTGCATGTCCGGCGCTTCGGCGACCGCCCGCGCCGCCTCCAGCGCGTAGATCACTCCCAGGGCGCCATCGAGCCAGCCGGCGTGGTTCTGGCTTTCAAGGTGCGATCCGGCGAGGAGCTTGCGCCCGCCGCCGGGCGACAGGCCGACCACATTGGCAATCCCGTCAATGGTCGCTTCGTAGCCGAGATCCCGCAGGCGGTCGGCCAGCCAGTGGCGGGCCTGCATGTCCTCGGGCGACAGTGTCGGCCGGTGGACACCGGTCTCATAGGTGCCGATGGAGCGCAGATGATAGAGGTCGCCGAGCACGCGTTCGGGGTCGATGGTCACCATTTCTCATGCCCGCCTGTGTCGAATGTGCCGCCCCCCGTTCGTCTTAGGTCATGAACTGACACGCCGTCAAATCAAGGAGAAAGCACAATGACCAGCCTGACCGCGCTCCATGGTGACAAGTGGGGGGACATCATCGACCGGCCCGGTGACGGCTGTGTCGAGATCCGCTGGCACGATACCACCGCAGATCTGACCAGGGACGGGTTCCATGCGTTTCTCGAAACCTTCGCCGGCCACGTGAAAGACTGCGGCCGGCCCGGATGCCTGATCGACGCGGTCCGGTTCAAGATGGACATGGCCCAAATGGACGGCGCCTGGCGCGACGCCAACATCATCCCGAGATACAACGCCGCCGGCGTGCGCAAGTTCGCCTTCATCATGCCGGACGGTATGCCGGCCATCGGAGCGGAACCCGCGCCCGAGGGACCGGCAAGTTTTCCGACAGCCTATTTCGGCGCCCGCGCCGCGGCGCTCGAGTGGTTACGCAACTGAACGTCAGTCAAAGAACGCCAGGGCACGGATCTCGATGCTCTCGCGCGGCGCCGCGTTGTCCGGTGTTGTCGGGTCATCGAAGGCGGTGTGCAGGGTGAACCGGGCGCGGCCGTCCTCGCGCGAATCGTAACCCTTGATCAGGAGCGCCTCATCGGCCTCCATGTCGGGGAAATAGACCCAGCGGTGCAGCGGGTTCCAGTTTGCATAGTAGATCTCACCGGTGCGGTCGGCATAGGCGAGATCGGCGGCAACGAAATCCTGCGGCGCGACGCTCTGCGCATCGGCCAGAGCCAGGGGGGCGGTCTGTACCGGACCGCGGATCGGACGCCACACATTGATCACCGCGAATTTGCCGCCGTCCAGCTCGTCCGCGCGGTCGCTCCCGAGGAGTTCGGCCAGGCGTTTCGGCCCGGATGCAGCCGTGTAATCGTTGTGAATGCGGTAGACCGGCGGGCGCACGACGACCCCTTCCCCGGACACGCCGCCGTCCTGGCGCACATTGTGGTCGAACACCAGCACGCCGGAAGCGCCTGTTTCCCGTTTCAGGAGCTCTTCCATTTCGCGGTAATATACCCGTCTGATTTCATCATCGTCGTCAAACCGCGCCAGCGACGTCCGGTGCTGGGTGAGGGCGAAGCCTTCCCGGTCGATGGAGAAACTCTCCTGACGCCAGCGTCCGTTGGTGATTTCGACCGGTGCGGTTTCAAACAGGTCTTTTGCGCCATTGCTGCGGTCGGGAGACGTCATGTCGACGACCGGCTTGCCGATGGACGGGACCATGTAGGAGAGGGAGGTTTCGACGCTCTCAGGTGCCGACACCACGGGTTGCGGTACGGTTGCGTGAGCCAGTGCGTGGGACTGTGTCATGTCAGACGATCCTTTGTTTATGTCGTTTCGTTGGATTGAGTGCGCGGTGACAGGGCTCAGCCGTGCGCCGCGGCGGCCGGCTCGTCGTCCGATGAGGCATCTTTTGCGCCGGTGGTGCTTGCCGCCGGCAGATGCGCCGTGGTGCGGCCGCCGTCGAGGACACCGCGCAGCCAGGAAGGCTTGCGCTCGTCGACGGCCTTTGGACCGGCGGTGCCCGTGTCGACCTGTGCGGGCGCATCGGCACCGCTCGCGCCGAACTCCTTGACGATGCGGGGAATCTCGCCGCGCGAGATCCCGATGTCCTTCAGACTGCGGTCATCGAGGGAGCTGAGTTCGCGCAACGCGGCGCGCTCGCGCACCCTGCGCTTCAGCCATGCGGCCACTTTCCCAAAGACGGAAAGGCTGCGCCAGAGCGCTCCAAATGCCTGGTAGAACGCCGCGGAGCGTTCTTCATTGGCGCGCCGCAAGTACTTTGCATATTCGGGGTCGCTGTTCAGCCAAATGTAGTGATAGGCCATTCCCGTGTTCCTTCCATGTGCCGGATCGCCGTCATTCATAAGTTAGTGGAATTTAGGCATTAGGATTTTTCATCCGGCGCTGTTCGTTGTCATGGATAAGGATATGAGCGGCTTAAAGGAACTTTACAAACGAGAACTGGTGGCTATATACATTAGGGTAACTATCTTATAGCGGAGTTCGCATGTCGCGCCGACTGCCACCGCTCAACGCCTTGCGCGCCTTCGAGGCGGCCGCCCGCCACCTCAGTTTCAAGAAGGCGGCGGAAGAACTTCATGTGACGCCGGCGGCTGTGTCGCAGCAGGTCAAGGCGCTGGAAGATTATTACGGTGTCCAGTTGTTCCGGCGCCTGACCCGGGCGCTGCGGCTGACCGATGCAGGTCAGGCGGCGCTGCCAGCGTTGAAGGACGGTTTCGACAAGCTGGGCGAGGCCGCCGGTGTGCTCGACAACTTCACCCAGAGCGGCGTGCTGACCGTCAGCGTGCCACCGTCCTTCGGCGCCAAATGGCTGGTGCCGCGGCTCGACCGCTTCAGCGCGGCCCATCCCGACTACGAGTTGCGCATAGACGCCACCGACACGCTGGTGGATTTTGGCGCAGGCGGCGTTGATGTGGGGCTGCGCTACGGCCGTGGCGCCTATGAGGGTCTGCGCGTCGAGCGGCTGATGTCGGAAGTGGCGTTCCCGGTTTGCTGCCCGACCCTGGCGGACGGCGATCCACCATTGCGCCGTCCCGAAGACCTGACCCATCACACGCTGTTGCATGTGCAGTGGAAAATGGAGGGCGAATCGGCGCCTAACTGGCGCATGTGGCTGCGTGCCGCCGGTGTCGAAGGCGTCGATCCGGAGCGCGGGCCCCGCTTCAGTGTCGAGAACCTTGCGTTGCAGGCCGCGATCGAAGGCCAGGGTGTGGCGCTGGTCTCAAGCGCGCTGGTGGCCGGCGATCTGAAGGCCGGACGGCTGGTCCGCCCGTTTGCGCCCGCAACCACCGAGGCCACCGCCTTCAGCTACTATCTGGTCTATCCGCCGGCCAGCGAAGGCAATCCAAAGGTGAAGGCCTTCCGGCAGTGGATCAAGGACGAGGTCGCGGCGGCCGACGCCCCGCAGTGAAAGCTACCCAGACTACGGAACCTAGAGCAGCACGGTTTCAACCCTGGCTGTTGACGTCTGGTCATAGACCGCCTGCCAGGATGGGTGGGCGGTGAGGCAATAGAGTATGTCGCCGTGGGGACCGCCGATCGTGCAGGCAACGGCGAGATGCGGGCTGACATCGACTTCATGGGTGATGCGGCCGCCGTCCTCGATCCGGATGAAGCGATCCTGATCCGCGGCAGCCACCCACACTCCGTCATCTGCGTCGATGCCGAGCCCGTCCGGACCGACCCCCGGCACTTCCGCGAACACCTTTCGGTTGCTGAGCGAGTGGTCGTCATTGATGTCGAAAACACTGATCCGGTCGCCATGGGTTTCGGCCACAACGAGCCGATTGTCGCCGGTCATCACGGTGCCGTTGGGGAAATGCAGGTCGCGGGCGGCGACGCTCACGTCCCGGCCGTCGGGTGAAACCAGAGCCAGATCGGCATGCTCGGTCCGCTCCGGGGTGTTCCAGAAATCGAAGCCGAAATTGCCCACATAGGCATAGCCTTCCGCATCGACCAGCATGTCGTTGATGTCGCCGCCGGCGACCCCCGACACATCGGCGTGCAGCGTGAGGCCACCGTCTTCAAGGCGATAGAGCGCGCGGTCCTGCATGGACGCGATGAGCAGAGTGCCGTCGGGCAGGAACCCGAGGCCGGAGGGGCGCTTGGGTACATCTGTGACTGCCACCACCTGTCCTTCCGGCGAGGCCCGGTAGACCGTCCCGCCCAGCATGTCGGAAAACCAGAGTTGGCTGTCGTGCCAACGCGGCCCTTCGAGAAACACATAAGAGCCCTCGATAAAAATTTCGGATGTCAGTCTTTCGGTCATTGTCGCTTTTCCTTTGCTTTGGCGGGCAGGTGCTCCGCCAGCCAGACGCCGAGGTCTTCGCGTTCGGCCGCGGAGAACCTCAGTCCAAGCTTGGTGCGCCGCCACACGATGTCCTCCACCGTCATGGCCCACTCATTCTTAACGAGATGTTCCACCTCGCGCTCAAAGAGGCCCGCGCCGAAATGCCGGCCGAGGCCGGCCTCTCCCGTGGCGCCGGCGAGAAAGCGTTTGGCGGCGGTGCCGTAGGTGCGGGCATACCGCGCGGCAACCTCCGGTGCGAGGTCCGGGCAGTCGTGCAGCAGGTCTTGCACCACCGCGTCCGCGCCGCCGGGTTCGAAGTCGCCGCCGGGCAGGGTCGCTCCACCCGTCCAGGCCGCGTGCTGCGTGGCAAGACCCGCCGCGATCATGCCGACGACCTCTTCCGCCAACCGCCGGTAGGTGGTGATCTTGCCGCCGTAAATATTGAGCAGCGCCGCGTCCGCTCCCTCGCCGTCCAGTTCCAATACGTAGTCGCGGGTCGTTTCCTGGGCCGAGGCTTC
>JAJFHL010000014.1 GCA_021775615.1 Hyphomicrobiales bacterium
GTTGGCTTGATCATCTTGTTGACCGGTGTGTTCGTCACTCTTGCCCCCAGATACAGGAGCGGCGCCGTCGGGGGCGTGATGTTGGCCATGCCCAGATTGACCCCCAGGACGGCGGCGAAATGGATCGGATCCATTCCCACGCTTGTCACAACCGGCAGCAGGAGCGGTGCGGACAGCAACAGTCCGCTGATGTCGTCCATCACCATCCCAATGAGGATCATGACGACATTGACCATCAGCAGGATGACGATCGGGTTGTCGGAGATCGCGAACACCAGGGTCTTGGCGAGGCTTGGAATGTCCTCGAATATGAGGAAGCGGCTGACAATCAGGACCATGAAGACCATGGCCATGACCACGCCAATAGTAATGGCGGATTCACGCAGGCCCTGCCAGAAGTTGTCCAGGTTCAATCCTCTGTAAACGAAGAACCCCACGGGTATTGCGTAGACGACCGCAAACCCCGCCGCCTCCGTCGGCGTCATGACGCCGCCGTAGATACCGCCGAGGATGAAAGCCGGCATGAGCAACGCCGGGAAAGCCCGCCACGACCTGACCCCGAACTCCCTGACATAGCTGTCCGGCCTTTCAGGCAGCTTCAGATCCTTCACCCTGCGCAGCAAAACGAAGTTGACCACGCAAAGCAACACCACAAGGATCAGCCCGGGAATCACGGTGGAAAGGAAGCACTTGAGCACGGATTGCTGCGTCACCCATGCATAGAGAATCTGTGACGCGCTGGGCGGGATAAGCAGGCCAAGCGGACACGCGCTCACGATAATGGCGGCAGCGGTCCCTTCGGGATAATTCGCCTTGCGCAGATGCGGCATCATAATGGAGCCGATACATGTCAGCGTGGCAGCGGCACTTCCCGAAATCGAGCCGAATATCGCACAAGCGAACACCGCTGCCGCACTCAGTCCGCCCCTGATCCGCCCGACGATCAGTTCAGCGACGCTTACCAGCGGGGCGGCGATCTTGCCGCGCTCCATTATTCCGCCGGCCAGAATGAACAGCGGTATGGCGAGCAACACCACCGTGTTCATTTTCCAGTGGCCGGCCGGCAGGAAGCCGGAGACATCGTGCCCACCGAATGCCGCGATGAGGATGAGGACTGCGCCGAAGGAAAGCGGAACCGATACACCGATGACCAGCAGTAAGCAGAGAAGCACGATGCAGGCGAGCACGAGCATTTGTTATCCGCCTTCCGACACGCGCTCGTCGGCGTCACGCCTGGCGTCGAGCTGTTCCTCCGTCGCCCCCAGATGGAGCAACACATACAGTCGCAATGAGCTGAAAAAGGTCATCAGAACAAAGCCGAGCAACACCGCGATGCGGGGAATGAGAAATGGAATTTTCATGGCAATCGTGGACTGCCAGTACGGATAGGAGGAAATTTCGTCCCGAAGCATCAGCACCGCCCAATAGACGACCGCGAGGCTGACGATAATTTCGATGCAGCAAACCACGATCGCACGCAGCCAGTTCAGCCGCTGACTGTTCGACACATAGTCCAGGAGGTTCGCGTTGACGTGGCTGTTTTCATAGGTGCCCAGCGCACTCGCCATGAAGTACAACCAGAAACAGATGATCAGAAGCCACTCTTCATAGGCAAAGAGGTCGGCGTTGAATCCGTATCTCAATATGACCACGAAGAAAAAAGTGAACGCCATGATCAAGCTGGCGATACAGACGAACCAGCCCAGCACGGCGAGAATCGCGCGGACTGGCCGGCGCAACGCGACAGGAACATGATCGACAAGTTCGCTCACACCGGCAAAGCCAGTTGATACAAGCGGCGATGGCAGGCGCACAAGCTGCGCCTGCCAGTCATCTTGCTACTACTTGTCATTGACCAAGCGATCGATGATCTCTTTGCCAACCATCTTTTCGACTTCCGGCCACACCGTGGTCTTGATGTGATCGGACATGGTGGCGCGTTGCTCATCGCTCAGATCCAGCACTTCCCAGCCGGCTTCCTTCAATTTGGCAATGTAGCCTTCATCATTGGCGCGAGACCATGCATTGAAGGACGCTGCAGCCTTCTCGACCGCAGCCTCAACGGCACCGCGTTGCGCGTCATCCAGCTTTGCCCAGGTCTTCTTGCTGGCGTAGTAGGTCGAGGCTTCCACGAATGCGTTGTAGGGAATGAAGTACTTGCCGACATCGCTTTTTGCGAAGTTGGTGTAAGTCAGCTGCGCCGTGCAGCAGATCGCTCCATCGACCGTGCCGGCCTGCACGGCGGCGAAAACCTCCGCCCAGTTCATCGTTGTTGTGTTGTAGCCGATCGCTTCCGTCGCGGCCTTGCCGACCTGCGAACTCCAGACACGGATGTTCAGGTTCTTCGGCCCGATTGTCGCGTAGTTGTCAGGCTTCTTGGTGGTGACCACACCGATGGGGCCTTCAACGACGTTGGCGAGGAATTTCAGGCCGAGCTTATCGAGAACCTCCGCCATGATCTGCGAATAGGCCGAGCCCTTGTCGCCGTAAACCCTCTGCATCTCGTCCCAGGAACCGACCAGGAACGGCAGCGAATTGATCTCAAGCACCGGATCCTTGTGGGCGTAGACGAAGGCGTGGACGATGTCGACGTTTCCGCGAATGGTATCTTCAAGAAGCTCTTCGCCCGATCCAAGCTGTCCGGCGGGATAGTATTTCACCGTCAGGCCGACATTCGCGGCCTCGATATCCGTCTTGATCTGCTCCAGCATCTCGTTGCCGTAATGATCGACCGGCACGACACCGGCGAGCTTCAATGTCATTTCAGCGGCAAATGCCCCGGTTGCCATGGAAACAGTGAACGCCGCGCCTACGGCAGCCCCTACTACGGTTCTTAAGAAACTCATCGCTTTCTCCCTAACTTGCGGCCACGGGTATGCAGCGGCCATCAAAGTCACAGTAACGCACCGCGACAGAACCGAAGCTTGAATGAAACGGATGATACCGATAACGATAAGGACAAAGTGCTGAGAGACGAAGTTCGATGAGCGAGCAATCCGCCATATTCCCCGAACCACCGGACATGCCCGATATCAAACCGGACATACGGGTCGGATTTATCCTGGCGCCCAAATTCACGCTTCTGTCATTTGCAAGTTTTGCCGACGGCCTTCGCCACGCGGCGGATGAAGCCGACTTCAGCCGCCAGATCTACTGTCACTGGAAAGTCATCGCCCCTACGCTCGATCCGGTCACCGCAAGCTGCGGCGTAGAAGTATGCCCGCATGAGACGTTCCCGGATCCGCTGGACTTCGACTATATCGTGGTGGTCGGCGGACTGCTTCCCCGGTGCCTTGAGCAGTTGGACCCTACGGCCTCTTATCTGCGGCGCGCGTATGAAGCCAACGTCTCCATTGTCGGCCTGTGCACGGGGAGCTTCATATTGGCCAAGTCGGGCCTGCTGAATGGCCGGCGCTGCGCCATTCATGTCGCCCATCTCGGGCAGATGCAAAGCCTGTTTCCAGAGGTGCTGCCCGAGACCGACCGCGCCTATGTCAATGACAATGAGATCATCACCTGCCCCGGCGGCATCGCGGCACTCGACCTCGTTTTTGCGCTGATTGAAGCGCATTGCGGCAGGGCCCGGGCGATAAAGCTTCTGCGGGCGCTGTCGCCGGAAAGCCGCCGCACGACCCTTCATATGCCGCACCGTGCCTACTGGCACCTGGCGGCAAGCGGAAACCAGAAGATGGAGCAGGCGGTGGAGCTCATGGAAGGCCGGATCGCCGTTCCACACAGCATTTCGACGCTGGCGCGCCAGATCAACACATCATCGCGCGAACTGAACCGGATCTTCTCGAAATATGCCGGAAAACCGCCCGCCGCCGTGTGGCGCGACATGCGCCTGGCGCAGGGGCACTGGTTGCTTCTGAACTCGTACCGGACCGTAACCCAGATCGCCATGGAGTGCGGCTTCGCCGACGGCGCGCATTTCTCGCGCTGGTTCAAGCGGACCTATGGCGAGACGCCCAGGGAATTCAGGGACCGCCGCCGTCAAGTCTAGGTCATGGACTCATAAATGGCGCACATTCTGTTTGGTCAGGAGGGTTCGAATGCTGGAAAACAAGCGCAAGATCATGCTTTGCGCCTTATCGAGCATTGTTTGCCTGCAGGCGGGCCCTCCTGGCCTAACCCTGCGGGCGCGTCGGATGTGCGCCGCGCGGGCGTTGCAAAGGTTTGAAAACCGGAAGGTTTCGGGCACCCTTGCGCCTGCTCGCGACGCAAATCCGTCAGCGCAGAATGCGTGCCATTTATGAGTTCATGACCTAAGGTTGCCTCCGCGACAATGTCTCTCGGCAATCGGTATGGAGGTATTCATGACACGGAATGGTTCGGCGAACGGCAGTGTCCCGTTGCGCGCGCGCAATCTGGATGGTGGCACGCCACGGCTCACGCAGTGGGGCGCCAACGCCGAATATGGCGTCCTGAGGGATGTTCTGATCGGGCCGGCGGAGACCTTCGCCTGGCGCGAGGACAACGCCGCCTATTCCTCCATCGTGCGCGACACTCTGCGGCACGAGCTCAAGTTCGACAAGCAGCTCGCGGTGCGCCAGCATCGCGAAATCGTCGATGCCTATGAGAGCGCCGGCGTCACCTGTCACTTCCTGCCCGAGAACGAGTTGACCAGCTATCAGGTCTATGCCCGCGACTCGAGTTTCATGACCCCTTACGGCGCCGTCATCTGTCAGCTCGCCAACCCGCGCCGGCGCGGCGAGTACGCCTCCTGCCTGAGGTTCTATCTTTCCAACGACATCCCGATCTACGACATGGTCACCGCCGGCAATTTCGAGGGCGGCGATTTCAACATGATCGCGCCGGACTGTGCGCTCATCGGCTATACCGGCTTCCGCTGCGAGGAGGTCGCCGCCCGCGAGATCGGCCAGTGGTTCGAGAAGGAAGGCTGGGAGATCAAATACGCGCCGATCGACGCCTTCTACGTGCATATCGACCTGATGGTCTGCATGCTGTCGGAAAAATGCGCCGCGGTCTGTCTCGATACCACCGAGCCGGACATCGTCGACTGGATCAGATCGAAGGGCATCGAGATCGTGCCCGTCAGTTTCCGCGACACCATGGCGCTTGGCTGTAACGTCATGTCGCTGGGCAACGACCGGGTGCTGTCGCCGGCCTCGTCGAAAGACCTGAACGAGCGCCTGCGCGCCATGGGCTTTGAGGTCTATGACCCCGATGCCTCCATGTTCCTCCACGCCGGCGGCGGCATCCATTGCATGTCGCAGCCCCTGAAGAGGGATGCGGCCTAAGCGCGCTGGAGGGCGCCGCGCTCCCACAGGCGCCAGGCCACCAGGAGGTTGACCAGCACGAAGAACGGCACGCCGATCATCGGCGCGATCGACATTGGGTAGGTGTAGACCGCGCGGGCGTCCGGCAGGCTGGTGAAGACGTGCAACGGTCCGGGCAGTCCGAGCTGCAGCAGTATTGGGGCCGACGGCACGATGATGACGGCGCCGATCAGGTTCCAGGTGAGAAACCCGCGTGCCGTGAGCGCGCCGCGCCGCGCCCGGCCGGCAATCCACAGAGCAGAAATCCCGAAAAGCAGATCCGGGATGCCAACCAGGATCCCGAAATAGACCGGGAATTCTCCGGCCGCGGTCTTGTAGGCGGTGCCGAGCGCTGCGATCCGCAGGGCATGAAACCAGGCGAACCAGTGCCACGGCGTTGCATCTACAATGTCCCGCAGGCCGCTACGGATGCCGGCGAACAGCGTCACCGGCACCACCGCGGCGGCAACCGTGATGAGCTGGAGCCAGAGACCGGGAAACCATTTGAGCAATTCCGCGCTTGTATAGACGCCACGCGCGCCGAGCATGCCCGTCGCGATGGCATATGCGGTGAGCCACGCGAGATAGAGGTGTACCGCGAGCTTGCCCGCCGGCGCTTCGTGTGCCTGGCTGCGGCGTCCGGCAAGGATGAGCAGGAAGCCGAGTTCAACAGCCGCCAGAACCGGCGTCAGTGAGAGCTGCATTTTTGCGTTTCCTTCATTGTCTCAATGTTCGGCGCGGCCGGGCGCGTCTCACCACTTTTCGGCAAACGGCCTGACCACCAGGTCGAACGTCCAGGTTGAGCGGTCCTGATGCGCCAGGTGAAACACCTCCTCCGCGATTGCGTCGGGCTTCGCGAAAAAGTCCTCGCGCGGCCATGGCCAGTCGGCCGGCGGCACAAGCCATGCCGGCCGCTCAGCGTCCGCGCCGAGCCAGGTGACGTCGATGGCGGCGTCGACGGTGATGTAGGCGACATGTATCCCCTTTGGCCCAAGGTCCCGGGCAAGGGATTCCGCAAGCACGCGCTGCGCCGCCTTGGTCGGTGCGAACAGCGCATACATCGGCACGCCGCGGTGGGCGGCCGTGTTGCCTGTGACCATGAGGGCGCCCTTGCCCGCGGCGATCATGTCGGGCGCGAGCGCCCGCGCCAGATGGAGCAGCGACGTGGTGTTGACCCGGAAGTTGCGTTCCAGCGCTTCCGGCGGCGCATCGAGAAACGTATCGAACGTATGCGCCACCGCGTTGTGCACCAGCACCTCCGGCGCACCCATTGTTGAGCGGACCTCCATGATGGTCGCGGCAAGTGCGTCCAGATCGCCGACATCGCAGATAAAGGCCCGCGCGCCGGAAATCTCTTCTTCGAGGCGGTTCAGTCGGGCTTCATCGCGCGCCAGCATGGCGATACGATACCCGCCGGCAGCGAAACGGCGGGCCAGCGCGCTGCCGGTGGTGTCGCCGACCCCGGTGATCAGGCATACGGGTTTAGACATGATACGGTCCCTTGGTTGTGATCGGCCCGGGCTCACGCCGCCGCCTTGGGACCGTATGGCGCGCCATACTTTTCATCGGTCCGGCCGGATTTGAGAATCTCGTGGATAGCGTCATCGACTTCGTAGGTGCGGACCCATTCCTGCGTTCCGCGCTGCATCAGCAGACCGGAATGCGGCGACCGTGACGTCGTCCGATAGGCGACGAGGGCCATGCGGCAGGCCTGGCCACCGAAGCCGTGGACGTAGTGTGCGGTTCCGGGGATCACGTGGCGGATGCGGTAGAGTTTCCAGTACTGGCCGTCGTGCTCATAGATCGCGAATGTCAGTTCGTGGGTGTCATACTGCCAGTGCCAGACGCCGCTTTCGTGGATCTTGACCCAGTCGGCGAGCCGGCTGCCATCCTCGAAGCTGTCGCCGCTGACGCGCCATCCAAGTGTATCGGTCATGTTCGGGTCTCCTGTTTCGATTGGTTATGCGGGGATGTCTTGCGATGGCCGGCTGGCGCCCTGTGACGTCTTGCGGATCAGCGGCGCGTAGCCTTGCGTCGCGAGTGCCGTGCCAACATGGCGGAAATAGTCGTCGTCGCCCTTGATCCCGAAGCCGTCCACCAGCCGGTTCACATAGTTGAACAGGGCCGTGACGTTGATCGCGTCTTCGATGGCCTGGTCAGACCAGCCGGCCGCGCGGAGGCTGCCTATATCGTCGGCGGTGACACGGCCCGGCGCGTCGGTCAGCTTGGACGCGAAGTGCAATACGGGGCGCAGCTTGTCGCTGATCGCCGCATCATCGAGGTTGGTGTCGAGGGCTTCCAGTGTCGCCCAACCGATCTCCATGGCGGCCAGGGTGGCGCGATGGGCGCCGAGGCAGAAACCGCAGCCGTTCTTCTTCGAAACATGCGCCGCGATCAGTTCGCGCTCGGCCCTGGTCAGTTCCGAAGGCCGCGTCATCACGTCGTCGATGAACTGCAGCAGCGGGCCATAGCGGCCGGGATCCCGCAGGAACACGTCGGCGACACCGCGAAAATCCTTGGAATAGGTCAGATACGCCATTGTTCGGTCCTTTCGCTTCAGGTTAGGGTTTCATTGCGTTCGATATGAAACGGGTCAAAAAATTTTACTGCACAGCGGAAACGGCGACCTCCACGTGCCGCGTCACCGCATCGCGGTCGAAACCGGCGCGCAAGAGGAGCCCGATGGCATATGCGGTCGTGGCCAGAAACTCGGCACGGGCGGTGGGCTCGCCGCCCACAATCGTTCCAGCATGGTCCGCGCGCCTCAGCCACTCGGCAAAGCGGTCGGTCAAATGCGCCATATGCGCCCGAACCCTGGCTGCCACATCTGCATCATGCGGCGCCAGTTCGGTGGCGGCGTTGCACATCATGCAACCAGCCTGGCCGGCCTCCGTGCGCAAGAGATCGGCCAATGCCAGAAGAGCGCCGCGCAATCCGTCCCGGGTCGGTTCGGACGCGTCCAAAACCGTGGTGAATTCTGCCGTTATGGTTTTGCGATAGTGGTCCAGCGCCGCGAGCATCAGGCCACGCTTGTTCTGGAAGGTGCCGTAAAGGCCGTAGTAATTGACCCCGGTCGAACCGATCAGATCCCGGATCGAAGTGTCGTAGTAGCCCTTCGACCAGAACTGATGCATGGCCTTGTGCAAGGCGTCTTCGGTTTCGAATTCTCTTGGCCGTCCCATGTTTGGCCGTCCCATGCATCATGTTTCATAACGATCGATATGGAAATAAGTATGACCTCGTCCGTTGTCAAGCGGCGGGTCGCATGTAGATTGCGTTTGTGCCACATGCGGTGAAGCGTCCGGTGGCGCAATGGCGCTGCAACTTTGCGGTCTCGCGCAGCGCGCACATCAAAAAGGAGTTGGCGGGATGACGGGCTACATCATTTTCCAGGAGACCGTGCACGACGCGGCCGAGTTCGAGCGATACAAGGAGATGTCTCCGGTTTCGATCGCAAGGTTCGGCGGCGAATTCATCGTCAGGGGCGGTCCTGTCGAGACGCTCGAGGGCGAATGCAAACACGAGCGCGTCGTGGTCATCGCGTTCCCGTCAACCGACGCTGCGCGGTCCTGGTATCATTCAGACGACTACAAGGACGCCCGCGAGCTTCGCCTCAGAATATCGAACGGAGATACGATCCTGGTTCAAGGCGCGCTGACCTGAACCGCCACACTGGGCATATCAGCTTGGGCTCCTCAGCCGGCGCAGCAGGAAGTCGATAACGGTCCGCACCCGAAGCGGCATGTGCGCTTTATGAGGGTAGAGGAGGGAAAACGGCCGCGAACGCCCTGAAAGGCCGGTGAGCACTTCGGTCAGTTCTCCGCGAGCGATCTCCTGTTCAACGATGAACCGGTACACCTGATAGAGGCCGGCGCCGCTGAGCGTCAGTGCGACACCCGCCGTGACGTCCTCCAGGCAGCTGTAGGTGCCCTGGGTGGCGACATCCACGTCGCGCCCGTCGACCCGAAACGACCACGGGATCGGCCGGCCGCTGCTGGGGAGCACGAACTGAATGCAGTCATGGTTCTTCAGGTCGCCGGTCGTCTTCGGTGTTCCCGCCCGCCGCAGATAACCGGGCGCGGCCACCACCACAACCTCAGCATCTTCCAGCTTGCGTGCAATCAGGCCGGAGTCCGGCGGCGTTCGGGCCCGCACCGCAAGGTCATAACCGTCACCGACGAAATCGATGTTGCGGTTGCTGGTATGAACATCGAACCGCACGTTCGCATATTCCGCGCTGAACTCCGCAAGCAGCGGCAGAATACGAAACTGGCCGTAGGGAGTGGGCAGGCTCAACCGGACCACACCGGACGGCACAGATTGCCATCCTCCAATGTCCCGCTCGGCCTCGATCAGCTGGTCAAGCGCCTGCCGGCACTGGGCGAAATAAGTGCGGCCCGCGTCGGTCAGGCTGATTTTGCGGGTGGTGCGTGCAAACAGCCGTACGCCCAGCCGCGTCTCGAGCCGAGAGATCGAACGGCTCACCGCCGCGGGCGTCACACCCGCTTCGTGGGCGGCGGCCGTGAAGCCGCCGAGCTCGGCGGTCATGCAGAACAGCTCCACGCTGCCGAGTTGTAGGTCGGTGAAATGCCGCGACATCTATTTATTACATCATGTTTCAAATCATTTGAACAGCGGAGGGTTTATGTCGGTCATAAGATGGAATACCTACAGCCCTGCAAGTCAGACATCCAACCCGAGGACATATCATGAAGCTCTACTATTCACCGGGCGCCTGCTCGCTGGCGCCGCACATTCTGGCCAGGGAGGCGTCTTTCCCCGTGCAATTGGAACGCGTCGATACCCAGGCCCATCAATTGGATGACGGAGGCGACTATTTCGCCGTCAGCTCAAAGGGCCAGGTGCCGGTCCTGGAGCTTGATGACGGAGAGCGGCTGACGGAAGGTCCGGTGATCGCTCAGTACATTGCCGACCATGCAGAGCGCCGCGACCTGATGCCGTCGCCCGGCACTCTCGCGCGTTACCGGGTCATGGAGTGGCAGAACTACATCACTTCTGAACTGCACAAATCCTTCACGCCGCTGTTTCATCTCGACCTTGCCGATGACGTCAAGGGCACCCTGCGCGGCGTTCTCCGTAAGAAGTACGAATGGCTCGACAGCCGGCTTGGTGAAAACGTCTATCTGACCGGCGATGACTTCACCGCAGCCGACGCCTATCTGTTCACGGTAACGAACTGGGCAAAGCCGGTCGGCCTGGGCCTTTCAGGACTGGCAAACCTGCAGGCCTTTCAGGACCGTGTCTCTGCCAGGCAGGCGGTGCGCGAGGCCCTGAAGACCGAAGGCCTCGCCGCCTGAGCGCCCGCCAGGGCCTCGCGCAACCCCGCAACGGCATGAGAAAGACCATGTGGCAGCAAACCGAAGTGACCCGCCGGCTTAACCTGCGTGTTCCCATTTTCCAGGGGCCGTTCGGCGGCGGCATGTCTTCCATCGCGCTGGCGTCCGCCGTCACGAAAGCGGGAGGGCTCGGGTCCTTCGGCGCCCATCATCTTCCGGGCGACCGGATCATCTCCACCGCATCGGCGATCCGCGAAGAAACCGACGGGCCGTTCGCGTTGAACCTGTGGATCCCGCATGAAGACAGCGAGAACCCGCAGATATCGGATGCTGAGTTTCAGAGAAACATCGAGCTCCTCAAACCCTTCTACGAAGAGCTCGGCATCGAACTTCCGGTCCGGCCCGACCGGTTCTCGCCTTCATATGACGAGCAGATCGAGGCCCTCCTGGAGGCGCGGCCCGCGGTCTTCAGTTTCGTCTACGGCATCCCGTCTCCCGAGGTGCTTGAAAAGTGCCGAGCTCTCGACACCGTCACCATCGGCGCCGCCACAACGGCGCAGGAAGCGCTTGCGCTGGAGCGCGCCGGTGTCGACATGGTGGTTGCATCCGGGTCCGAGGCGGGCGGCCACCGGGTCTCGTTTCTCCGCCAGCCGGAGGACTGTCTCACAGGAACCATGGCGCTGGTGCCACAGGTCGTTGACGCGGTGTCGTGCCCGGTGATTGCGGCCGGTGGCATCGGCGATGGCCGCGGCGTCGCCGCCGCCCTGACCCTTGGCGCGTCGGCGGTGCAGATCGGCACCGCGTTTCTTGCCTGCGAGCAATCGTCCGCCAGCACCATCCAGCGCGATGCCCTGTTCGGGCCGGATGCGGCGCGCACCGATCTCACCAAAGCCTTTACGGGCCGCCTGGCGCGCGGCATCCGCAATCGCTTCATGGACGACCTGCGGGACCATCAGGTCCAGCTTCCGCAATACCCGGTGCAGGGCTGGTTCACAGCACCCATCAAGGCGGCGGCTGTCGAGCAGGGCCGGCCCGAGCTCATATCACTGTGGGCCGGCCAGGGCGCGCCGCTGCTGAGCCACCGCGATGCGGGCGAGCTGATGGCCTCCCTGGCGGATGAGACCGAGCGCCTGCTCGGACGGGCCTGACTTCATCGGCACTGTTCGCGGGTCGGGTCCATGCCGGGGCGGCAGGCATTGGCCGGCTCCACCGCGAATGTGGACGCGAAGGCGAACATGAACAGAAACAGCATCGCCGCGGCCAGAACCGGCCGTGTCCGGGCCGGCTTGCGGCGGGGGAGTTGGCGCGCGTGCATCATAATCTCCTCGATCAAAACACTGCTTCTTCTTATGTCGTGTGCGCCCGCCCTTCGATGGAGTCCCTTTTTGTCGCGATCACTGCAATGTGAACCTTGTGCGGAAGTCCCGTCGGCTACGCAAGACATTCGATCGCCCAATGACCGGCTGTTTCCGTCGCACGAACTCGAATGAATTTTATGCATCTGGTGCGGCTTTTGCGTATGCGTTAAGGGGGTTGTATCGAACGGTGGGAGACGGACATGTCGGTCACTGAAACGCAGCCGGCCCCGGCGCGGGACAAAGCGCCCGGGAAGCCCGAATGGAACTGGCACCCCGATCTTCCGATCGAGAATTCGCCGTTCTTCACCTGGCCCCCCAATCCCGTAAAGATGCTGCGCTGGCTCGCCATGTCCTGGTTCGACATTTCGGTGCACCTGATCCTGGTGCTCGGCGCGGTGGCCATATGGCTTTATGTCCAGCCTCCGCTGGAGCAGACGAAGAGTTTCGAGGTCGGCTGGATCGCCCAGATCTATCTGCGCAACATGCTTCTCATGTTCGCGGTGGCCGGTGGCCTGCACCTCTACTTCTACACCTACAAGAAGCAGGGCAAGACGCTCAAATTCGACCACCGCGACCAGGCAACGAACAGCCGCACCTACGCCTTTCGCACGCAGGTCTGGGACAACATGTTCTGGTCCTGCGTCAGTGGGGTCACTTTCTGGACGGCCTATGAAGCGCTGTGCTTTTGGGCTTATGCCAACGAACTTATTCCGTTTCTGAGCTGGCAGGACCATCCGGTCTGGTTCGTCGTGCTCCTGGTTCTTATCCCGGTCTGGAGCTCGATGCATTTCTACTGGGTGCACCGCCTGCTGCACTGGAAGCCGCTCTACAGGGCGGCGCATGCCCTGCACCACCGCAACGTCAATGTCGGCCCATGGTCCGGGCTCTCGATGCATCCCCTGGAGCATCTCATCTACATGAGTTCCGTGCTGATCCACTGGATCGTGGCGTCGCATCCGATCCACGTTCTGTTCCACATGTACTGGCTGACCCTGGGCGCGGTGACCTCGCACACCGGCTTTGACGGCATCGTGGTCAAGGACAAGAACCGGTTGGCGCTGGGGTTCTTCCACCATCAGCTGCATCATCGCTATTTCGAATGCAATTACGGCAATGCGGATATGCCCTGGGACAAATGGTTCGGTTCGTTCCATGACGGAACCCCCGAGGCCGCCGAGCGCATGCGCGAGCGGCGCCGGCGCATGCACGGGTAATCCTCAGGAGCCACGGTCCTCCGCCCTGGAAAGGCGGGCTTCAAGCGCGCGAACCGTTTCCTGAAGTGCCGTGATCCTTCCATTGAAGTGATCTGCGGCCTGTTCGGCGGGGTCATGGTCGAACGCATCGTCGAGGCTTTTCAGTGCGGCGAGCAGTCGCCGCCAGCGCGATGCCAGAGGGACGGCGATCTGTGATGTGGTGGTCATTGGCTTTCCTTTCTCTGATGCAGATGGGGCCGGCTATGCCTCTTCCGGCGCGTTGAGGGTGTTCGCGGCGCGGCGATAGGATATGGCCTGCGACAGCAGGCCGAACAGCACCGGCAGTACAAAGGCCTGGCCGATGAGCGCTGCCGGCAGCGCCGAGAGATTGCCGTATTCGGCATAAGATGCGGCGGCTGAGACGGATGTGTTCACCGAGCCGGCGATCAGGCCCAGAAGGAGCGCTCGGAGCGGGATTCCGCGCGACATGGCCGTGGTCAAAAGCGAGCCGGAGCGAAGGTCGGTTAGCGGGCGCCGCCGGGCGTCGAGCACGGCGCGGCGCATGCCGAGGACCTGCGACAGCGTGACGACAACGAACGGCGTCGCATAGACCAGCCCGAGCGGAAGCAGCTCAAGGGTGCCGCCGCCGAACAGGGCATCGAACTGGTTGGCCAGCGTCAGTACCGATCCGAGGACGAGGCCGACAAGGCCGGCCCGCAGGAGCACCGCCGGGGAGACCAGTTCGGCCAATCCCGGGCCGGCAGGCACTGTTTCGTTGGCGGTCAGAGTTTGTGTTGCGATTGTCATGGTGAGACTTCCTTGCTCAGGTAAGGGTTGCCGGTTCTCCGGAATTCAGATCGCCTGCGGCACTGGTTGTGCGTGCTGCGACGAGGCCCGCCGCAGGGCACGCACCTTCAACAGCACTGTCAGGTGCAGAATGATGAAGCCGGGCACGACGAAACTCGGGAACAGGTTCAGCGGCCACACGTCCATCGGCGCAGCGGTGACAGCGCCGGACACCAGTTCGGGAAACCGCCCGGTGGCGAGGCCGGAGGTCACGATGGCGGTTGCGAAATCGAGCAGCCCGGCAAGGTTGAACCACACAAACCCGTTGGTGGTGACATAGCCTGGGTCGCGGTCCATGCGGGCCACGACGAAGGTCGCGGCAATACCGACCGCCACATCGCCGATCCCTGCGGGCCAGGCGAACAATCCGGGCAGCACGTTGTAGGCGTAAAGCAGCAGAAAGCCGAACCCCATGACGCGCCAGTGCTGCAGCATCGTCAGGCGGCGGAGGTCCTGCGCCAGAACAAAGGCGCGAAAGCGTGCCGACATCATGTAGGCGGCGAGGAACAGCGCCACCGGCAGTGTCACGGTTATGCCGATGGGCGGCAGCAGCGAGCCGCTGTCATTGGTCAACAGGTGGCCGGTTCCAACGAAATAGGCAACGGCGAACTGGACCGTGAGCAGGGCGGCGAGAACGGTCTTGCGGCGCGTGGTCCATAGCGGGGTTGGGGATTGGGTCGTCATGATGTTTTCCTTCGATTTATATGTAGGTACATGTTTCTATCCAAAAAAAAGGCAGACCTATCCTGGCTGGGCGACATTGGCCGTTGCTGAAAGGGTGCTCAGCAAAGCTGTCATCTGCGTTTTGCCGAGCCCGGTCTGAAACTGACCTTGGACCTCTCGCCACAACGGGACGGCCGTGTCTAGGAGTGCGCGGCCAGGTTCGGTGAGCGAAATCAGGCGGACCCGCTGGTCCTCGTCCCGGTCGATCCGTATCCAGTCTTTCTTCAGGAGTGGCTGAAGGTTGCGGGTCAGCGTTGTGCCGTCCATGCCGAGCACGTCGGCAAAGTCGCTCTGGCGCATCTGCCCGCGCTTGCCGAGGACCGCCAGCATGGTGAACTGCGTGGCGCGCAGGCCCACCGGCCTCAACGCGGCATCATAGGCCTGGGTCACCAGCCGGGTTGCCCGCCGCAGGTTGGCGCATGCACATACCTGAATGTCCGGATAGCTGTTGTCTGGTTGCTTGTCATCCATAAACATGTATATACATCTAAGTATCGCAATGTCAAGGCCCTCGGGAGAATTTCTGTGTTGTTCAGTAAAGTGGGATCGGACCGGGCGTGAGCCGCGCCAGGCGGCGTTTCGATTGTTGTGGGCCCTCTGCCATCAGGATCTGGGGATCCTGCACCAGAAAGAACGCTTCCCTCGGGGTGACATCGGTGATGTAGACCTGAAGCCGTACCGTCTCGTTGGGAATGACGTAGCCGTCCTCGAACCGGACGCGGTCATAGGGCTCGGTCAGATCGGAAAACAGGGAAAACTTGTCGGAGACAAAGATCCGGTCGGCGAACGTGCGCACCTGATCGAACGACAGGCCGTCGAAATAGACGCTCGGCTTGCCGGGTATCTCCTGCAGTTCAAGGTCGAAGCCTGCCCAGTTGCGGGCGCTGCCGTTGGTCACGACGACCACCAGCGAAAACTGGATGAACGACTGGCGTCGCAGGTTTCCGTAGCCGTCCGGCTTCATCAGCGGGCGAATCACCATGGTCACCGGCGCCGCCCGGTGCATTTTCTGCACCACCACGATTGGATCTTCTGCGGTGCCGGTGCCCGACGCCGCGAGGATCTCAAAGCCGCCCAGTTCGTCACTGAAAGAGAAGCCGCCGGAACTCCACTGGCCGGCGGAGACACTTGCAGACCATAGAACGGCGGTGAGGCAAATCGCCATGGCGCGCAACATCTGCATGAATCCAGTCTACATCAATTCGCCGCGTCGTTATATCTTTACCTTCGCCTTCGTCCTTGCGGCGCGCAAG
Source organism: Hyphomicrobiales bacterium (assembly GCA_021775615.1). Taxonomy (GTDB): domain Bacteria; phylum Pseudomonadota; class Alphaproteobacteria; order Rhizobiales; family JAJFHB01; genus JAJFHM01. The sequence goes on from JAJFHL010000014.1 coordinate 15,950, forward strand.
ACGGTTCAGAACCGGAGAACAGATGAGCAGATTGATCGGTGCGGCGCTGGCCGTTCTTTGTCTTTGGAGCGGCCAACCGGCAGCACACGCGGAGTATCGGCTCAAGGCCGTGTCCGAGGGCGCGTTCTCCAGGCCGCACGACATAGTGCTGTCGCCGAACTCCGAGGTCATATTCGTTGCGGATCTGGGCAACAATTCCATCAAAGTCCTCAATGCGCGCGACTTGAAGATCGTCAGCGCGATCGCCGGCAGTGAGTTGAGCTCGCCTCACGATGTGGCGGTCGATGCGGATGGCAATCTGCTGGTGGCCGATACCGGCAATGGGCGGATCATGCGTTATGAGCCCAGCGACGGTGGCGCGGTCGGGAGTGCCCTGTCGGGAGGGTTGCAGGCCCCCGAAGGGGTCGTGGATCTCGGCGACGGCCGCATAGTGGTCGCCGATGCGCGGGCTGGGGCCCTCGCCATCTTCGAGAACGGCACGCTCTCCAGCACCTCGAGCAAGCCCGCAACCGATACCGTCTCCTACCGGAAACCGCACGATGTCGACTTTGATGGTGAGAATCGCATTGCCGTTGTCGACTCAGGCAACGACCGCATTGTCATCCTCGCGGCAGATCTCACTTTGATCCGCATCCTTGAAGGTCCCGGTTTCAACTTCAATGATCCGAAATACATCGCCTTCGGCGACGACGGCGCCTTGTTTGTCGCCGACGAATTCAATCACCAGATCAAGATCTTCGACAGGAATTACAACCTGATCGACACCATCGGCAGCGGCGAGCAGGGCAGTGCCGACGGCCAGCTCAACAAGCCCGAAGGGGTCGAGGCGAAAGGCGACCTGGTCTGGGTCGCCGACACCCACAACCACCGGATCCTGCTGTTTGAGAAGGTGCGCTAGACATGACGCAACGATTACGACGGATCGTGCCGGTAGCGCTGCTGCTCCTCGGCCTTGCCATGGCGCTCTGCGGACCTTCTTTCGCCGATGCCGAAAAGATCACCGTCCAGGACGCTCATGCGCAGGCGGCCAGCGGCGAGATTGTGCTCATCGACGTGCGCACGCCCGGCGAATGGCGCGACACCGGCGTTGGTGAAGGCGCCCATACGGTCAGCATGCATCTGCCGGGGTTCGCCGAGAAGCTGGCAGCCATCATCGGGGGTGACATGTCCAAAACCGTCGCCCTGATCTGCGCCCGGGGCGGCCGGTCTGCAAGAATGTCGGCACAACTCGCGCGCATGGGTTACACGAAAATCCTCGATGTGGCGGAAGGCATGCTCGGGTCGGGACACGGACCGGGCTGGCTCGGGACCCGCCTTCCGACCGTACCGTTCACCGATTGACCGCGGCGGCCTCGTCGGGCGCCGCGTCGTCCGCCGCGGTGCATTGTGCGTCCCACTCCGCCAGTGGCCGCGCCATGACCCGGCGCCATACCGGCGGCACATAGCACAGCGCCAGCATGGCGCCGTAGCCGAGCGGCAGTCGTGGTGCATCGGGCCGCCGCTCCAGCCTGTAGTAGGGACGGCCCATATGCATGTGATGGTCGGCGTGCCGCGCCGCGTTGTAGAGCAGGGCGTTGGTTGCCGCGCGGTAGCTGTCCCAGGAATGATGCGCGCTCACCGGCTCGCCATTGCGGCGTTCGAGCCCGTAATGCTGCACGTAGGTCACGGCCAGGTGGCTGGTCTTGCCGGCGGCGGCCATGGCGACAAACACCGCGGCTCCCGTCCATCCTGCGGCATACGCGAACGCCGCTCCGTAGACGAGAGGGATGGCAGGGCCCATCAGAACCGGGCTGTCCGTACCGGTCGGTGGCTTGCCGCGACGCCGCCGGTGCTCCGCTTCGATAGCGAACGCTTCGCAAATCTGGCCCCAGGTGGAGCGCAGGGCAAAGCGGTAGAAGGTTTCACCGCGCCGCGCGGTGGCCGGGTCTCGCGCCGCGTCCCCCACATTGCGGTGATGGCCGAACACATGCGACACCGCATAGGTGGTGTCGCAGGTGAACCCGAGCAGCGCATAGCCCTGAGCCAGGCTCACCGGGCGGCCTAGGCGGTGGATGAACTCGTGTCCCACCACGACCCCGCAAGCGCCGTAAAGCGTCGCGATCGAGATGCCGCCGCCGATCAGATCGTAAAGTGACGCAGCCTGCCGCGCCTGGACAAGGTCGATCCCGAAGCTGTTCCGCGCGGCCCCTGCAAGGCCGAAGGGATCGAAGTCCGAGAGATAGGTTGCATAGAGCGCCGATATGGCGGCGAGCAGGGGCAAGGCCAGGTAGAGGGAGCCGTTCAGAAACGCCGCCCAGGGACCGCTCGGGGAGGAACCGCTGTCGCCGACCGTCTCGTCGAGAAACACAAGGGCGAGTGTCATCAGCACGGCTCCGGTCCACAGCCACGGTCCGCCTGCCAGGAGCGAGGCCAGTACCGCCACGGCGACGCCGTTCAGCGCAAGAAAACGCAGTGGGTGCATTTCGTCCGGTCCGGGTGATAGGTTGCGCGGCGCGAGTATCCCACGAGACCATAGCGCCGCGCAACGCGGGCCCGGCCGGGTGCCGGAACGGTCACAAGGTAGACGGGCGGAGGTGAATTCGATGAGTGAAGGTACTGGGGTTGCAGATCACTACGGCAGCGGCAGCCTGCTTGAAACGCTGAAGCAGAATTTGCGTGAAGACGGCATCGATCCGGAGCACCCGACCATTGAGGCGCTGGCGCCGTATGATCAGTTTCACGGTCGCGGTCTTGAGGCGACCAGCGAACTGGCCGATGTGCTCGAGGTTTCCCCCGGCCAGCACATCCTTGATGTCGGCAGCGGGGTCGGCGGACCGGCGCGGTACTTTGCCGACCGCTTCGGTTGCCGCGTCACCGGCATTGATCTGACCGAAGAATTCTGCGACGTCGCCCGCCACCTGACGCAGGTCCTCGGTCTTGAGGACAAGGTCTCCATCGAGCACGGAAACGCCCTTGCCATGCCCTTTGAAGACGCCGCCTTCGATGGCGCCTATTCCATGAACGTCTCCATGAACATCGCCGACAAGGCCGCCTTTTACGCCGAAGTCCACCGCGTTCTCAAGCCGGGCGCGTGGTTCATGTTGTCCGAAATCGCCCAGGGGCCGGGTGGTGCCGTGGACTATCCGACGCCATGGGCGGCAATCGCCGCCAACAGCCATTTGTCGACGCCGCAACAGACCGAAGACGGGCTCCGTGCCGCCGGCTTTGAAATCAGACAATCCCGCGACACGGTCGAGGCCGTGCTCGCCTTCGGCGCCCGGGCGCGCGCCATCGTCGAGCGCGGTGAAAAGCCGCCGCACCGCGCCATCGCGTGGATCCACGGTGAGATTGCCGCCGAGGCCATGGGCAATTCAGGCGAGGGCGTGAAGACGCAGCGCCTTGTGCCGATCGAAGTTCTCTGCACGAAAGGGCAATGACCCGCAGATCACGCCATCTGGGAACGGCAGTAGGTTTCGCGCAGCAGGAGTGAGAACAAAAGGCCGAGCGCCGCCCATACGATAAAGCTCAAGAATGCGATGTTGTAGGCGTCGATCCCGTAGGCACGCACGCCGTCCAATGTGCTGCCGTCCCACTGAAGATCCAGAAACAGCCCGATGATCGGCTGCAGCACAGCGCCGGCGCCGACCGTTCCCATGTTTATGAACCCGGTCACCGTTCCATGGCTCGCCGGCGGCGTAATTTCACGTCCCAGCGCATAGGTGATCACCATTGTTCCGCTCAGGGCGCCGACCAGAAAGATCAGTACGGCCGCCGCCGGCAGCGGCAGCCCGGGCAGGTAGAACAGGGTTCCCATACAGGCAAGATTGATGATGCCGACCACGATCAGCGGCGCCTTGCGGCGGCCGAGATGGTCTGACAGCCAACCGCCGAACGGGGCGCCGAGCGCCCAGCCCATAAGATTGAACGACACGTAGAACGCCGCATCGGGCCGGTCGAGGCCGTACTTGACCATCATATAGGGCACGCCCCAAAGACCGCCGAAGGCAAGCAGAGGGCCGGAAAATGCTGCTCCAACGGCCATCACGCACCACAGTCGGGCGTTGCCGAGCGTGATGCCGATGCTTTTCAGGACGTTTCCGCCCGGGCGTGGAGGCTCTGCGCCCGGCGCTTGCGGAGGACGGTCGCGAACCACCAGCCAGATCGCCACGGCGATGATGCCGGCAAGGCATGCACCGGCCAGCATGGCGTCGCGCCAGCCGACCGCCTCGACCAGAAGCGCCAGCGGCGCCTGTCCCAGCAAGCCGCCCGCCATCCCTCCCAGCATGGTGAGCCCGGACACAAAAGCGTAACGGTGCGGCGGAAACCAGCGGCTGCCCAGGACCAGGGCGCCGACAAACGCGCAGGCCGATCCGGCTCCGATCAGAAACCGGCCGAGATAGGCCATCGCAATGCCGTCTGACAGGGCAAACAGGACCGCGCCGCCGGCGGCGACAGCGGTCGACACCGAGATCATCGCTCGCGGACCCCAGCGGTCCATCATGGCGCCGATCGGGATCTGCGAGCCGGCGTAGATATAGAAATAGATGGCGGAAAGATTGCCGAGCACCGCGGCGCCGACGGCGAATTCGCGCATCAGGTCGGCGCTCATGACGCTCGGTGAGACCCGCATGAAAAACGCCATGCCGAAGGCCGAAGCCGCCAGCCCCCAGACCGCCCAGGCCCGCATTCCGTAGCCGGCATCGCTGGTGCGTTCTGAGCCGCTCGTGCGTTCTGCCATGACTGGCTCTGCCACTGCCTACCCGTCCGGTGTTTGGTCTGTTGAATTGCCCCGCAAAAACTGGAACTGCCATGGCCGGTCAGTCGGCCGCCGGAGCAGTGCGCACATTCACATAAATTGCGGGGCAGGGGAAGGTGCGAAACGGGACTGAAACGAAAAGGCCCGCCATATGGCGGGCCCTTGCATGTCGTGCTGTCCGGGTGTCAGTTCTGGAATTCAACCACCGAAACCTGGCGCGGGCGCAGGAAGAACGCGTCGTCCAGTTCGAAATCCTGGCCGACGAATTTGGTAAGGATCGAATCGTAGAGATAGGTGACCTCGGCAAGGATGACGCTGCCGCCGGCTTCGATCATGCCGTTGGGAATGGTCACACCGCTGACGCTCGAGCGCGGCGTGCCGTGATAGGCATCGCTCCAACCGACAACCGGGTCGTCGTTTTCGTCCAGCTCGATGCTGGTCACGACGATGCTGAGATCGGCATTGGGAAACGGCGCGACGATCGCCGCCGCCGCCTGGTAGATGTCGGCCATGCCGTCCGCATCGACGGTCTCGGCCTGGGCGACCAGATCCGCTGCCGTGCTGGCAAGTGTGGTGATCTTACGGTCCGCGGTCAGCACCTGGGAAACGTCGACGGCTCCCATATACATGGTGATCATGACCGGGAAGATGAACGCAAACTCGATTGCCGAAACACCGCCCTTGTCGCGCCTGAAGGCGCGGCGCAGCTTTGCGTGTTCGCGGAACCAATTCGAAAGCGTCTTTGTCATTTTCTCGCTTCGCTCCCTTTAGAACGGTTCATTGCGGAAGGCGGACGCCGCGGCGATCAGTCGTTTGCCGCCCGCCATGTTCGACAGGCCGGTGATGTGGTCCGGCGTGATCATGTCCCAGACATAGAACGCACGCACCACGACGACTTCCGACGTGGCGCCGGGCGAGAATGTGTTTCCGCCGGCCAGCTCGTCATTCTCGTCGAGCGCTGCGGGCAGGGTGACGCCGGCAAAGTTGGTGAAGCTTCTGACGTCGATGGTGAGACGGGCATTGCAGTCGAGATAGCCCGCCAGGCTGCCGCACACGGATGTCTTGAACATGGCTTCCGAGATGCCCTGGGTCTGCACCTGGCCCGTTCGTATCAGCCGGCCGGCGTTGGCAACGCCGGTTTCGAGCGCCGATTGCGTGAAGAAGATCAGTGTCGTCTCGAAGATCGCGATCAAGAGGCCGAGAAACGGCACGGCGACGATGCCGAACTCGATCGCGGTGGTGCCGTCCGAGTTGCGTCGGAAGCGGCGGAACAGGCGGCTCATACCTCGCGGCCGGCGCCGCTGACTGTCCGCGGATTTATCTGTGGTGTTCACCGAATACGCCTCCCGTAGATGGTCGGCAAGATTTTTTCTTGCACAATCCGGGTTCTGGTTTCCCTGTTGCATTACTTTATGGGGAGAAATCTTACGAAAGGGTGTTTGGAAGCGGTTAACAAAGGCCTTAGTTAAGAAGGTCTTAAGTAATTACGCTTCGGGAAAGACAAAAAGGCCCGGCGTTGCGCCGGGCCTTTCCACACTCTGTAGTATGCAGGTGCAGTGGCCGAGCCTTATTCGCCCTCCGGGGCAGGCTGTGCGGAATCTTCCGAAAGGCCCTTCTTGCCGGTGACCTGCTTGAATATCGTTTCGTAGTGATCGCCGTAGTCGCCAACATTGAGCTCAGTCTCGCACATTGGCGCGCAATTCAAGCTGACTCGCGCCGCACCATTGTGCAATGACACTTCATGCTGGCCGCTTGACGCAACGTTCAGCGCCAGGTTCGCAATCTCTTCGCCGGCCCCGTCGAGGGCAATGATGTTGGTTGTTCCGTAATTCTTGCCGAGGACAACCATGAGATTGCCGTTCTGCACCGAGACATCGGCGATCAGTGGATTGCCGATGACGACCGTTGCCGGGCTTTTCACCAGCGGCACAATGCGTGCTTCATCCACACCGACGCGCAGAGTGCTTTGCGCGGACGCGGTCTCGAACGCGCCTGATACTATAGAGACAGCAGCCATGACCAGAGTGGCCTGCAAGAAACGCGCGACCCCGACCCATACCGAACACCTGTACATGAGGTGACCCTTTCCCAACCAATACGCAACAAACTATTCCTGCAATTAGCGCCCAAAATGGTGAAGGAACCCTTACGTAATTGCGTCGTCGGGGGGAGCGGGGCGGGACCGCGGGGTGTCATCCGGGGCCGGCCTGCGGAAATTGTCCTGATGTCGGTTACAGAATTCTGCGTGCGGGGGATGTCTAGTGTCGCACCGCGTCATGATTGCAGGCGCTGCCGTTCCCGCCGGCACAATCGTAAGCAAGTCTAAATCCGGTCGAATATGGCGGATCTCCCATGGAAAAAGCATTTTCCATTGAGCTCTCCCTTGCCAATTCCCACAATTGGCAAACTAAAATTGAACGTTAACTTGGTATAAAGGGTGATATAGGCGAAATATAAAATATAAAAATGGAAATAAACTGACGGTTAACCGTAAGGACCAAAGGATATCCGTATGTAGAGTGCTGTCTTTCTCGATTTTTACTTTATCGTAACATGTCTGGATTAGGTTCCGGTATGGTTCAAGACTGCCACTGGCAAGATGGATGGCAGGGAGAACTGGTGCTGTCAAACCTGAGTATCAAGGAGAACTAAAATGAAGAAGTTTATGCAGTTTGCCAAAGACGAGTCTGGTGCGACCGCTATTGAGTATGGCCTGATTGCCGCTGGCATCGCCGTTGCGATCATCACCGCCGTGAACACGGTTGGTACCGATCTCGACGCAATGTTCAAGGCGGTTTCTGCCGACCTCAAGTAAAAAGAACATTACCTGATACTTGTCAGCATCTCTCCCACTCGAGACATCTGACAGGGAGGCAAGTCAAGGCTGCCGGCTCCGGCCGGCAGCCTTAATCTTTTTTGCATCGCCGTTTCGCGGGAGAGTTATCTCGTGCCGGTTTACCGGGAATTTACCGCGCCGTGTTTGAGTGGCCTTGCGGATGCCGCGGCTCCGCGGTGATGTGCGTAAGACAAGTGCGTGGTGGTATCGTGTTCGAGATAGTTGTGTTTTCGCTTTTCCCGGTGGTCATGATCGTGGCCGCGGTGTCGGACCTCTTCTCCATGACCATATCGAACCGGCTCACCGTCGGGCTCGCCCTGGCGTTCTTCGCCGTTGCGCTTTATTGCGGCATCGGCCTGGAGCAGATCGCGCTTCATGTGTCGGCCGGCATCGCCATGCTGACGCTCGGCTTTGCGCTTTTCTCGTTCGGCTGGATCGGCGGCGGCGACGCCAAGTTGTTCGCGGCCACCGCGGTCTGGCTGGGATGGTCGCCTCTGTTCGAGTACGCACTCTATGCATCTTTGTTTGGCGGCGCGCTCACCATGGCCATCATCATTGCCCGAAAGATGCCGATGCCGGCATTTCTGGAACGCCAATCCTGGGCCGCCCGGCTTCACAATGCCAAGCAGGGTATTCCCTACGGCGTTGCGCTGGCGGCCGCCGGGCTGATGATCTATCCCGCGACCCCGCTCGTTCCTCTCATCTTGAAATAGAGAGCCAGAGCGCTTTGCGCTCAAGGCCGGCTCCGCTCCCACTGACAATTGCGCCGCGGGTTCTGTGCGGCCCGGCACACGGCCTTTCGGCGATCCGGAGCGGCGGCGAATGCCTGTCGCGGCGTGCCGTGCGGCCGATCGGAGTGTCCCGGCTTAAATCTGCGAATATTCAGCGCTAACCGGCGCACCATTAACTTTAATTTGACCATTCACGGTTCAAATACAGGTGAAGGCCACAGGGCCATTCATGTCTGTTTGTGAGTATCTGGTGTGTGTAGATGAACAAAGCGCGTCTTGCAGTATTGGGTCTTGCGTTGATCACGGCGATCGGCGCGGCGGTCCTGGTTTCCAAAATGTCCGGCGGCGAACAGAAGGTCGTTGTCGAAGCGCCAAAATCCGAGACCGTTAAGGTCCTGGTCGCGGCCAAGGACATCAATCTCGGGACCCTTCTGACATCCGCCCATATGGTTTGGCAGGACTGGCCGAAAACGGCGCTCTCCAACAGCCTGATCACCAAGGAATCGACGCCAAAGGCGACGACGGACTTTAAGGGCGCCACCGTGCGCGCACCGTTTGTCCAGGGCGAGCCGATCATCAGCCGCAAGATCATCCGGCCCGAGCAGGGCGGATTCATGGCGGCGATCCTGCCCAAGGGCATGCGCGCCATTTCGGTGCGGATTTCGGTCGAGACCGGTGCCGGCGGCTTCATTCTGCCGAACGACCGGGTCGACGTCCTGCTCACCCGCCGCGTCCGCACCGGCGGGCAGAGCTCACGGGAAGAACACTTCACTGAAACCGTCCTGAAGAACGTCCGGATCCTTGCCATCGATCAGACCTTTTCCGACGACGGCAAGGGCGACCAGGTGGTCGTCGGAAAGACCGCCACTCTTGAGCTGAAGCTGGAGCAGGCGGAGATCCTGTCGCTCGCCGAAGCCATGGGCGATATCTCCCTGGCACTTCGCAGCATCAAGGAAAACTCCAATTTATCGCTCAGCGAAATTGGGCCCGAGGCGGCCGGGTCGCTGTCTGACAACGGCCGCAACACGGGTGCCGTCACCATGCTGCGCTACGGCGTTGCCACCACATTGAATTCGAGAAGATAAGGACGCGGCTCATGCTGTGCGCTGTTTCAGGATTGCTCAAGAAGGCCGAAATTATGCGGTATTGCGCGGTGGCGCTGGTTTGCGCCGTATTGGTTGCTCTGATGCCGGCGTCTGCCGAACGGGGCCTGCATCTGGCGGCTCCCGCCAACGCGGCGGACATGCTGACCATCGGTGAAAACGAGACCTCCCGTATTGTTAAGCTGGGAATGAACAAGTCGATGATCGTGCGCCTGCCGGAACCGGCCCGCGATGTTCTGGTCTCCGGACCGACGATTGTTGACGCCGTTGTTCGCACCGCGCGCACGGTCTATCTGATGGGCCGCACGGTGGGGCAGACGAACGTCTTCTTCTTCGATGCCGACGGCCGTCAGATCCTCAGCCTCGAAATCGCCGTCGAACGCGACGTCACCGTGCTCCAGGAAACGCTGCGACGCCTCATTCCAGGCGCTGACATCAATGTCGAGGCGCTCAACGACAACGTCATCCTGACCGGAACCGTCAACAGCGCCCAGCAGGCGCGGATGGCGATGGATGTTGCGGCGAGATTTGCCGTCGTCGCCGATGGCGTAACCGTCGAAGACCATGACGGCGCCTCGCGTGTGGTCAATCTGCTCACCATTGCGGGCAAGGACCAGGTCATGCTCAAGGTCACCGTTGCCGAAATGCAGCGCACCGTCCTCAAGCAGATGGGTGTCGATCTGGCCGCGGCCATCGATGTCGGGTCGACGGTTCTGAACCTGGCAACCGTCAATCCGTTCACACTGGCCAATGGCGTGCTGAGCAACACCAATCTGGCGATCGGCCATACCTTTGGCAACGGCGATGCGGTTGCCGGCGTGATCCGCGCCATGGAACGCAACGGCTTCCTGCGCACTCTGGCGGAACCGACCCTGACCGCGGTATCGGGTGAAACCGCAAACTTCCTGGCCGGCGGCGAGTTTCCCATTCCGGTGGCCTCGGACGAAGACGGTGTCACCATCGAATTCAAACCCTTCGGCGTCGGGCTGGGCTTTACCCCGATCGTGCTGTCGGAAGGGCGCATCAATCTGAAAGTGTCGACGGAAGTCTCCGAGCTGACGACGGAGGGTTTTTCCATCGGCTCTGCGACCACCACGGCAAGCATCACCATACCGGGCTTGCGCGTGAGGCGGGCCAGCACGACCGTCGAACTGCCCAGTGGCGGCTCCCTGATCATGGCCGGGCTCATCCAGGAGGCCAGCAAGCAGCAGCTGAACGGCATTCCCGGCATCAAGGACGTACCGATTCTGGGGACCTTGTTCCGCTCACGGGACTTCCAGAACGAAGAGACCGAGCTGGTGGTGATCATCACGCCATACATCGTTCAGCCGGTTGCCAGGAACGCGCTGGTCACACCGGACCAGAACATGAACATGGCCGACGATGTTCAGGGTTACTTCTTTGGCTGGTTGAACAAGGTCTACGGCGTGCATGGCGGGCCGGAGCCCAAAGGCACTTATCACGGAAATGTCGGCTTCATTGTCGAGTAGAGGGCAGGCGGGGATAGAACGATGAAATACATCAAGACAATAATGACGGGCCGGTCGGCAACCACGGCCGCCATACTCGCCTCGGCTCTGGCGTTGAGTGGCTGCATGACCGATATGGACTACAGCGACGTCGCCAGCCCCTACGCGCCGGTTACGCCGACCGAGCGCTATCCGATTGCGGTCACCGACACCCGCGTCAGCGTGGAAATCCCGGTGCACAGGAACATGTCGCGCCTGTCGGCAGATGTGCGCGCCGACGTACAGAGGTTCCTGGCGCAATACCGCTCTTCGGGCACCGGTCAGCTTGTGCTGGTCAAACCGAAACGCGCCCGCCACCGCACCTCCATGGCCGTTGCGATCTCCGAACTGCAGACCATGATCTCGTCCGCCGGCATCAACTCGCATGCGGTCGCCTACACCAACTATCCGAAAGGCGCGGCGGGCACGACGGCGCCCATCACCTTGTCGTTCGAGAGCTTTGTCGCCATCCCGCCGGAATGCGGTGACTGGTCCAAAAACATGGCGGTGACTTACGACAACACTCCGCACCCCAATTTCGGCTGCACCATGCAGCACAATCTGGCGGTCATGGTCGCCAATCCGAATGATCTGATCACGCCGCGCGCCATGACGCCGAAACATACCGGTCGTCGCGATGTGGTCATCGAACAGTATCGTGTCGGCGCGGGAACCGAAGCCGACACATCCGCTGCCAGCGACAATGGAATTAGTGAGGTCGGCAATGAATGATCCAGCGCTTGATATCCCCGGCCTGCCCGAGGTGGCCGAGCACGAGATGCCGGCCATGGCCGAGCCTTCACCGGACGAGCCGTCGTTGGCCAACATGATGCCTGCATCGTCGCCGGAGGCTTCGTCTCCCCTGATCGGGTCGGTGCCGCGGATTTCGATCCAGGCTTTCTGCCAGACCCAGGAGACCGCCGCCATCATCGATGCGGCCTCGAAGGACCGGCGGCTTTCACGGGCGCAAACCAGCGTGCAGCTCGGCGGCATCGTCGCGGCAAGCCAGTATTTCACTCAGGCGCCGACGCCGAATCTGCTGATCGTTGAATCGAGCAGTCAGCGCGAAGCCATGATGGCCGAACTCGGTCAACTGGCCGGTGCCTGCGATCCTGGAACAAAGGTCATTGTGGTCGGCCACCTCAATGACGTCATCCTGTACCGTGAGCTGATGCGCGAAGGCGTCAGCGAATACATCGTCGCGCCGATCAGCCAGCTGCAGATCATCGAGAGCATCTCGAACCTCTACAACGATCCCGAAGCAGCACCCGTCGGCCGGGTGATCACCTTCGTCGGCGCCCGGGGCGGCTCGGGCTCGAGCACTCTGGCGCACAATATCGGCTGGACGATTTCCGAACATCAGGGCGAGAATGTCGTGATTGCGGATCTCGATCTGCCGTTCGGTACCGCCGGTCTGAACTTCAATCAGGATCCGCCGCAGGGCATCGCTGAGGCTCTGAGTTCGCCGGACCGCATGGATGAAGTCCTTCTCGAACGGCTGCTGACCCGCTGCACGGACCGCCTCTCCCTGTTCGCCGCGCCAGGCGCCATCGACCGTGATTATGAGTTCGACGCCGAGGCGCTCGATTCGATCATCGAAGTGGTGCGCCACAATGTGCCCACGGTCGTCATCGACCTGCCGCATGTGTGGACCCCATGGGCGAAAAAGGTTCTGCTCGGCGCCGATGAAATCGTCATCACGGCGGTTCCCGAACTGGCCAGCCTGCGCAATGCGAAAAACCTCGTCGACACCGCCAAGGCGGCGCGTCCCAACGATTTCGAGCCGCGCCTGATCCTCAATCAGGTTGGCGTTCCGAAACGTCCCGAGATTGCGCCGCAGGACTTTACCAAGGCCCTCGACGTCGAGCCGACGCTGATCATTCCTTACGATCCGCAGCTGTTCGGTACGGCCGCCAATAACGGACAGATGATCGAGGAAGTGGCGCAAAACTCCAAGATCACCGAGGGGATCCGCTATCTGGCGAGCCAGTTGTGCGGCCGTCAGGAGCCACCGAAGGAGCAGAAGTCCCTTCTTGGACCTCTGCTCGGCAAATTCTCGTTTAGGAAAGAAGCGAGCTGATGTTTGGCAAACGAAACGACGCCGATCCGGCGCCTGCGCAACCGGCCACGCCGCCGCCCGCCGCACCGGCGCCCGCCGCGCCACCGGCCCATCCTGCTGCCGGCGAGGTGTTGCCGGATCTGCCTCCCATGGAACCTGCGGCAGCCGCTCCGGCGCCTCCGGCTCCGGCCCCCGAAGCGGCTGCTCCCGACAAGCCGAAGTCGAAATTGTCCACCGAGCGCCGGTCGGATGAATACTACGACATCAAGACGACGATCTTTAATGCGCTGATCGACGCCATCGACCTGACACAGCTGGCGCAGCTCGACCGCGACAGCGCACGCGATGAAATTCGCGACATCGTCAACGAAATCATCGCCATCAAAGATGTCATGATGTCGATCTCCGAGCAGGAAGACCTGCTCGAGGACATCTGCAATGACGTGCTGGGCTATGGGCCGCTGGAGCCGCTGCTCGCCCGCGACGACATTGCCGACATCATGGTCAACGGCGCGGAGACGACCTACATCGAGGTCGACGGCAAGGTGCAGAACACCAACGTCCGCTTCCGCGACAACAACCAGCTGTTGAACATCTGCCAGCGCATCGTGTCGCAGGTCGGCAGGCGCGTCGACGAAGCCAGCCCCATATGCGATGCGCGTCTCCCCGACGGCAGCCGCGTGAACGTCATCGTTGCACCGCTCTCGATCGACGGCCCGGCACTCACCATTCGTAAGTTTAAGAAAGACAAACTTACAATGGACAAGCTGATCGGCTTCGATTCGATCACACCGGAAGGCGGGGAGATCCTCGGCATCATCGGCAAGGTGCGCTGCAACGTTCTGATTTCCGGCGGTACCGGTTCGGGCAAGACGACGCTTCTGAACTGCCTCACCGGGTTCATCGAGGAAGACGAACGGGTCATCACCTGCGAAGACTCCGCCGAACTGCAGTTGCAGCAGCCTCACGTGGTGCGTCTCGAAACCCGCCCGCCCAATCTCGAGGGCGAGGGCGAGATCACCATGCGCGACCTGGTCAAGAACTGCCTGCGTATGCGCCCGGAGCGGATCATCGTCGGCGAGGTGCGTGGACCCGAAGCATTCGACCTGCTTCAGGCCATGAACACGGGCCACGACGGTTCCATGGGAACGCTGCACGCCAACTCACCGCGCGAGGCCCTGAGCCGGCTTGAAAGCATGATCACCATGGGTGGTTTTTCGCTGCCCTCCAAGACCATCAAGGAAATGATCATTGGCGCTGTCGATGTTGTGGTTCAGGCGGCGCGCCTGCGCGACGGCTCGCGGCGGATCACCCACATCACCGAGATCATCGGTGCGGAAGGCGACGTCATCACCACCCAGGATCTCTTCATCTATGACATCACCGGTGAAGATGCCAACGGCAAGGTGATCGGCCAGCACCGCTCGACCGGTATCGCGCGGCCCAAATTCTGGGAGCGTGCGCGGTACTACAATGAAGAACTCAACCTGGCCAAGGCGCTTGAAGCCGCCGAAGTCAGAACCGACGATATGGTCTAAGCGGGGTAAAGCATCGTGTTCGGCGACACTCTCATAATCATCGCCGTGGCATTCATGGCCGCGATCAGCGTAGGCGGAATCGCCTATGTGCTCATCTATCCGCTGCTTTCGGGCGAAGCCCAGGCCAACAAACGGATGGCCCGTGTCGCCGGCGGTCAGGGCGGGCGCGCCAAGCGCGCCGCTGCAAATCTCGAAGCGCAGGGCCGCGACCAGCGTCGCAAGCAAATGCAAAAGACGCTGATCGAGATGGAGCAGAACCACAAGAAGAAAAAGAAGCGGGTGACGCTGGCCATGTCCCTGACCCAGGCGGGTCTCGATATATCCGTCAAAGTGTTCTGGGCGCTGAGCATTGTATGTGGCCTGTTCACCGGCCTGCTCATCCTGATAACCGGTTTTCAGTGGCAGATCGCCGCCGCCGCGGCCTTCGCTGCATGCCTCGGTATTCCCCGCTGGGTACTGAAGTTTCTCAAGAAGCGCCGGCAGAACAAGTTCCTTGCCGAATTCGCCAACGCGATCGATGTCATCGTGCGTGGTATCAAGGCCGGCCTGCCGGTCAACGACACCTTGAAGGTGATCGCCCTTGAGAGCCCCGATCCGGTCGGCCCGGAGTTCCAGGCGGTGATCGACGGCCAGAAGCTCGGCGTCCCGCTCGACCAGGGGCTGGAGCGCATGTTCGAACGCATGCCGCTGGCCGAGGTCAACTTTATGTCCATTGTGGTCGGCATCCAGCAACGCACCGGCGGCAATCTCGGCGAAGCACTCGGCAACCTCTCCAAGGTGTTGCGTGACCGCAAGAAAATGCAGGGCAAGATCAAGTCGATGTCGCAGGAAGCGAAGAGCTCCGCCGCGATCATCGGCGCGCTGCCGCCGTCAATCATGATCCTGGTGTTCATCACCAGCCCCAACTACATCTCGCTGCTCTGGACCACCGAAATCGGCCAGATGATGCTCGCCGGCTCCGCCATGTGGATGTTCATGGGCGTCATGGTCATGCGCAAGATGATCAACTTCGACTTCTGATCCAGGTCTCTCAAAAGGTAATAGCACCGTGCTTTCGATGATTTCAGCCATACTCGAACCCCGGATGATGATCACCATCCTCATCGGGCTGTCGGTCTTTGCGAGCATCATCACCTTGGCGATGCCGTTGATGGTGTCCGACAAGTTGAAGTCGCGGCTCAAATATGTGTCGACCGAGCGAGAGGTGCTGCGCCAGCGTCACCGCGAGATCCTGGAGAAGGAAAAGAGCAATGCCAAGCTGCGCTCGTCGCCGAAGAGCTACATGCAGCAGCTGGTCAAGCAGTTCAATCTGAGCCGTCTGCTGGAAACCGACGAGACTCGCGACCGCCTCAAGATGGCCGGTCTGAGGGCGCCGTCGCATGTCGTGACGTTTCTGTTTTTCCGCGCCACCCTGCCCTTCCTGGTCGCCGGCGGCGTGTTTGTGTATCTCTATATCCAGGATGGTTTCGATCTGCCGTTGCTGACCCGTCTCGGCATCGTGCTCGGCGGCGCCTATCTCGGCTTCTATCTGCCCAATATCTTCATCGCCAATATCATCACGCGCCGCCAGCAGTCGATCAAGCGGGCCTGGCCGGACGCCATGGACCTTATCCTGATCTGCGTCGAGGCCGGCATGTCGATCGAAGGCGCCTTTTCCAAGGTTGCCGAGGAGGTTGGGTCCCAGTCGATGGAACTGGCCGAGGAAATGAGCCTGACCACCGCCGAGCTCTCCTACCTTCAGGAGCGCCGCCTGGCCTATGACAATCTCTCCAAGCGCACCGGGCTCGATGGCGTCAAGTCCGTCATGACCAGTCTCATTCAGGCCGAGCGCTACGGTACGCCGGTTGGCCAGGCGCTGCGCGTGCTGGCCCAGGAAAACCGCGACCAGCGCATGGCGGAAGCCGAAAAGATGGCCGCCGCCCTGCCGCCGAAGCTCACCGTGCCCATGGTGCTGTTCTTCCTGCCGGTGATTTTCGTCGTCATTCTCGGCCCGGCCGGCATCCAGCTGATGGATCTCTAGAGCCTGGACAATCTGCGGTCTAGAAGTCGAGCGGAGCGCCGTCGACCACCTCTTTCATGACAAAGAACGTCCGCGTCTGCCGGACGCCCGGCACGGCGATCAGCTGCTCGCCGTGGAGCCGGCTGAAATCGGCGATGTCGCGAATCCGGATTTTCAGGAAGTAGTCGAAATCGCCCGCCACCAGATGGCAGTCGAGGACGAAGGGCAGGCCGGCTATGGCCTGCTCGAAAGCGGCGAAGCTTTCCGGCGTTGACCGGTCGAGAACCACACCCACCAGCACCAGCGAACCGCGCTCCACCTTGTGCGGCGCGATGCGCGCTGTGACCCGTTCGATGAAACCGTCTTCAAACAGCCGCTGCGTGCGGCGGTGGCAGGTTGCCGGGCTTGCATTCACCCGCCGTGCGATTTCCGCGTTCCCCATCCGGCCGTCCGTCTGCAGCAGTTTAAGAATCTTGCGGTCGGTGCGGTCAAGTTTGTATTCCATGAAAGATTCTTTCGAAAAAATATGATCTTCCGAGATATCACCGATCTTTCGGGCATCAAAGGTTGAAATCATCTCGTAATTTTACCGAACTTCGCAAGCACCTTTCGCGGCATTTGGATTATTCTCGGCCACCGTTAGGACGGAAAACCGGAGGATCGCGATGACCGGACTTACCGAGAAATTTGAACGATATCCCTTGAGTTTCGGGCCGACCCCGATCGAGAAGCTGGCGCGATTGAGCGATCACCTCGGCGGCGCGGTGGAAATTCATGCCAAACGGGAAGACTGCAACTCGGGCCTTGCCTTCGGCGGCAACAAGATCCGCAAGCTGGAGTATTTGGTGCCGGACGCGATCGCCCAGAACTGCGACACCCTGGTGACCATCGGCGGCGTCCAGTCGAACCACACGAGGCAGGTCGCCGCGGTGGCCGCCAAGATCGGCATGAAATGCCGTCTCGTGCAGGAGAGCTGGGTGCCGTTCAACGACGCGGTCTATGACCGTGTCGGCAACATCTTGATGTCCCGGGTGATGGGCGCCGAAATCGAGCTGGTCGACGAGGGCTTCGATATCGGCATCCGCGAGAGCTGGGAACGGGCGCTGGAAGATGTCAGAGCCAAGGGTGGAAAACCCTATGCCATCCCGGCCGGCGCCTCGGTTCACAGGCTTGGCGGCCTTGGATATGTGAACTTCGCCGACGAAGTCCGCGAACAGGAAAAGGCGCTCGGCTATGCGTTCGACTATATCGTCGTCTGTACCGTCACCGGTTCGACCCATGCCGGCATGCTGGTCGGCTTTGCCGCCGACGGCCGGCAGCGCAACGTGATCGGCATCGACGCGTCGCACACTCCCGAACAGACCCGTGTCCAGGTCCTCGACATCGCCCGCAACACCGCCGGCCTCATTGAGCTCGGCTCGGACATTGCCGAGGACGACGTGGTGCTCAAGACCGAGTACGCCTATCCTGAATATGGCGTGCCGTCGGAGGAGACCAACGAGGCCATCCGCCTCTGCGCCCGCCTCGAAGGCATGATGACCGACCCGGTCTATGAGGGCAAATCCATGCAAGGTCTGATCGATCTGGTGCGCCAGGGCTTTTTCCCGTCGGGCTCCAAAGTGCTCTACGCCCATCTCGGCGGCGTGCCCGCCATCAACGGCTACAGCTACCTCTACCGCAACGGCTAGAGCTTGTTGTGTTCAATCTGTACCGGCCCACGCCCCCTTCCCAACCACCCCTAGGGTACCTTTGTCGGGTGGTTGGGCAGGGGGCGTGGGCTGGCGCCGAACCACATAAAGCGCGACGCGCTCTAGACGGGAGAGCGGGCCGGCACGGATCAGGCGCAACTTGGCCCAGAGGCATCGACACCATCTGAACTCCGAAGGTGTTCTGGCATAGTTCTGTGTGCCATAGTTTGGTCAGCGGTCACATTGTGACGGCAGCCAAGAGCGGACGGGGTGTGGAATGGTATTCGAATTCTTTGCAGTGAGCGCAGCGTTCATCTTCGGGATTGGTGCGCGACAGGTCGGCCTGCCGCCGCTTGTCGGCTTTTTGGCTGCCGGCTTCTTTATCAATGCCGTTGGGCCGGGCTTCGGCATGCCGACCACTACCGGGCCGATCCTTGACTATCTCGCCAATCTCGGCGTCTTGCTGCTTTTGTTCACCATCGGTCTCAAACTCAAACTCAAGCAGATTGGCGAGCTGCATGTTGTCGGTGGCACGCTTTTGCAGTTTGCCCTTTCGATTGCGATCTTCACGCCGATCACGCGGCTGTTGTTCACCGATGACTGGACGATCGCGCTGCTCGTCGGCATCGCGCTGGCGTTCTCCTCGACGGTCCTTGCCGCGAAAATGCTTGAAGCCAAGCGCGAGCTGGGGAATTTCCACGGCCGCACCGCCATCGGAATCCTGATCGTCCAGGACATTATCGCACTTGTGGTCCTGGCCATTTTCGCAGGCAAGTTGCCCGGCCCATGGGCGCTTTTGATATTTGCAACGCCGCTTCTTCGGCCGGTCCTGTTCAAGATGCTGGATTTGGTCGGCCATGACGAGGTGCTCGTATTGACCGGCATGCTGCTGAGCCTTGTCATCGGCGGCGTCGGCTTTGAGCTGATCGGACTGAAGGGCGAGATCGGTGCGCTTGTCATGGGGTTGTTGTTGTCCACCCATCCACGCGCCAGCGAGCTGTCGGAGTCGCTGTGGTCCCTGAAGGAAGTGTTCCTGATCGGCTTCTTCCTGTCGATCGGCATGTCCGGACTGCCGGATGGTGATGCGCTGATTTTCGCCGTCGTTCTCGGCGTCCTGCTGCCGTTGAAAGGGATCCTGTTCTTCTTCTTGCTTGTCGCCTTCCGGCTGCGGGCGCGCACGTCCTTCCTCGCCGCCCTGTCGCTGACCGCCTACAGTGAATTCGGCCTGATCGTCGCGGCCGGCATTCCCGCCGCGGAAAGCTTCCTTGTGCCGCTTGCGATCGCGGTCTCGGTTTCGTTTGTGATCGCCGCACCGCTCAACCGTTTCGCCCATCCGCTGTTTGAGCGGTTTGAAGAAAAGCTGCAGCCGTTTGAACGCCAGACGCGTCACCCTGACGAACAGCCGAAAGACCTCGGAGACGCCAATATGCTGATTTTCGGCATGGGGCGCACGGGCTCAGCCGCTTATGAAGCGCTGGTCGCCGACGGCATGCGGCCCGTCGGGCTCGATGCCGACACTTACAAGGCTCAAGCCCATGCAGACGCCGGGCGAAATGTCATCTTCGCAGACGCAGAAGACAGCAATTTCTGGAACAACGTGAGTCTTGACGGGATAGAAGCCGCGGTCCTGGCAATGGACGATGTCGAAGCCAAACTGATAGCCGCACGAACGCTTCGCGCGCGTGCGTTCACCGGTCCGATCGTCAGCCATGCGCTCTATTCGGATCACGTCGACAGGATCACCGAGGCCGGCGCGGATCAGACCTATCTGACCATGCAAGAGGCCGGACGGAGCCTCGCCGCCCATGCGGTCGAGGCAATGCAGCCGCAAGGCGACGATTGATCTGGTGCGTTCCGGTCATTAGAGCTTGTTGCGTTCAATCTGCACCGGCCCACGCCCCCCTGCCCAACCACCCGACAAAGGTACCCTGGGGGCGGTTGGGCAGGGGGCGTGGGCCGGTGCCGAATCACATAGAGCGCGACGCGCTTTAGCTCAGGGCGGCGTCAAGTGCCGAGGATTCATTGCGTAGACTGACAAGGATCAAGTAAACGATGATTTTACCGCATTGCACCTTCAATCGAATCGGAACCATTAAGGCACTGGCGCATGGCATTTGAAGAACTGATTACGAAGATCAATTTGCTCCTGGGTGACATGGACCATCAGGCTGATGATGCGCACGAGATCCTTGAGCAAATCCATTTGGAGCTGAACCAGCTCAGGGCAACCGGCCAGCCGTTACCCGAAGACCTCGTCGAGCTCGAAAGCCGACTGGAACGTGAATTCGAAACCATCGCGAAGTCACGCAATTCGTGAACCGACCTGCGGCATTGGTGGAAGGTCAGCCAATGGGGGCAAAACTGACGTCCATCGCCCTCACTCAAAACGGCGGTTCCTGACCCTAACCGGTCATTAGACTTGTACGTAGAGCAACGGCAGCCTTCGGCCAGAAACGGCCGTTCAGATCTTGCGGGTTGCGGATTGCTCGTATTTGATTTGGTATTTTAGCACTAGAAGTGCTTTTGGAGATCGATGAGTGGCTGACCCTTGCACAACGCTTGTGGCGCTCGCGGGCAAGTTGGACAAACTGGCGCTCATCCGACGTCTCTGCGACATGATCGCGATACCAAGCGAGAACCCGTTCGACCAAGCCCCTTCTCTCGGCTATCGGGAACAAGAGATGGGGGATTACCTGTTGCAACGCCTCAAAGAGCTGAGCTTTGAGGTCGACAGTCATGAACTCTCTCCCGGCCGAAGGAACGTCTGGGGGCGGCTGAAAGGAAAAGGCAACGGCCCTTCATTGATGCTGGTTGGACATCTCGACACTGTTGGAACAGAGGGTTACCCGGAAGCATTTCGTCCTCGTGTCGATGGTGACTGTGTTTACGGACGCGGGGCCTGCGACATGAAGGGAGCACTTGCCTGCTACCTGGAGACAGCGCGGCTCATTGTTGAAAGCGATATCGAACTCAATGGCGATCTCTTGATCGTCGGTGTTGTTGACGAAGAGTGGCAATTGACGGGCTCCCAGCATTTGGGCCTTCACGGCCCTTGGGCGGATTACGCGATTGTCGGAGAAGGAACGAGTTCAGGAGCAAACAAAGAACTTTCGATCTGCGCGGCGCATAAGGGAGACTACGCTGTGAAGATCCGTACGTTCGGGACCGCGGTGCATTCCAGCGTTCCTGAACAAGGTCACAACGCGATCTCCGATATGGCGGAGGTAGTGCGATCGATCGACAGGTACCACCGGGAACTCGGACAACGCGAGCCGCATCCGTTGTGCGGGCACGGAACCGCCTCTGTTGGCGTAATCTCTGGCGGTTCAATGGCCTGCACCGTACCGGATTGCTGTGAAATACATGTCGACCGCAGAATGTTGCCCGGCGAGACCGTCGAGCAAATCAACAGTGAGTATGAACAGCTGTTGGGCCGTATTCCAAGGCTGCGCTTCGAAATCGGCGACCCGCTGACAATAACCGCTGCGCTAGACGTCCCAGTTGACTGTGAAGTAGTGGAGGCAAGCGTCGAGGCATATAAAGCCGTAACCGGCAACTTGCCAACGATCCGGGCGCATCCAGCAGCGACCGACGCCCCGAATCTAGGATTTCCGGCAGTTATTTTTGGCCCAGGTGCTGTCGAACAAGCCCATACGGTCGATGAGTTTGTAAGGATCGATGAGCTGGAAATCGCGACGAAAGTCTATTTGGGGGTCGTTCTAAGACTATTGTCAGCCGAAGAAGCTGACGTTTGAACCAGCAGAGATGAGTGTCCGCCTTAGGTCGATGGTGTTGAAAAACTCTGGGCGAAGTGTGCCGGCGCAAGAACGTTGCTCACATGCGCAACATCGATTCAAAGGCCGATTCTTTTCCTCAACTTTGATGGCGATCCTAGCAACAATGTTGCGTGTGACACCGTTGAAGGAGGCTCCGGCATAGTTTTTCAACACCGTCGGTCAACCGCTGCCCTTGGCCGAATTCGACCAGGAATGGACGTTCGTTCGGCTGCTGCTGAATGTTCACTGTCGCCGCAAATACGGCCATTCATCACATTCAGACGGCAATTCCGGCTATAAAACGGAGCAGTCAATCGGACCGATTGCGAAGTGAACGCCGGGAAGCATAGTATCAGCGCATAGCGATCGGCTGACGGGCGCGGAGGACACTAGTGGATTTTTCCAAGACTGGAATAATTCTCAACACCGAGAAATACCCAGCATGCGTAAATTTCTACGGCGACGTTCTGGGATTGGATCTTCTCTACGAGATAAACCGACCTGGCGAGCAATTGACATGCTTTGATCTGGGTGGCGTTTACTTGATGGTTGAGACTGGCGGTCGTTCGCACTCAGATGTCAAACCCATCGACCACTGCCCAACAAAGTTTCGTTTCAATGTGCCGAACGTCGAAACGGTTTGCACCGAGCTCAGGAGCAAAGGTGTAACCGTCGAGGTACGCCACCACGAATGGGGAACGACCGCAGAGTTCTGTGATCCTGACGGGAACCGCTGCGCGCTGAGATCGGACGAGGGATTTGGAGCCTGAAATAGGCGATGTGAACGATTGGCGCTCAACGAAATCTGAGCCTGATTCTCTGAAATGTCCTAACCCGGTGGGAAACTGACAATTGATCGGCGATGCTGAACGGTCGCTTCGGGTCGATTCCGGCCCTTCAGATAAAGAAACTTCGCTCCTAGACCCTTTCATCTTTATACGGAATCGCTTTGACTGGATTTTCACGTCTGCTGACCAGGCACGGGTCCCGCCGTGGACTTGCCGTCCACAAGGGGGCCGTAACGCAGTCAGGAGACCTGAAAATCCGGCCTTCGGTGGGTCGAACCGGCTCGCCGGCAGCGTTGCGGCGCTTGCCCGATGTACCACATCGCGCTTCGCACCGCGCCTTGCCGGGCGAACCGGTTTGGCTCCATCAAACGTTTCCGTACAAAGATGAAAGGGTCTAGTGGACTTCTGGAAATGGCACTAAATCCCCGTGTCGCCGGGAGTGGGAGAATGGCGGACTCCGGGTGCCAACCGGACACTCTCTGGGCAGACACAGGCGGTTCGTACCTGTGAATGCACCAGCTAAACCACCGCGACCCTCTGGTCGTGGCCTTGATCAGCAGCCTTCCCGTGCTGTCCAAACAGCCGATTGGCAGACGCGAAATCCTCTTTCGTATCGATCTCTGTCCAAGCCAGCCCGGTAATATCCAGAGCATGAAACGGCGTGTTTCGATCAATCAACCTCTCGTATGCGGACTCGTAATAGTCCTGATGGTTTACCGGGTCCGCCATCATGGTTGAGAGCTCTGCAAAGAGGGTCTTCGCGGTCGTGCTGCTGATTTTCTCGATGCCGATTGACTCACCGATGGCCAATTTTGCATCTACGGTCTTGCTGGCCCGCACCACCCGGTTGCCAGCCTCGACAACGACCTTGATCTCCTCTGCATCAAGCTGGATGTTTCGGTCGATACACAGGCAGTTGTCATAAGCGCTGTCGATCAGTTTCCTGAGGATGTCTTGGTCAAAGACAACGTCCGCATCGAACTTCACGAATCCGTTTCCGTTGGCAAACGCTTCTGCCAGCATCAGGGAGTACCCTGTATTGGTTTCAGCGAACCTGTCATTGAGGACGAACTGCACCGAAAGATCGGGAAAGGTGCTCGACACAAAGTTTTCGATTTCGATGTCGAGATATCCGAGCACAATGATCACTTCGCCGATGCCGCAATCGCGTATGTTAGTGATCATCCTTTCAAGAATGGTGATCCCGCCGACCTTCAGCAGGCACTTTGGGCAGCTGTCGGTCAAAGGCCTAATTCTCGATCCCACTCCGGCGGCCAGAATGATGGCCTTGAGAGCGGGCGGCGGATTGGTTGCATTCATCTAACAGGTTCCGTTTAAGGCAGATCTTGAGGATCGCAGGCGCAGAAGACAGGTCTATTTTTGAACCGAGGTTTTCTGGTCGTGGCCGATGTGACGGCCATGTTGCCAGGACCGGTAAAGGCCGTAGTACAGCTGGCTGGCGGCGAACACCCAGAGCATCGGGGTCAGGATATCGAGCACCAGTGCAAGTGAAAGCATGAAGATGAAGACGCCCTCGTCGAACGCCAGAATCTTTTTCTGCTCGGTCACAAACCAGCGAAGGTTAGCGGCAAAACCAAATCCCGGCCCGGCGTCATTGGGTGCCGTTTTGGCCGTTGCGACTTTCACAAGATAGGCGCTGTCGCGCGACATCTCGGTGTGGATCGCGACGTATTTCGCGTAGCCTCGAAGGGAGTAAAAAGAGACGCCGACGAAGGCCAAAATCAAGGGCATGACATCGTGAGACTGCAAGTAGGCAGCATATCCCACCGCCCCGAACCACACGGTCACCTGGATCTGGTCGGTCAATCTGTCAACGTAACTTCCCAATGCAGACGGGGTGTTCCGGTAGCGCGCCATCTGGCCGTCCATGCAGTCGAGCACGTGGCTTGCCTGAATCAGAATGGCCGCGATGACGAAATTTACCGCACCTCCCAGAACAACAAAGACCGCGGAAACAATCGCGACGATGAACGACAGCAACGTGATCCGGTCCGGTGTCAGCCATTTGGCATCGACTGCAAAGTAGTTGGCACCGATGGCCAGCGGCGAGGTGACAAACGAGGACCACCACTCATCATTCGTGTTTTTGGTGGCCCACAGGCGGACAAGTTTTTGGTTCATGTGCCGGCGATTGCAGGTGCGTAAACGCCGCTGTTGTCGTGAGCCTCATGGGCTGGCGATAGCGGGACAG
Organism: Hyphomicrobiales bacterium; assembly: GCA_021775615.1. GTDB lineage: Bacteria > Pseudomonadota > Alphaproteobacteria > Rhizobiales > JAJFHB01 > JAJFHM01. The sequence goes on from JAJFHL010000014.1 coordinate 40,923, forward strand.
CGGCGATCTTCTCTTGGGCAACAGGCTGAAAGCCCTGCAGAACTTCACCAAGCGCGGCGAGGAAGACCCGGATATCCCTGTTCGACAACTCTCCAATATTTCCGACCTGAAATACCTTGTTCTTGAAGCAGCCCTTGCCTTCATAAATGACGATGGAGCATTCACGAAGCTTCTGCCGGAGCCGGCCAACATCAACATTGGGCGGCACAACGACGGTGGTCAGAACAGAGCACATGTCCTTCTGATCGATCAGAAACTTGAGGCCCAGTTTCGCCATGCCACGCCGCAAGAGGCGGGCGCGCCTCCTGATCTTGGCATAGCGATTGGATACGCCCTCCAGCAGTATGTTGGAGAGCGCCTGGTCGAGCCCGTAGAACAGCGGAACACCCGGCGTGTTCGGGGTCTGGGAACGTGCGCTCATGAAGGCATAAAAGGTGGCGAGGTTCAGATAGGCCGTTTTGACCGGATTGTGTTTCAGCTTCTCGAATTCCGCCGTTTCGCCGACCACAAAGGACAACCCGGCGTATGAGCCAATCGCCTTTGAGCTTGAACTGGAACAGAACGCTATGTTGCAGGCTTCCATGTCGACGGCCTCGGCGCCGGCGCTGCTGACACAATCAACAACGAAAAGCGCGCCGTGCGATTTGGCCAGCCCACCGATGACCTGAAGCGGGTTCAGCATGCCCGTGCACGTCTCGTGATGAACCATCACAACCACGTCCATATGGTGTGTGTTCAGAAATGCTTTTACGACGTCCACATCGATGCTTTGCCCCCAGGGAAACTCAAGCAGAAAGGTATTCGCATTGTGGATGTCGGAAATCTTGTGAAGCCGCTCGCCAAACTCCCCGTTGGAGAGAATCAGGACCTTCTTGTCGCCGACCACGGACGAAAGCATTGCCTCATTGGCGGCAGTTCCAGAGCCGGTGATCACAACCGCGCTGTAGCGCGCCTTGTTCTTGATTTCGAACATCTCCAGAAGTTTGTGTTCGATGCCTGCCAATAGATCATCAAACTCGGCTTCACGGTGACAAATATCGTTTTTCGCAATGGCCAGGCGGACGTTTGCGGCCACATTGACCGGGCCCGGCGTGAAAAGCATGAACTGGTTCATATTTTCTGGTTTCCTTCAAAATGGGCATCGCGATAGGGGTCTGAATTGCGAAGTGTCAAACGTGGCGTCGGGGGCACTCCACACCTCAAACCGAGAAGCTGGATTGCCCTCCAGGGGATGGACTTCCGCGATCGGAACCCTCCCTGTGTTGCGCAGGCGCTTAAAAATAACTTCGTGGTGCAAAAACAGGCCCCGCGGCCAGAAACGACCTCGGATGGATTGAGTATTCAGCCGAAACCGGCATTGTTCGCAGCCCCATGAATCGGCCAACGGCCTGAGGCGCCAACACCCGGTGCGGAGACGACAATCAGTAAGCGGCATGAGATGTGCCGCACTCTGTATTTTATCTTCTTAAGCAGATCCAGGGACCGGGTAGAGATCAAAAGTTGTCTCTGCGCCCTGACCTTGGGTCGGTCTATGAGCCATTTAATTGTGATCAAACGGTCAAAGGTACATCTTGCCGGTGCAACGTTCGAGAGCCAATCATCAAGAGCGTTGCGCGCATGTTTCGATCATGCCGGACCGGGAAACGTGAGGTTCAAACGGATTTTCGAACAGTTTCCAATGGCGCGATGGTAGTGGCAACGTCAAATTCTGGCAAGGTAATTCATGACAGCCAAGTGACGCGAAGCCGGCTCTCAGGTCCAGCGGAGCCGGTCGCATATGCCGGCAAGCCTGATCCCCGAATATTGGTTCTCCACTTCGGCGGCCACTCTGGCGACCCCCTCAGGGTTGCCCAGATCGCCAAGTTCGGCGGCATGGATACCGCCGGTTATGAAATAGACGTCAAACCCGTTTCGGGCCGCGCCCTCGATGTCAGTGGGCAGCCCGTCGCCGACCGCGAGCAGGCGGTTCTTCGCGACGTTCCGGCCGGCCAGCTCCGACACCTTTGCCATGGCGGCATCATAAATAGGCGCCTGCGGTTTGCCGGCGAGGGTAACTCTTCCACCCATTTCCGAATAACGCCGGGCAATCGACCCGGCGCACATCACCAGCCGGTCGCCACTGCGCACCACCAGATCAGGATTGGCGCACAACATCTCGACGCCCTGGTCCAGCATCGCCGAGAGACGGCCATCATAATCTTCCACAGTTTCGCTGGCGTCGTTCATCGGTCCGGTGAGCAGGCAGAGTTCCGCCTCCGGCCTGTCGACAATCGGATTCGGCAGGCCTTCCAGGATCATATGATCGCGCGGCGGACCAAGATGAAAAAGCGGCGCCTTCGGCCGTTTCTTGACCAGCGCTTGGGTGACGTCTCCGGAGGTAACGATGCTGTCGAATGCTTCGCGTGGCACGCCCAGCCGCTTCAGCTGCGGGTAGACAGCCCGGCAGGGGCGCGGTGCATTGGTGATCAGAACAACATATCCGCCGCCTGCCCGGTACCGGCACAGCGCCTCAACAGCATCCTCGAATGCGGCGACGCCATTGTGGACCACACCCCAAACATCGCAGAGCCAACCGTCGTAATGCTCCGCCAGTTCACTGGCCGGGGTGAGCACATTTGGCCGAACCAAAAGTGGGAGGGCGTGGCTCATTGCCCGCTGCCTACCGACCGGCGGGCGTCCGGTCAAGTATCAATTGGTCTTGAGGGTCCGTTGAAATCTGCCTTAAGCGGCGCGCCGCGAAGCCACAGCCCGCCCTTTTCCCGGTGCGGCGCAAGAATTCCTGAACAGGCGTTGAAGCAATCGTTGCCTTTTTTCCGGCATTGCAGTCCGAGATTGCTTCAGCCCTAGTTTCCGCTATCAGGAAATGCAACGTTGCCCGGATGACGGATCACCACACACAAAGCGGCGCGATAGAGACGCGAGTACGGGTATTGACGTGGAACATCTGGTGGCGGTTCGGGCCATGGGAGCGTCGTCAACCGGCGATCGCGGCGACACTGAAATCCATTGATGCTGACATTATCGCGCTGCAAGAGGTCTGGAGCGACGACACCACCAATCTTGCCGCCGAGCTTGCGGCGGAGCTCGGCTACCACCACGCATTTGCATCCGGCGTGGAGATGGAAGGGTTCGGCTTTGGTAACGCCGTGTTGTCCCGATGGCCGATTGAGAACTGGGAGACGACATCGCTGCCTGGAGAAAAGGAGACTGGCGAGGGCAGGCTCGCGCTGTATGCTGAAGTCAGCGGTCCGCACGGAGTGCTTCCCGTCTTCAACACTCATCTGAACTGGCGTTTTGAACACAGCCACATTCGACAGCTGCAAGTGGCCGATCTGACCCGCTTCGTCGATCGTATGCGCCCATGGACATTCCCACCGATCGTGTGCGGCGACTTCAACGCCGAGCCGGACGCCGAAGAGATGCGAATGTTGACAGGGCTGACCACCTGTCCCGTCGAGGGTCTGGTGTTCCATGATGCGTGGCGCGTGGCCGGCGATGGCCGACCGGGTACGACCTGGGACACCGCCAATCCCTACGTGAATACAACTTTTGAGCCTGACCGACGGATTGACTATATATTGGTCGGCTTGCCCGAGGCCCGTGGCGCCGGCCACATCGTCAATTGCCAGGTTGCCGGCCACAAGCCGATAGACAACGTGTGGCCAAGCGATCACTACGCGGTATTGGCCGAACTTCGCTATTGACTGGATTTTTGGTTTTCTGATGTCTCTTCAGTGCACATTCACGAGGTGTGAACTCAGCCTGAATGCACTCAGATGTCAGGCGTAATACCAAGGGCTTTCATGCCCCTTGCGGAAGTAGCTCTCTATCTGCCTCGCAAAACTGACCGGTGCACCCATAGCATCGTCAACGCGCGCCAAGACTGTATCGGCTCCCCGAGCCTCTTGGCTTGCATAGAGATGGTTCCAACCATGTGCGAGCGCATCGCATTAGAGTGCGGACTCTCACAAATTCCAAAATCATACTCATAATATAAATCCCAATCTTTCAAAATAATAAGTATACTATGATTGCGCAATTCCGTGTTATTATTAATCGAACTTGTATATTCGTGAAATATAAAAAATAATGCATTGATAATTGCTTGAATTACAACATATAACTATGGTGATAAATATTAGCGCGAGAATGAAAGATACACCGTATGTGTGCTATAAGATATGAACCGATAAAGACGGATTCAAACGAGAGCAAACCCGGAAACAAGGCCAAAGCCACTCCTGCGGCCGCCCGGCCGGCGACGGAGTCTGACCGGAAGTCGGACAAAATTGGGCCGGCGAACAAGACTTAAACAATGGGATCGGTTGGGGGCATTCGGCCTCCTCCAGCCCTCAATCGGGAGGCAATGCCGCCAACCGGGAAATTTCCGATGACGATACGCACGAGTAGGAAAACAGTCACGTTCAGTGGACCCTTTGTGCTGAACGGCGTCGATGAGACACTGCCAGCCGGCGCCTATGCCGTGGACACCGATGAAGAGCCTATAGAGGGTATCTCGTTCCTCGCCTACCGGCGGCTGTCGACCTGGCTTCACGTCGGTGGAAAACCTGGCAGCCGCGTCCTCGACCGAGTGATTGCAATCGACCCGAAAGATCTCAATGCGGCATTGATGCGCGACGAGGCGCCCGCAAAGATGCTGAACGAACCTCATCTCGATGAAATGCTGGCGGATCCCCTGGTGCGTCTGGTCATGTGCAGTGACGGTCTTTCGGAAAATGACGTTCGCCAGACGCTGCTTCGACGACTCGCTCCGCCCGGGCCGGAGACTCGCTTTGTCGCGTAACGCTGGTCAGGCCGAGTGGAAATGCACAGAACAATGCGGAATTGCCGTTGAACACACGGTCGACGTTTCGTGGCGCAAGTACTGCCTCCGGGGCCAAAGGTTGCAGTGAACCAAGGCGCCTCCTGAAAAAATCGACGAGAGTCCAACCGCACGCAAAGTCCAGCGGAGTGACTGCGGAGGTCCGCTGGAATGACCGCGCCCTCGCGAACTGTTCCGTCATGAGGCGGAGCCTGATTATCATGGAGAATCCCAAAATGACCGCCAAGCCCCCGAAAGCAAAGGCCAAAACCCGCAGTAAAACGACCGAAAACGAACTGTCCAAATACGGCATTTCACGCGTTTCCACTGACCATTTTCATTATGGGGAATACAAGTACACCGATCTGAAGGACGCGGTCGCGCAAGCAAAGCGCGACCTGAGGGCAGGCATGACGTGAGCGCTCCGGACCCGATCACTTGTCCGACCACACCAGAACGGTAGATCTCTATGAAACCAGACTCCCTCGGCAAGAGGATTTGCCGGCGCTGCAAGAAGCCGAGCTCCTGGAAGAACGGTGTGCCGCCGAGGAGCTTCGGTTCCGGCAGCACAGGTTAGATCAATGCAAGGGGGCCCCGCGACATGAAGACGGAACATCGGCGAGCGCGGCCAGATGTGCCTGGCGTCTGCCCCGCTGGAAAGGGCTCTTTCGCGTGACGCGGCTTCGATCTCTGCTCGTAAGGCCGGCGCTAAGGAAGCGCCTCGCGGGCGCAATTTACAGGTATGCAGTCGGTCAATCCGTCACACTGGCTCCGGGGCATGGGTTTCGCGGCGTCGTCTCCGGGCGGTATCGAGTGCTCGAGTTGATGCCGTGCCGGGAAGAAGGCCCGGTCTACCGCATCAGAAGCCATGAAGAACTGTTCGAGCGGACTGCCAGGGAGTACGAGCTGTGCGATGACTTCTAGGTCATGAACTCATAAATGGCACGCATTCTGCGCTGACGGATTTGCGTCGCGAGCAGGCGCAAGGGTGCCGGAAACCGTCCGGTTTTCAAACCTTTGCAACGCCCGCCCGGCGCACATCCGACGCGCCCGCAGGGTTAGGCCAGGAGGGCCCGCCTGCAGGCAAACAATGCTCGATAAGGCGCAAAGCCTGATCTTGCGCTTGTTTTCCAGCATTCGAACCCTCCTGACCAAACAGAATGTGCGCTATTTATGTGTCCATGACCTAG
>JAJFHL010000131.1 GCA_021775615.1 Hyphomicrobiales bacterium
GCGCGCTGCATGCACAGGCATCGGGCCTCCAGGTAGAGCAGGGACTTGGCTTCATGAAAGCCCATCAGAAGTTCAGAGGCGGCGCCCGATGTGCAGCGCATCTTGACGCCCCTCGAGGCATAGGCGGATGTCAGCCAGGCCTTGGACCAGGGTGTGTCGTCGCCGTCGATAAAGGCGTTCTCGGTGCCGTATACGGAGACGGTTTCGGCATAGGAGGTGAACCCGGCCATACCGATCTCCAGCTCTTCGGCCTCCTCGCTCGAGCATTGAAAAAGGGTGCCGGCGCGCCCCACCGCCGAGCCGACGCAGCAGGCCAGCGCATTCGACCAGGAATTGCGGGCGACCCGCATCGTCGTCTCGATTTCATCAAAGCCGAGCGCCACGGCGATGGCGGCATCGGCCGCCAGCTGCAGCGGATCGTCCTTGGCGTTGGTCACGTGACCCTGGTTGCCGGGGGTCTTGCGCGCCCGCATCTTGGAATAGGCAAAGGCCATCTCCATGGCGTTGAGTTCGGCAACGACCTCGGCAAGCTTCGCCGGCGTCATGCCACGGGCCAGCCGGGTCAGCGTTTCGCGCGGCACGTTCATGTCCACCAGCATCCGGGCCACATCGCCGGAGGGAACCGCCATCGCTTCGTCGACAAGGTCGGGATCGAGATGGTGACGGGCGATGAACAGGTCGATCATGTCGAAGTCGGCCTCGCTGACACCGTCCATCATGGTGACCTGGCCGTTGAGCGTCGCGACGGCGGGTGCCGGATCGTTCTTTCCGGCAAAGGCCGAAAATCCGTTCGCCGGGTCTTCGGCTGCAAATTTGTCCAGCCGAAGCGGCCGATTGTCCCAGTCATCAAAACGCTGCCAGCGATTGACCCGCGAAGTTTCATCAGAATCCATGTCGAGCCTCGTTCAGCCATCGGAAGACCAGACAGCTTGGACCAGATCCGAGGGAAGTGCAAAACCGAACGGTCCGGGGGGAAACACGCTTGGTTATTCGATCAGCGGCGGCGAGCGGGCATGTTGAGCGCCGCCACGCCCAACAGGGCGGCCGCCACACCCAGTCCCACGGCGAAACCTATCTGCTCGCCCAGGAACACCATGCCCAGGATCACACCGACGCCGGCCCGCAAGTAGCTCTGGCTGGCCACGCCCATCGAACCCAGCGTCTTGACGAGGCGGAAATAGATCAGCAGCGCGCCGCCGGTGCAGGCGAGCGAAAGGATGCCCGCCGCCGCCAGCGCCTCACCCGAAGGGCGCAGCGTCCAGGGCTGGTCCACGGCCAGACTCAGGGGGACCAGGCAAAGGCTTGCCCAGAGCATCGTACCGGTCGCTGTGACGGTTGCCGGCAGACGGGCAAAGCGCCGCCCGTAGATCGCCGCGCCCGCGTAAAGCACCGCGCCGGTCAGCACCGCAATCTGTCCGGCGACCTCGCGGCCGAGCCCTTCAAGCACATCGACGCCGACGATCAGTATGACCCCGGCGAGGCCGAGGCAGGCGCCACAGAGTTTCAGAACGCCGGCGGGTTCGTGGCGGGTGAGCAGCGCAGTGATCGCGAACACGAAGACCGGTGAGGTCGAGTTGAGAACGCTGGCCAGCCCTGCGTCGACATATTGCTGGCCCCAGGCCAGCACGGTCCACGCGCCGATGCTGTTGAGGATCGCCTGGATGAACAGCACCCGCCAGGTTGCCGCGTCGCGCGGCAGGCGTTCTCCGCGCCACGCCATGACGCTTGCCAGAAACAGCGCGGCAATCGAAACCCGAGCCGCGATCAGCGTAACCGGCGGGATGTCCGCAACGGCAATCTTGATGAAAAGATATGAAGAGCCCCAGAGAAGGGCGAGCACTGCAAGGAGCGCCAGTTCGGCGGTGAGGTTCTTTGTATCGGTCACGGCATGGCCCGGGGTCCTGAAGGGAAGGCCAGCCTAGGCGCATTTCGTCCTCATATGGTTCGGTGATGATCGAAGTGTCATTGTACCGGCGTCGTCAGTCCGGCGGGCAAAGATAGGCGCTGGTCAGCCCGCCATCGACGCTGATGGTCTGGCCGGTTACGTAGCTTGCCTCGTCCGACACCAGATAGGCCGCCATGTCGGCGATCTCCTCCGGCGTGCCCATCCGCCCCATTGGCAGGTGCTGGCGGTAGGCTTCCGCCAGATCGGCACCTCCCATCACCTGCTTGGTCATTTCCGTTGCGATCGGGCCGGGGCAGATGGCGTTGGCGCGGATGCCCTGCCGGGCATAGCAGACCGCGATCTCGCGGGTCATCGCCACCACCGCGCCTTTCGAAGCGGTATAGGCGATCTGCGATGGCGACGAACCGACCAGGGCGACGATCGAGGCGGTGTTGAGGATGGCCCCACCGCCCCGGCGCTTGAGGGCCGGAACACCAAACTTGCAGCCGAGGAACACGCCCTTGACGTTGATGTCGATGGTGCGGTCCCAGGCGGCGTCCGGCGTCTCCGCCACATCACCGTCGTCCGGATGCACGATGCCGGCATTGTTCATCACGATATCGACGCCGCCGAAGCGCGCTTCCGCGACGTCGAAGGCGGCGGCGATACTCTCCGCCTCTGAAACGTCCGCCGCGATGCCGATGGCCGCGCCTCCCGCTTCGGAAATTTCGCCCGCAACGGTGTTGGCGCGCACGCCGTCCACATCTACAATCGCCACGGCGCAACCTTCCGCGGCAAACTTGCGGGCACAGGCGGCGCCAATACCGGTGCCGGCGCCGGTCACGACAGCACGCTTGTTCGATAATCTCATTTGCAAAGCCTCTTCATAAACCAGGGAGACGGGTCATGCTGACATTCGAGGGACGTAACGCCATTGTAACCGGCGCCGGTGGCGGCATCGGCCTGGCCTGCGCGATAATGCTGACGGAATGCGGCATCCACGTCATCGCAACGGATCTCAAGGACAGGCCGGAGGCGCTTGACGGGCACATCGACGAGACCGCGTTTGTGCGCGGTGACATCACCGATGACGCGGTCATAGCCGAATGTGTGAGACGGTCGCAAGCGGCGGGCGGCGTCGATTATCTCGTCACCTCCGCCGGCGTTTTCTCGCCCGATGACGGGTCGATGCTCGACCTGCGGGGCGACACGATCGACCGCACCATGCAGATTAACACGCTCAGCGCGATTCAACTTGCGCGCCAGTCGCTGACGCTTCTCAAGGAAAGCCCGGCGCCTGCCATGGTGCATGTCGCCTCCATGGTCGGCCTGCGTAACATGGAGAATATTTTCGAAGGGGGCCCGAGCGATGCCTACCAGCTGTCCAAGGCCGCGATGGTTTCGGCGAGCCGTTCGCTTGCGATGCAACTGGCCGGCGACGGAATTCGCTGCAACACGGTTTGCCCCGGCTGCGTGGTGACGCCGATGACGGAACAGATTTACGCCGATCCTGAACGGGTCCGCGCCATGGAGGCGCGCACGCCGCTTGGCCGGATCGGCAGACCGGAAGATATCGCCGGCGCCTGCGCCTATCTCCTGTCGGACCAGGCGTCTTTCGTAACGGGCATAGATCTCGTGGTCGACGGCGGGCAGATGGCGAAACTGTGAAGCCCGTTCGGGCATCACCGGTCCAGCGAGACGGACCGCATCTCGTATTCCCGCGTGCCGGATATGGTGAGCCCGTAGCCTTCAAGGGCGACGATGTGTTTCGGTGAGTTGGTCAGGAGCTCGAACGACCGGATGCCGAGGTCGCGCAGGATCTGTGCGCCGATGCCGATCTCGCGCAGCTCGGACGGCGGCGGCCCGCCATTGCTGGCGCGTGCCATCAGGCGCTCCGACGGAAACGGGCTGTGCTCGTAGATCAGCACGAAGACGCCGCGCCCCTCATCCGAAACCGCCTGCAATCCGCTCAGGAGGTCGCCCGCCTTGCCTTCGCCGGTATCGAACAGCATGTCGTTGAGGAGATGATGGGCATGCACCCGCACCAGCACCGGTTCGGGGCCTGAGATGTCGCCCTTCACCAGCGCATAATGTTCGGTCTGGTCGAGATGGCTCTTGTAGACGACCAGCCTGAAATCGCCTGCCGGGCCGACATTGAACGGCGCCTCATGGTGACGGCTGATGATCTGGTCGTGCTGGGCCCGGTAGGCGATCAGGTCGGCGATGCTGCCGAGCTTGAGCCCGTGCTGCTCGCAAAAAGGCACGAGATCCGGCAGCCGCGCCATCTCGCCATCGTCGCGCATGATCTCGCAGATGACGCCGGCGGGCTGCAGGTTGGCAAGGCGCGCGAAGTCAACGGCGGCTTCCGTATGCCCGGCCCGCGCCAGCACTCCGCCTTCGACCGCGACCAGGGGGAAGATGTGCCCCGGTGTGCGGATGTCGTCCGGCCCTCTGGCGGGATCGATCGCCACCTGCACGGTGCGCGCCCGGTCATTCGCCGAAATTCCGGTGGTGACACCGTCGCGCGCCTCGATGGAGACCGTGAAGGCGGTCTCGAGATCGGAGAGATGCCGCCGGTCCTGAAGTCTGAGGCCGAGATGCCCGGCGCGTTCGCCGGACAGGGCGAGACAGATCAGACCGCGCCCGTGGATCGCCATGAAGCTGATGATCTCAGGCGTCACGAACTGCGCGGGGACAACAAGATCGCCCTCGTTCTCGCGGTCTTCATCGTCGATCAGCACGACCATGCGGCCGTTGGTCATGTCTTTGATGATGTCTTCCGTGGGCGAAAGAACACCGGTCGATGTCGGTTTGTCGGAATGAAGGTTCATTGGTCTATATTTCGGACCAATGAACAGGATATGTCAAGGACGCAAGCCTGTTAGCCGATTTCCGACACCAGCTCCGCAGTGGTCGTCTGGCGGCAGTAGCCCTTGATCTCGCGGAGCGAATGATCGTGCCGCTCCTGGCTGTAGGTGGCGCAGGCGTCGGTCACCAGGGTCACCAGATAGCCGAGATCGCAGGCATCGCGCACCGCCGATTCGACGCATTGATCGGTCACCAGGCCGCAGATCACGAGCTGCCGGATCCCGAGATTGCGCAGCACATAGTCGATATGGGTCGAGATGAAGACGCTCGACGAGGATTTTGGAAACACGATCTCGTCATCGCCGGGTGCGATCTCGTCGATCACCTTGCCGTCCCACGATCCCCTGGCCACGTTGAAACCGGTAATCTTGTAGTCGAGGGACCGGTCGCGGCCGTCCTTGGTCAGGCTTTCGATGGTGGTGTAGAGCACTTCGACGCCGGCGGCGCGGAACGCGCCCTGAAGGGTCTGCATATTGGCCACGATGCCGCCTGTGAGCTGACCAAAGAAGTAGCCGAATTCGTCTTCGAACTGGCCATCGTTCAGGCCAGCGAACTCGCCGCCGTCGCGATGGGCGCAAAAGTTCTGCACATCGACAAACAGCAACCCGGATTGCCCCGGAACGAGAGGAATCTCACGTGTGGTGGGAAAGTCTTTGCCCATCGGTCAGGTCCTATGAAGAAGCGGCTTTCGACCTCGCCCTGGCCCGGTAGACCAGGTAGCCGACAACAAGAATGATGATCGAGCCATAGACCGACAGGGCCCCGAGTGCGGGAACCAGCGGCGTGTATCCAACGATCATCTTGGCGTAGAGCCACTCGGTGACCGTGTTGTCCGCCCCGGTCGTGTAGGTCGACAGGGAGAAGTTGACCCAGGACAGGAGGAACGCAAAGAGCGCCCCTGACAACAGGCCGGGCGCAAGCGCCGGCAGGGTCACCTCGCGCAGCACCTGGAACCGGTTGGCTCCAAGGTCAAAGGCGGCTTCTTCCTGCGCCGTATCATAACCGTAGACCTGAATGGAAATGACCAGGGTGACGATCGGCGCGATCCACACCAGATGTGCGATGATCGCGGTGTGCCAGGTGGGAATGATCCCGAGAAACGTGAACCACAGCAGAAGCGCCAGCCCCAGAACCGCCTGGGGGAAGAAGATCGGCACCATAAGCAGCTTTTGGTAGAGGTGCCTGCCCTTCCACTCATAGCGCGCGAAGGCCAGTGCGCCGAAGAATCCCAGAATGACCGAGAGAATGGCAACCGAACCGGCAATATAGAACGATGTCAGATGCAACTGATGCATCAGGTTCGCGGTCAGCGCTTCTTCATACCACTTCGTCTCCCAGGCCCGCACCGGCAGCCGGAAGAAGCGCGATTTGACGAAGGACGCCATGATGATGACGACGATGGGGATGTAGATGAAGACCACGACCGCCGCCGTCCACGCATAGATCGTGTTGCGCATCCAGGGTTTGGTTTCGCTGAACATCTCAGCGCCCTCCAAGCAGTCGGTCGAGATCGACCCGCGACAGCACGAAGAACACCATGATGCCGACCAGGACGATCGCCAGCACCGAAATGGCCGAGCCGAGGGGCCAGTTCTGCGCATAGGTGAATTCATGCTGGATGGAGTGGGCGATGGGCACAATGGACTGGCCGCCGAGGATCTTGGCCTCGGCGATGGCCCCGACCGCGAGCACAAAGGTCAAAAGCACACCGATGAGGATTCCCGGCATGGCGATGGGCAGTTCGACCTCGCGCCAGATCTGCAGCCGGTTGGCGCCCAGGTCGCTTGCCGCTTCGACCTGCTCTTTCGGCACCATCGAGATGCCGAGCGTCATCGGAAAGATCATGAACGGCAGATAGACGTAGGTCAGGCCGAGCAGTATCGAGCCCGGCCCGTAGAGCAAGGTGCCGGTTTCAAAACCGGTGAGCATATTAATCGTATAGGCCAGCACGCCGCCGCCCTTCAGGAGAACCAGGGTCCAGCCGACCAGACGCAGGTTCTCCGAAACGAAGATGGGGAAGACGAAAATCAGGGTGATGATCGCCGCCCAGCCGCCGAACACACGCGCCAGGCCATAGGCCACCGGATAGCTGATCACCAGGCAGCAGCAGGTTGCGGCAAAGGCCAGGCCGAACGTCCACAGGAAGGTCCCGTAATAGCCTTCAGTGAAGAAGTGTTCGTAGTTTTCGAGAGTCAGTTCGCCGGTGAAACCGAAGGTGCGCTCGGGAAGGAAGCTGAAACCGAGGACGATCGACAATGGCGCCACGAAGGCGACAAGGAACAGGAGCCCGAGCGGGATCGCACATTTGGCCCCGGCGCTGAGGCGAAACGGGCTGGCGGGTACTCTTGTCGTCATGTCCGACACGTTGGGTCCTCTCTCCTCGCGCCCGCAGGCGTTCGCGCTCCGTCTAGTCGCTCACCAGAATTCCATCCGCCGCGTCCCAGCCGATCATGACTTCGTCGTCAACATTGCCCTGATAGGCATCCTCGCGCAGGCGTTCGACAATGAAGGTCGTCTCGGCGGACTTGACGTGATACTGCACCCGCGATCCGAGCGCATACTCATTGAACAAAATGCCCGTCGCCTGGTTCTCCGCGTCCGTCTTGCGCTTGAGGAACCTGACCGACTCCGGCCGGATGATAAGATAGCCTCTGTCAAAGTCCTTGGGCGCATTCGCGACCTTCACGCTGTGCCCGATCTGCGGGCAGTCGAAACGGCCGTTCTTGCCGCGTTCCACTTCCAAAGTGTTGATTTCGCCCATGAACTCGGAGACGAACTTCGAGTTCGGCGTGGTGTAGATCTCGTCCGGCGTTCCGACCTGAACGACCTCGCCGGCGCGCAGAATGGCGATCCGGTCGCTCATGATCATGGCTTCTTCAAGCGAATGAGTAATGTAGACGAAGGTCTTCTTGGCGCGACGGTGGAGATCCTTGAATTCGACCTCGAGGAGTTTGCGAAGGCGGAAATCCATTGCCGAAAGCGGCTCGTCGAAGAACAGGATATCCGGGTCCGATGCCAGCGCCCGCGCCAGAGCGACGCGCTGCCGCTCGCCGCCGGAGCACTGCGTGATGGGCTTGTTGACGAAATCCTCGGGCAGATGGACCATGGCCATCATTTCAAGGCAGCGCTCGCGCCGCGCCTTTGCGCCAACGCCCTTCATCTTCTGGGAGAACTCGATGTTCTGCCCCACGGTCTTGTGGTTGAACAGGGCCAGAGACTGGAACACCATGGAGGTCGGCCGCAGGTTGGCCGGCACGTCGTTCATCACCTCGTCGCGAATGTAGACTTTACCGGCGGTGGGGCGTTCGAGACCGGCGAGTATCCGCAGCATGGTGGATTTACCGCTGCCGGACGGGCCGACGATCGTGAAGAACTCGCCGTCGATAATGTCGAGCGAGACATTGTTGATCGCGGTGAAGTGACCAAATTCCTTGGTCAGGTTTTCGATGCGCAATATTGTCTTGCGCCCGTCCTTAGCCGTCATGCTCTAAATCCGTCCCATCGCGAAAAGCTTCGCGACCCCTCAAAGACCACGCGTCTCATTGTTGTCCATTTCAGGATTTGATCAAGCAGTACCTAACCGCTGCACCATTTGAAACGGGCTGCGCGAACACTCAAATCCCGAAAGCGTCACGCAGCCCGAAACAGGCGTTTGGGAGACGCGCTTTGCAAGCGCGCCTCCCGTTTGATGTCAGCTCTTGTCGCGCAGGGCGGCAGTGTAGATGTCGTAGAGCTTGTTGTAGTCAGGCACGACGTCATATTCCACCGCGCTCTCGATGCGGTAATCGAACTCGTCCCACTGGAACGCGTTCAATTCTTCCTTCGAGAACTTGGCGAGCACTTCGGGATCCGACAGCTGTCCGATCGGCAACAGGAAGCCGCCCGCGGTGCCCACATAGTAGCAGACATCAGGCTGCAGGATGAACTCGAGCCAGTCGAACGCGGCCGGGTGGAAGTCCGGATTGTTGACCGCCGAGTTGAGTTCGATCCAGTTGATCGCGCCCTTGCCGTCCGCCGCGCCGGATTTCGGTGCCACGTGGTAAAGCTGGTTCTCGCCTTCCATGCGCGCGGCCGAAACCGAATAGGTGCCACCGGAGAAGTAGGCGTCGATTTCGCCGTTGAGTATGGCCAGGTTCAATGCATTGAAGTCATCGGAAATGACCTTTGCGCCATTGATCCATGCCCGCGCGGTTTTCTCGAACTTCGCGACCTGGTCGTCGGTCTTCTCCTTGAACGGATGCAGGCCGGCGCCAAGGCACATGTGCATGATGTTCCAGTTGTCATAGGCGAGGATGCCGTACTTGCCCTTCATCTTCGGGTCGTTGAACAGATCCCAGCCCTGATCCTTGCCCATGTCGGCGGAGATCTTGTCGGTGTTGACCACGAAGTCGAACGTGTCGACGCGCTGGCAGACGCCGAGCAGGTGGGCTTCATCCTGGCTCATCGCCCATTTGTAGGGCGGCTTGAACATCGGCAGCATCTTTTCGAAATAGGGATCGAAACGCTCGCGCGGCAGCTCGACGATCAGGTTTTCCGGCCACATGATTTCACGCGCCCAGGGATTGTTCAGATTGATGATGTCCCAGATGTTGGTCTGGCCGGCGCGCAGCTTGTTGACCGAGTCCGGATCGGACGTGTGCAGCTCATACTTGACGTTTGTCTTGTGGCGGTCGGTAAAGGTGTCGAGCACGCGGGTGTCGACATAACCGTCCCAGGTCAGCATTGTCAGTTCGCGGGCTGCCTGTGCGCTGGGCGGCATCATCGATGCCATGCCGGCCGCGGCCGCGGTGGCGCCAATGCCCTTCAGCGCATCGCGCCGGTTCATTGGTGCATGTCTCAACGGGTTCGAGTGTGCGAGTTGTTTAACGAGACGTGAATAGTCCATGTTTCCCTCCGTCTGCTACAGCATTCTTGGTCGTTGTTTTTCGTTCGGTCCTGCTCAAGCTATCAGATCATCAGCCTAAGAACGCGAAATACGGGTGGCTTGACACGTGGCTGTCAACTCTTGACACGCAGACACCCGGTTCTCAGGTTATGTTCACCCCCGTCAATGGGTCAAAGATTAGACCATTAACACCACTTTGCCAAATACAACATTTGTGCAAACCGGGCGCAGTCACGCATCAACTGCCTGATATTTAAACAAAATCCAGTCGCTCCAGCGCGTCTACGAGAATGTCCGCCCACCGGTGCGCGCCGTCGCGCTCGCCAATCAAATCCTGCCGCACCTCGACCAGTACGTGTTTCAGTCCGCGCTCCAGGCCGTGCGCGACAACCGTGTAATCGCTTTCGTCCACGGCGTAGGGCTCGTTGTCGCCGACTTCGAAGCCGCCGCTCTCGCGCAGCGCTCCGAGAAGTGGCCGCGAGACGCGCTCATCGGGACTGTGCGCGATGCCGATCGACCACGGGCGCTGAAAGTTGTCCATGACATCAGTGCAGCTGTGAACCGACAGAATGAAGGGCTCGACACCTTGCGCCGCGAACCGGGCCAGTTCATCCCTGACCGCATAGTGGTATGGCAGGAACACCTGCTCGATACGCGTCGCCGCCTGTTCCCTGCTCAGTCCGGCATTGGCGGGAATTGCGACGCCGTCGCTCATTTCGGGAATAAGCGCTGCGTGGGTGAGAGGGCGGTTGCAGTCGAGCACCAGGCGCGAGTAGCTCGACGCGACGCCAGGCGCGTCCATGCGCGCGGCGATGCGTTCGGCCATCCAGAGGGCACCGATATCCCAACCGATGTGGCTGTTGAGGTCATCGTCTGAAATGCCGAGGTCGCCGATCCAGGACGGTACCGCCTTGCCGGCGTGGTCGCACAGCACCAGCACCGGCGCGCGGCCGTCCGAATTGAATCTGGAAGTTGGTGCGGGATCGCCGCTCATAGTTCCCTCCTCGGCGCGGGGTGGACGCTGGAGCCAACCCCCTTAGGGCCCGGCAGCGCGCGCAGGTTAGTCAGTTTGATCGAGCCGTTCAATCCTGCTGGGATCGGCCGGTCTCGAGCACCGAATGGTGGCTGCACCCGCGTCGCGAAGATTTTGATGCTGGACGCCGGCAAAATTTTTTTCCACCCTGTGCGGCCTCTATCGAACCCGTGAACCGGATGAACCTGGAGAGACCGCAATGGCAAAATCAAAAAAAGGCAGCCCGAAATTCGATCCCGATATACCGGCGTCCCGGCAGGGCATTGAACTGGTCGCTCTCGGCTGGCAGGACCTGTGCGGTTCGACCCGGGTACGGGCCATTCCGCTCAACCGGCTCGACGGCAAGATGGATTACGGTCTGGGCTTCCCGTCCTGTATGCACGGCCTCAACCCCACATGGGGCATCGTCGCCAACAAGTGGGGACCGGTCGACGAAGTGCGTCAGGTGCCGGCGCCCGAATCCCTGGTTCAGGTGCCGCGCACGGCGGACTATCCGGGCTTCAACCTGGTGATGGCGAATTCAATCGATCCGAATGGCGACCCGTTCGAGTGCTGCATCCGCAACATGTACCGCGAGGCGCTGGACGATCTGAAGCGCGAGGTCGGTCTCGAGTTTTGCGCCGCCTTCGAATACGAGTTCATGATTTCCGGCGAAGGCTTCGAACCTGAATTGTGCATGGCGCTGGGAGCCCTGCGGGCCGCCGAACCCATGGGCGGTTTTCTGGTCGCGGCGCTCGAGCAGGCCGGCTTCGAGGTCGAAGCGTTCGAGCCCGAATTCGGCCGCGGGCAGTACGAGCTGAGCGTCAAGCCTCTTTGGGGCATGGCCGCCGCCGACGGTGCGGTGGCCATTCGCGAGATCATCCGCGACGTGGTGCGTCATTTCAAACTGAAGGCCACGTTCACCCCCAAGCTTGCGCCCGATCAGGTGGGCAACGGCGCCCATGTCCATTTCTCGGTGCGCGACAATAAGGGCAACCCGGCGTTTTTCGATGGCGATCAGCCGGATGGATTGAGCGTGCTTGGTGGGCAGTTTGCCGCCGGGATCATCCGGCACGTCAAGGCGATCATGCCGTTTGCCGCGACCTCTCCGATTTCCTACGCCCGCATCGGACCTTCGAGCTGGAGCGCCGGGTTCACCGCATTCGGGGTCATGAACCGCGAGGCGGTGGTGCGCATCTGCGACCTGCCGGCCAAGAACCGCAAGGACAGGGGGCGCGGCTTCAACTTCGAGTTCCGCGGCGCCGACAACCTGTGCAATCCCTATCTGCTCCTGACTCTCCTGATCCGGGCCGGGTTGCAGGGCATCAGGGAAGAGCTTCCCACCCCGCCCGCGATCACCGTTGATCCGGCGGGCATGACAGCGGCCGAGCGCAAGAAAATCGGCGTCGAAGCGTTGCCCGGCTCGCTTGACGAGGCCTTGAAGTGCCTTGCCCGCGACAAGGTGGTGCAGTCCTGGTTGCCCGAGGCGCTTTACGAGATCTTCCTGACCGTAAAGAAGGACGAAATGGCCGCCGCGCCGCTCGATGATCCAGCGACCTTTGCCCGCTACGCCGAGACATACTGAACCTGCGACCCCAACACCGATTGATGGAGAGCCGACATGAACGTGCGCCGGAGCAACCGGGCGATGATCGATCATCACTGTCACGCGGTGGTGGGCCGCGATCTTGATCCCGATGAATTCGAGGGCATGATATCGGAGAGTTTTGCTCCGGCGCCACTCGGCACCAGTCACTGGGACAAGCCGGTCGGCCTGGCGATCCGCCGCTGGTGCGCACCGGTGCTCGATCTGCCAAAGTTTGCCGAGGGCGGAGACTACGTGGCGCGGCGGCTGGAACTCGGCGCCGCCGAGGTCAACCGGCGGTTTTTGAAACAGTCCGGCATCACCGCCTATGTGGTCGACACCGGCAACCGGCCCGGCCTGCTGTGCACCTATGACGAACTGGGCGCGGCGGCCGACATGCCGGCATTCGAGGTCGTGCGGATGGAGGCGGTGGCCGAAGAGGTGATGCGCGCCGGCTGTGACGCCAAAGGCTATGCCGATGCCTTCGAAGCAGCGGTCGAGGCGTCGCTGCACGACCGTGTGGTCGGCCTCAAGACCATTGTTGCCTATCGCTCGACGCTCAGGATCGATCCGACCGCGCCCAGCCGGGCGGACATCGAGGCCGCCGCGTCAAGGTGGCTGGCGGACATCGAGGCGACCGGAGAAGTGCGCATCGGCGATGAAGTGCTCGAGCGCCACATCCTGTGGTTCGGCGCTGATCTCGCTCGGCAGAAGGGCCTGCCGATCCAGTTCCACATCGGTCTGGGAGACGCGGATGTGGAGATGCATGCCTGCGACCCCTCGCACCTGACAGCCTATTTCAGGGCGGTCGAGCCCTGGGGTGTGCCGATGACCCTGCTGCACTGCTATCCGTTTCACCGCGAGGCGGGAATGATCGCGGAAAACTTTCCCAACATCTATTTCGATGTCGGCTTCGTACAGAACTGGGCCGGGCCGAGCTACCGCAACGTGATGCGCGAAGCGCTGGAAATGGCGCCCTTCACCAAGCAGTTGTTTTCAACCGACGCGTTTGGACTGTCTGAACTGTTCTATCTCGGCGCCATGCGCTTCAAGAACAGCCTGGACAGCGTGCTCGATCACTGGATTGAACTGGACGAATGCAGCCCGGACTATGCCGAGCAGATCAAGACATGGGTCTCAGGCCAGAACGCCGAGCGGATCTATCGGCTTGCGCCGGCCGCGAACTAGGGGCAGCCGAGAATGCGGACCTTCCTGGTCGTGACAGCCGACCCCTACGCGCCCGCCGGCGCCCTTGGCACAACCATTCTGGAGGCCGGGGACTATTACGACACCATCATGCCGACCAAGCGGCATGCAAGCTGGTCGCCGTTCGACTATCCCGGCATGCCGTCGCAGCCGGGAGACTATGCCGGCCTGATCATCATGGGGGGCGCCATGAGCGCCAACGATGTGGATGAGCACCCCTATCTGCTCGAGCTCGAGGCGCTGGCCAGGCGGTTCGACGAAGAGGGGCGGCTGGTGCTCGGCGTCTGTCTCGGCGCCCAGGTGGTGGCACGGGCCTGGGGCGGCGAGGTGTTTGCGATGGGTCAACTCGAAACCGGGTTCAATCAGGTGTCGGTCACGCCGGAAGGGTCGGCCGATCCGGTTTTTTCGGATGTTCCGGCAACCTTCTCGACCTTTCAGAACCATTACGAGGCTGTGCGCAATGTGCCCGGCCTAGAAACTCTCGCAACCGGCGGGGCCTGCGATATCCAGGCCTTCAGGATTGGCGAGCGGGTGTACGGCACTCAGTTTCATGTCGAGGTGACGCTCGATATCGCACGCGGCTGGTACCGGGTTTCAGCCGAGACCCTCTACCGCGACGCGCCGCATATGAAGCAGGAGTTCGACCGCAGCTTTCAGACCCACTACCGCCAGCACAGCCAGGTCAGCCGGCAAATTGTCGAGCGTTGGCTGGCGCTCGGCACGGCTCTCTGACACAGGCTCCGCCTGTCAAATTGCATACGCACAATGTCAATACGGCGAGACTGATCGCAGCTACACTTTCGTCAAAGGGCATCAATGCACGGTTTGAAAATCAGGGAGGAGCGAACGCATGTTTACACCAGTGAAAGACCGCTCGGTCATGGTCACCGGCGGCAGCAAGGGCATCGGCAAGGGCATCGCGAGCGTGTTCGCGAAGGCCGGCGCAAAGGTGCTGGTGGTGGCGCGGACCCTGGCCGACGCGGAAGCAGCGGCCGAGGAATTCAGCCAGGCCGGCGGCACCGCGTCCGGCTTCTCCGCCGACGTCAATGATCTCTCGTCCATGCAGGCGGCCTGCGCCGCTGCGGCCGAGCGTCATGGCGGCCTCGATGTGCTGTGCGCCAATGCGGGTATCTTCCCGCAGGCTAACATCGAGGCCATGGACCCGGAGGAGTGGGACGACGTGCTCGGCACCAACCTGCGCGGCACCTTTATCTCGGTCAAGGCCTGCCTGCCGGAGCTGAAAAAGTGCGGCAAGGGCAGGGTGGTCGTCACCTCGTCGATCACCGGCCCGGTGACAGGCTTTCCGGGGTGGACCCATTACGGCGCCAGCAAGGCCGGCCAGCTCGGCTTCATCCGCACCGCGTGCATCGAGCTTGCCAAATACGGCATCACCGTCAATGCGGTGATGCCTGGCAACATACTGACCGAAGGACTGATCGAACTGGGCGAAGACTACCTCACCACCATGGCCGCTTCGGTGCCGCTCAAACGGCTCGGCATCGTCGAGGATATCGGCAACGCCGCATTGTTCCTGGCCACCGAAGAGGCGGCTTACATCACCGGCCAGACGATCATTGTCGATGGCGGCCAGATCTTGCCCGAGTCACTGGAAGCGCTTGAGGAGGCGTGAGGCTGTTTCACTAGCGGCCGGGATGATGAGTGAATTATAGGGCAGGAAAGAATGCCCCGAGCGACCACCGCCTCACATGCCGCACAGCCTGGCGCGCACCGTCCTTGGCGCTTCCCCGGTCCAGCGACGCACCGCGCGTGAGAAGGCGGAGAGCTCCGAATAGCCGAGCAGGAAGGCGATTTCGGAGAACTGCAGCTGGCGCTGCTTGAGATACATCAGCGCCAGGTCGTGGCGGGTTCTTTCCACCAGGTCCTTGTAGGCGACGCCCTCGAAGGCGAGTTCGCGCTGGATCACGCCCGGTGTCAGCTTCAAGATCTCCGCCACCCGATCGAGTGTCGGATACCCTTCAGTGAGTTTTGAGCGGATCGTGTTGCGCACCTGGTCGATCAGCGCCCCTCCGGTCTGCGGTTGTGCGCTGAGCTGCTCCAGGCACATGCGCATCATCGCCATCAGCCGCAGGTCGCTGCCGGGCATGGCCCGGTTGAGAATGTCGTCGCGGAACAGGAGCGCGTTGGTCGATTGCGAAAAGTAGACCGGCGCCGAGAACGCCCGTTCGTGCTCATTCCATTCAAGTGGCTGGGGGTGTTCGAAATGCACCTCTTCGGGCGCCCAGTTCGCTCCGCAGCATTCACGGAACACATTGAGGAACATGCCGAGCGAAAGTTCGGCGTCCTGCCGGCGTTCGAGAATGTCCGGCGCGACGATCTGGTATTCGAGGCGCATCAGACCGTCGGCGCCGCGCCCGCAGGTCATCTCGGTTGCATCCTGGTGGTACTTGAAGAGCCCCACCAGGCTCTCCAGAGCCGCCCCAAGGGTTGGCGAAGAGACCGCCGCATAGCCCCAAAGGCCGAGGTCGCGCGGTTGAAACCGGTTGCCGAACCACAGGCCGAAATTGTCGTATCCGGTGTTCTGCGCGGCTTGTTCGAAGAGGTTGCAGAACGAGGCGAGCTTCAGTTTGAGTGTCGGCGATCCGGCCATTTCCGGGGCGATGCCGGCGCTGCCGAAGATCGAATCCACGTCGCCGCTGAACTCGTCGATCAGGTCGGTGATGCCGGTGGCCGCGGCGGCAAGCACAATCGGCCCGCCGCTGCCGGAAGGCGCGGGTGCGTCGGTGAAGCTCTGACCTGGAAAGAGCGCTCCCATGGCCTTCCCGCGCCTTTGGATAGCGCTTGTCGTCTGTTCGAGGAAAAAAGCTTCGCATGCAGCCCCGGGAGGGTCAAGCGCGACCCGGGGCCTCGCCGTCCGCTAAGGTTAACTGCTGTCCTCCGGAAATGCGGGGCGCCTGTTCTGTTA
Organism: Hyphomicrobiales bacterium; assembly: GCA_021775615.1. Lineage (GTDB taxonomy): Bacteria > Pseudomonadota > Alphaproteobacteria > Rhizobiales > JAJFHB01 > JAJFHM01. The sequence continues at coordinate 16,365 of JAJFHL010000131.1, forward strand.
CACGAGGGGCCGGGCGGCAAAGGCGCAGGAAAGTGAAGTCGTTTCGGTCGACCTGTTGTTGCGTCGCAAATCGACTCAAACTACGGTGAGTCTGTCCCCGGCGCCTGGGGACGTAGGGAGTTGCGACCATGCCAAGAGCTTTCAGAATCGTGACGGCGTTCGCGGTGTTCTCGCTTGCGCTGACGGCCATACTGGGGGCAGCGTTCAATGCCGCCGCCAACATGTACAACGCCGATATCGAGGGCCGTATCCAGCTTTCCGAAGAGCAGAGGTCCGAGGTTCAAAGCGTCCTCGACCAAAGCGAGGCCGAGCTCATGCAAATTCTGAAAAGCAATGGCATCGATCCCGAGGACGACAGCCCCAGCGCCATGAAGCTGTATTCCGCCTCCGGCGCCATGAGCGCGCTTGGACAGCGCACCCGCTCCGCGCTGGCAAAGATCCTGAGACCCGAGCAACTGCAGCAATACGACGTGATCACCGCGGAAGTCGAACAGCGGATCAGAAGTTCGGTGGCCGCACCCGAGCGCCCCAACATGTCGGAAATGCGGTAAATTGGAGAGCGCTGAACAGCGCCGTTGTGCCGTAAGCGCGCTCTGCCTGCAAAGGGTATCGCTTCATTAAATCTGCGACAGCACAGGAGTTTACAGCTGCGGGCGGTGGAAATCTCCTATAGTTTCGCGGTCGAGTTGAGATCGTGACATGGGTAATGCGCTTACTTCGCTGCTGATTGCACTCCTGATCTTCTGCTTCCATTCCGGTGGGCAGGCGGCGGAGCGCGTTGCTCTCGTCATCGGCAACGGATCTTATTCCTCCACGCAATTGGTCAATCCGAAAAACGATGCCGTCCTGATGGCGGACGCACTGGAAGGTGTCGGCTTTGCGGTAACCCTTCTGATCAATGCAGACCGCCGCGCGATGCTGGCGGCGATTCAGACATTTTCTGCCGGATTGCACGGCACCGACGCTGTCGGCTTTTTCTATTTTGCCGGTATCGGAGTGCAGGTGGACGGCGAGAACTTCCTGCTTCCCGTCGGTGCCGAATTAGCTAACGAAGAAGATGTCCACTTCGGCGCGGTGGCTCTCACGCGGATCCTGCAGGCGATGGATCGCGGTGGGTCCGCGACCAACATCGTCGTTCTTGACGCCGCACGGGACTATCCTCCGATGCGTGGTTTTCGTGCACCGCAACGCGGGCTGGCACGGGTCGACCCGCCGGTCGGGACTCACATCGCGTTTTCGTCGAATCCGGGGTCGGTGGCCCTTGACGGCGCCGGCCGGCACGGCGCCTATGCGGCGGCGCTGGCAAAGGCGATCCGGCACCCCGGACTTGAAGCGAACCAGGTGTTCCGCAAGGCACGCAACGAGGTCTATTCCGCCACGGGCCAGGCGCAACGGCCATGGCACGACCATTCGGCTTATGGCGATTTCTATTTCGGTAAGACGTCCGAAAGCACGTCGACACAGGAAACCGGTTCGGGCGCGCAAGAATTGATCTACTGGCAGGCCGTTCGCGAGAGCAGGGATGTGAGCGTGCTTGAGGCCTATATAGAGAGGTTTCCGGACGGCGTCTTTGTCGGCCTTGCCAAAACCAGGCTTGCCATGCTTCGCCAGCGCGGCGCAATTGGAGACGGCGAGAGCCCCCTTCACGCTCAGGGCGCCCGTCGACTCTCGCGCCACCCCACGGTCGAAGCACCGGACGCCGTGGAGGTCGGCAAGCGGTTTCCTGTGCAGTTCTGGCTGACCGAGGAGCAGATGACGCCGGCGGTTGCCGTCAAGCCTCCGCGCGGCGGCGAGGTGAC
>JAJFHL010000132.1 GCA_021775615.1 Hyphomicrobiales bacterium
CAGGGAGGCATCGGAATAGTTGTAACTGGCCTGAACCGGAGGCGCATTCACGCGCAGGTCGGCCGCTGTCTTCCGCGACTTCAGCCTGCGCCCTCTCGCCGGCCCCTGCACCATACACCCGTGTCCCCGCCAGCAGGTTGCCCGATGGTCGATGCCGATGAATTTACACCGTACACGGAATACAATTGTATGTACGCATACAATTTCCAACCACCTGGAAATACTGGTCTTTCGGCAGTTTAACCGGTTCCCGGCAGAGCTGGAAGAAACACTAATGAATAGGTGCTATAGAAATATTTATGGCGACTATCGGCGTCAAGTTGCTATCATTTCGGCCCATGACGAACTGGGACGACTATCGCTATCTCATTGCCATTGCGGACCACGGCACCTTGTCGGCGGCGTCCAGGGCGCTCGACGTGTCACAACCGACGGTAGGCCGCCGCCTGGGTGATCTGGAGAAGCGCCTCGAGGCGCATCTGTTCGATCGCACACCGGATGGCTACCAGCTGACTTCCACCGGCGAGCGGGTGCTCATCCATGCCCGAACCATCGAGCAGGAGGCGCGGTCCATCGAGCGCGACGCGGCGATCGATGACCGCAGCGCGTCCGGACGGGTGGTCGTCACCACGACCGAGGACTTCGCCCTCAACTTCGTCTCCCCGCTTATGGGCGAACTCAAGGACGCCTACCCGGCCATCGACATCCAACTGGTCTGCGCTTACCGGGCGCTCGACATCATGCGCCGTGAAGCCGACATCGCGATCAGGGTCGGCGCCCTCCACACCGAAGAACTGGTCGGCCGCAAACTGACCGATATCTATTTCGGGCTTTACGCCTCGTCCGCCTACCTCGATGAACACGGGACGCCCGAGCGCGCGCGCGACCTGCGCAAGCATGCGATCATCGAGTCGATCGGCGACACGGCGAACTTCAAACAGTGCATCTGGTTGCGGGAAAAAGCGCACGGTGCGCGCATCGGGTTTTCCAGCGACAGCCTCCTGAACCAGATCCAGGCCACGGAATGCGGTCTCGGCATATTCGCCATGCCCTGTTCGATGGCCTTTGGCCGCCCCGGCCTGACGCGCATCCTGACCGACGAATTCAACATGTCGCTGGAAGCATGGGTGCTGACGCACCGTCTCCTGAGAAACACGGCGCGGATCCGGGTGGTGCTGGACTTTTTCAGCCAGCGCCTGTCGAAGATTCCAGCCTTCGGATAGGCAGCGCCGGGCCGCGAAGCGGACAGGGTACGTTAAGCATAACAGGCCGGGCCGCGGTTTTGCCGTTGCGCCATCGCGCCAGTCAGAGAATACTGAACATGAATTCCCGACACGCGCGCCGTGCGCCCGGAGGTACTGCGTCATGAACCGGATCTGCAAATTGCTGTCGGCGACAGCGACCGCCACACTGCTGCTGGCCGGTCCTGCCGCCGCACAGGACAAGCCGGAGGACCTGCCGACCCAGAAGACGAGCAACCAGGTGGTTGGCGACTGGACGGTGACCTGTGCGTCCAACGAAGGCGGCGAAAAGAGCTGCGCCATGATGCAGCGCCTGTCGAACGCCCAGACCAAGCAGGTGGTGCTGGCCTGGCTGATCGGTCTCAATCCGGACGGCGACAAGGTGATGACCCTGCGCACGCCGCTCGGGCTGCTGCTCAACAAGGGCATCATCGTGCAGGTCGACGACAATCCGCATCTGGTGATGACCTACCGGACCTGCGTCCAGACATTCTGCGAAGCGGTGCATGCGCTCAACTCGGCCCTGCTCGACACACTGAAGGGCGGCGCGATGGCCCGGGTGCAACTGCAGAACCTGCAGGAGCAGCCGGTCAACATCAATGTGTCACTGAAGGGCTTCGGCAAGGCTTTCGATATTCTCGGCGAGGAACTGAAGTCGAATTGAGGGGGCCGTCCGACCGGAACGCCAGACCCCTCACGTGCCCTCAACACAATCCGTGCAGCGGCCGGAGACCTCCACCGTGATCCTGTCGAGCTTGAAGCCGTTGGCCTTGGCGGACGAGCGCAGCACGTCCTCGCAGGCGCCGACCGGCAGTTCGATGGTCTTGCGGCACCGATCACAGCTCATGAACCCGACCGGTTCGGAGTGGGGCCCATGATCGCAGGCGACGAAGGCATTGAGGCTTTCGATGCGGTGCACCAGCTCCAGCGCCTGTAGTTTGTCGAGCGCCCGGTAGATGGTGAGCGGTGCCTTGAGCCCCTGATCGCGGACCTGCTCCAGATCCAGAATGTCATAGGCCGACAACGGCACGTTGGAGCCCGACAGGGCCTTGAGGACGACTTGTTGATTGCGGGTCAGATCGGACGAAGTCATGGCGTCAGCCCCTGGAGTTGAACGTTCTCGCCGCCACACGGGAGACGGCGAGCGACAGGACGAGACTCACTATGAATATAAGCATCGCGCCGGCAACAATGGAGGGGCCGGACGGCGTGTCGAACCGGAGCGAGCCGAACAGGCCGAGGCCGACCGCGGCAGCGCCGACCGCTGCCGACCACAGCGCCATCTGTTCCGGTGACGAACAGAACCGCCGTGCCGTGGCGGCCGGGATGATCAACAGCGCGGTGATCAGCAAAATGCCCATGACTTTCATGGTGATGGCGATGACCGCGGCGATGAGCAGCATGAAGACGAGACGCACGCGCTCGGGATGCATGCCCTCGGTGCGGGCAAGATCGAAGCTTGCGGTCGCCGCCAGAAGCGGCCGCCAGATGGCGGCGAGCAGCGCCAGCACCACCGCGCCACCGGCATAGATCACCGCGATGTCGGCCCTGGAGACGGTGAGAATGTCGCCCAGCAGATAGGCCTTCAGGTCGACCCGCACCCAGGTCATCAGCGAAATGATGACGATGCCCAGGGCCAGTGCCGAATGCGACAGAATGCCGAGAATGGTGTCGCTCGACAGGGTGCCGAGGCGCTGCAGCACCAAAAGCGCCATCGCGATCACCACCGACATGACGAAGACGCCTGCGATGACGTCGATCTCGAGCAGCAGCGCAAACGCGACGCCGAGCAGGGCGGAATGGGCGATGGTGTCGCCGAAATAGGCCATGCGGCGCCAGATGATGAAGCATCCGAGCGGCCCCGCGACCACCGCGAACCCGATGCCGGCGACGAGCGCACGGGTGAAGAAATCGTCAAGCATCGCCCGCCCCGTCATGGTCGTGGTGAGCCCCACCTTGCAGGGCGACCACGGAGCCGTCATGGGCATGGGTGTGGTCGTGATCGTGGCGGTAGACCGCCAGCGCCTCGGAGGCGGCCGGCCCGAAGAGGCGGCGGTACTCGGGGTCTTCGGCGACCAATTTGGGCGTGCCGGAGCAGCAGACATGGCCGTTGAGACAGACCACCGTGTCGGTCTCGGCCATGACGATATGGAGGTCGTGGGAGATCAGCAGCACGCCGCAGTTCAAACGGTCGCGGATGTCGCGGATCAGTTTGTAGAGGGCGATCTGGCCGGTGAAATCGACGCCTTGCACCGGCTCGTCGAGCACCAGAAGGTCGGGCTTGCGGATGATGGCGCGGGCCAGAAGGGCGCGCTGGAACTCGCCGCCGGACAGGGTCTGGACCGGCGCATCGGCCATGTCGGGCAGGCCGACCTGGGCCAGGGTCGCCGCGATCTCGGCCTTGGAGTGCCGGGCGGTCAGGGTCAACAGGCGCGCCACGGTGAGCGGCAGGGTCCAGTCGATGGATATGGACTGCGGTACATAGCCGACGCGCACGCCTTTGGCGATCGTCGCTGCGCCCTCGTCGACGTCGATCAGCCCGAGGAGCGCCTTGGCGCTGGTGCTCTTGCCCGACCCGTTGGGGCCGATCACGGTTACGATCTCGCCGCGCCTGACCGTGATGTCGACATGGCGTACCAGCCAGCGCCCGCCGCGGAAGACGCCGATGTGCCGGGCATGGGCGAGGGCTCGCGCCCCCTCCGGCTCCGCCGCCGCATCAGCGGTTACCGCCGTTACCGGTTGTTCCATGGTTCACTTGTCCAAACCGCCTCAACATTGCCTGTTATATCATTACATAACCGGCAAGAGCAATGGCGGCGGCGCGCCGGGCCTAATTGGCCTGCGCGGCAATCAGCCGGTCGAGCCGGAACGATACGGTTTCGGGCAGAAGGCAGATCTGTTCGTTGCAGGCCTGAACCGTCAGCTCGACCGTAACAGGGCCGGCGGTGCCGCCGCCCAGCTTCGCGGTGATCTCGATGTCGCCTTCGTAGACCGACAGGGGCTGGTCGTGGAACCCGAATTTGCGCTCGACACCCTTCGGGTAGGTGATGGCGCCGGAACGCACGGTGGGTCCCGTGATGGCGACCTCGGTGGCGATGAAGTCCTCCTCCAGCGGAGCGTTGGAATTGATGTGCCATCCCGGCAGCGTCGTTACCTTGACGCGCACCAGACCATCGCCGTCGAGCTCGGCACCGGCGCGGACCCGGCCCTTGGCGGCGAACTGGCGGGCGGCGCGTTCGCCGCGCAGCAGTTGGTCGCCGGCGAGCAGCGTGTAGGCATGGGCAACCGGGTCGCCGAGCGCCATACCGGAGAGCGCCGCCAACAGGGCTTCGGCATTGAACACATGTTCGGGCTCCAAAGAGCGCTTGGCGAGGCGGGCGAAGACTTCGAGCATCACTGCATTGCCGGACGGCATATCGCCGTCATTGCGCAGCTTGGTCCGTCCGAAGGCGATGTCGCCGAGCGTCATGAAATAGTCGCCGGCCTCTTCGTCTCGGAACTTCTCGACGACGAAGGACGCGGTCTCGGAGGCGCGGTCGAGCCATGCCTGGTCTTCAGTGAGATCATAAAGAGCGATGAAGGCAAGCGCCGCATAGGCATTGTCGAGCAGAGTGCCCTCGCCGGACAGGGCGCCCTCGAAGTAACTGCGCCTGAAACCGCCGGTTTCGCTGCGCATCGAGGCCCACAGGAACGTGCCGTTGTCGATGGCGGCCTTGCGGTAACGCGCCTCGCCGAGACGGTCCGCCGCCTCGGCGAAAGCGACCGTCATGGCGGCGTTCCATGAGGCGATGATCTTGCGGTCGGTGTGCGGCATGGTGCGGCCCGTACGGACCGCCTGCAGCTTGCCGAGAATGCCGGCGATGCGCTCCCTCACGGCGTCCACATCGAGCTCGTAGAATCCGGCGAGGTTTTCCGGCGTGTTGCGCAGATAGAGGATGTTGGTACCGTTGAAGTTGCCTTCGACCGTGACGCCGAACATCTTCTGGGCGAAGGCCGCATCGTCGGCGCCCAACACTTCGGTCAGTTGGTCCAGCGTCCACAGGTAGAAGGTGCCCTCCTCTTCCCCGGTCGCGGCGTCGAGGGCGGAATAGAACCCGCCCGAAGGTTCACTCAGATGTTCGAGCACGAACTCGAAAATGCCGCGGGCGCCGGCGGCATACCGTCCCTCGCCGGTCAGGGCCGCGGCGCGCAGCAGGGCCTGCGACATGAGCGCCTGATCGTAGAGCATCTTTTCGAAATGCGGCACCTGCCAGGCGGCATCCTCCGCGTAGCGGTGCAACCCGCCGCCCACGTGGTCGTGCACGCCGCCATTGAGAATGCCCTTCAGCGTCGTCTCGACGGCGGCAAGCGCTTGTGCCGCCTCATTGGTCTCCGCCTGGCGCAGCAGAAAGAGCAGCAATGCCGGGCGCATGAACTTGGCGCCGCCGGCAACTCCGCCGTAATCGGGATCGAAACGGGAGATGACCAGCTCGCTGGCGTCCCGCAGTCTGTCCGGCGTCAGCTCGACGGCCGCCTCGCGGCGGGTGAGAAACTGGTGGATCACGCCGGCGATCTGTTCGGCTTCGGCGACCATTTCCTCGCGGTTGTTGGTCCAGCGGTCACTGGCGACCTCGAGCGTCTGGAGGAGAATGTCCTGTGGCGCGTAGATCAATGCATAGAACGGCTTGCGGTCCGGCGTGAGGAAGGCGTTGGTCGGCCAGCCGCCGACACCGGACAGGAGCTGGGTCACCAGCGCATAGGTTTCGTCGACATCGGGACGGCGTTCGCGGTCGACCAGGATCGCAACGAAATTGTCGTTGATGAACTTCGCCGTTTCGGGATGGGTGAAGCTTTCGCGGCGCATCACATGGCACCACAGGCAGGTGGAATAGCCAATCGACAGGAAAACCGGCTTGTCTTCAAGCTTGGCGCGCTCGAAGGCGGCATCGCCCCACGGCATCCAGTGCACCAGGTCGTCCTTGTGCTGCTGCAGGTAGGGCGAGCCTTCGCTGCCCATGAGATTGGCGTTCTGCGCGGCGGCCACGTGCCAAGAAGCGGTCAGCAGGCATAGTGCCAGGACGAGCGTTTTCAGCTGGTGCATGAATTTGTTCCTTTTGCCCACGCAACGCGGTGCGTCAGGCGCCGAAGCGGATTGGTCATAGTGTACCGCAGCGTTCAGAACGCCAATGTGACATGGTCACCGGTGGGCCGGAGCCTAAACTTCCCGGTGTGGTGAAGATTTCGTGCCCTCGGAGAAATCCAGGACGGTCCCCACACACCGACGCTCCGGCGAGCGGGCGCAAAACTGCTCCAAAAACCTTTTCACGCCCCAAACCACCTTGGCGTTTCGCCCTGATCCGGGGCCCAGGGCGAAACGGCAAGGTGGTTTGGAGCTGCCCCTGGGTCCCGGCTCGTTGGCCGGGACAAGAACTCTGAATTAGCTTGCTTCGAGTTTTCCGCGTCTGGATCCCTAATAGTAACTCTGGTCCGGCATGCTGGCCTTGCGCCTGGCGATGAACTCCTCCAGCCCTTCCAGAATCGAAGCATCCAGCGCCGGTTCCTCGTACTCCGCCAGAAGCTGCTTCCAGCGGGTGTTCGCCCGTTGCGCCGCGTCGAGACCGCCCTCCACGCTCCACTGCTCATAGGAGTTGTTGTCGGCAATGGCGGGCTGGAAGAAGGCGGAGGCGAAATTCGCCTGGGTGTGTTCGGAGCCGAGGAAATGGGCGCCGGGGCCGACCTCGGCAATGGCGTCCATGGCGAAGGCGTTGTCGGACAGATCGATGCCCTCGAAGAGGCTCGCCACCTTGCCGCAGATGTCGGCGTCGATGATGGTTTTCTCAAAGCCGGTGCACAGGCCGCCCTCGAGCCATCCGGTGGCGTGGTTGATCATATTGGCGCCGGCAAACATGGCCATCAGCAGGCCCCACGTGGCTTCCTGCTGGGCCTGGCCGTCGGGCAGCTTGGAGGCGGACAGCGAGCCCACCGTATGCAGGGGAACGCCGAGGCGGCGGGCCAGTTGCCCCGACGCCAGAACCATCTTGGCGGCCTCCGGGGTGCCGAATGTGGGGGCGCCCGACTGCATCGACATGGTCGAGGCGAAGCTCCCCATCAGACAGGGCGCACCGGGATTGATCCATTGCAGGAGGGCGAGGGTCGCGAGCGCCTCTGCCAGAACCTGGGTCATCGTTCCGGCCACCGTGCAGGGGCTCATGGCGCCGGCGAGCGTCCACGGGGTGCAGGCCACCGCCTGGTTGTTGCGGGCGTAAGTCTTGAGGGCGCCGGACATGTTGGCATCGAGCACCAGCGGCGCGTTGGTGTTGCTCACCGCATAAAGGCAGACATTCTCGGCGATGAATGCCTCGCCGAAGACGATCTTCGCCATGTCGATGGAATCCTGCGCTCTCTCCGCACCGATCAGCGCACCCATGAAGGCGCGATCGGAATAGCGGATATGGGCGAGCAGCATGTCGAGATGACGTTTGTTGGCCGGCAGATCCACCGGCTCGCAGACGACCCCGCCCGAATGATGCAGATAGGGAATGGTGTGATGGATTTTCACCAGGGTCTGGAAGTCGTCAATGGTGGCGTAGCGGCGGCCCCGGTCGAGATCATGGACGAAGGGCGGTCCCCAGGACGGCATCAGGACCGTGTTGTCGCCTCCGATCATGATGGAGTTGGCCGGGTTGCGGGCGTGCTGTTTGAACTGGCGCGGGGCGGTCGCCTGGATGGCATCGCGGCACATGCCGGGCTCGAAGCGGACCCGCTCGCCCTTCACGTCGGCGCCGGCATTACGGAGAATGTCGAGAATTTCAGGATCGTCGCGGAACTCCATGCCGACGTCGCGCAACAGAAGATCGGCGTTGTGCTCTATCAGCGCGAGGCCTTCTTCGCCGAGCACGTTGAAGGTGCCGAGGCGGCGCTGAATGTAAGGTGCGCGGTCGGCGGTCTCGCGCCTGCGTTCCGCCGCCTTCGCCGACCGTCCGCCACCGCGGCGTTTGCGCCCGGAGCTTTTGCGTTGCGCGGTCTGCTTGAGGTCTTCAGCCATGTCCTGCCGCCTCCGGAAGATGCATCTCATCGCGCAACCGACGGTTCGCGGGGTCGTATGGCGCTGCCGCCAGCTCGACCGCGTCAAACCGCTCGCCGATGATATCGACGCTCAGTCGGGCACCGGCCGGCGCGTCGGGTGTCAGATAGGCGAGGGCGAGCGCACGGCCGGTTCGGTGGCCATGGGCGCCCGACGTGACGATCCCGACCGGCCTGCCGTCTGAAAAGACGGTGTGCAAATAGAACGGATCGAGCGCTTCGGCGCAGACGACCTCAAGCAGGGTCATGCGCCATGCATCGGGGCTCGCGTCGCGGGCAAGCAGCGCGTCGCGGCCAGCGAATTCGCGGTTTTCCGGACGCACAAGATACCCAAGCCCGGCCTCGAACGGCGTTCGCTCGGTGGTGAGATCCATGCCCCAGGCACGGTAGCCCTTTTCGAGGCGCATGGAGTTCATGGCATAGGCGCCAAAGGGGCGCATGCCGTGGAGCTGGCCCGATTGGCGCAATGCGTCATAGACGGCGGAAAGACCGGCCATCGGCACATGCAGCTCCCAACCAAGCTCTCCCACATAGGAGACCCGCAGGGCCCGCGCGGCGACACCCGCCACCTTGATCTCCCGCGCCGACAGCCAGGGGAAGGCATCGTTGCCGAGATCCGCATCCGTGACCGTGGCCAGAACGTCGCGGGAGCACGGCCCCATGACCCCCAGAATGCCAGTTGCGTCGGTCACGTTGGCGATGCCAACGCCATCGAAACCCGCGGCCCGCCGGCGCAGCAGATCCTCGTCGTGGCGCTCCGCCGCGGCGGCTGAGGTCAGGTAGTAACGGTCAGGCGCGATCCGCGTCACCGTGAACTCCGATGCTATGCCGCCGGCGGGCGTGAGCGCATGAAAGAGGCCAATGTGTCCGTCGCGCCGTGGCGGGCGGTTGGCGCCGAGGCCCTCCAGAAACGCCGACGCGCCGGGCCCGGCGACTTCGAACTTTGAAAAGGCGCTGAGGTCGGCGATGCCGACCGCCTCGCCCACGGCACGGCATTCTTCGGCGACAGCCTGAAACCACTCGGGGCGCCGGAACGTCAGTGCCGGCGCGGGGTCGACATTCTCACCGGCGAACCAGTTGGGCCGTTCCCAGCCGTAGGCGGCGCCAAGCACCGCACCTTCCTTGCGCTGCGCTTCGAGGATCGGTGTGGTGCGCCGCGGGCGCCCCGCCGGGCGTTCCTCGAACGGATAGTGGACGCCGAACTGGAGGCCGAAGCACTCCACCGCCTTGTCCAGACGGTAGTCGCGGTCGGCATAGCCGCCGAAACGGCGGGCATCGACGGCGAGCGCGTCGCGCGGCGGGGCGCCGTCGAGGATCCATTCGGCAAGGAAATCCCCGGCGCCGCCGCCTTCCATGACGCCCATGCTGGAGCCGGTCAGGAGCCATGCATTGGGCAGGCCGAAGGCCGGGCCGATCAGGGGATTGGCATCGGGCGTAAAGGTGATCGGGCCGTTGACGATGGTCTTGATGCCGGCTTCGGCCAGAGCGGGAACGCGTGCCATGGCCTTGGCGACGATATGCTCGACCCGGTCGAGATCGGGCGGCAGCAGTTCCATGCCGAAGTCCGGCGGGACACCGTCGACCGACCAGGGCTGCGCGTCCTTCTCATAGGGCCCGACGATCAGGCCGTCGCGCTCCTGGCGCACATACCAGCTTTCTTCCGGGTCACGGATGATCGGAAGCTCCGGCGCGCCGGCCTCGATCCTGCCGGCAACCTCGGCAACCCGGTCGGTGACCAGATACTGATGCAGCATCGGCACCACCGGCAGGTCGATGCCCATCATGGTGCCGATTTCGCGGCACCAGGTGCCGGCGGCATTGACGATGTGCTCGGCGATGATGTCGCCGTTCGATGTCGCCACCTTCCATTCGCCTACCGCGGTGCGGCTTATGCCGGTCACTTCGGTGTGCCGGCAGATTTCCGCGCCGTTTGCCCGTGCGGCGGCGGCCATGGCGTTGGTGGCGAGGGTCGGGTCGACATGGCCGTCATCTGGCTCGTGAATCGCGCCGATGATGCCCTCGGTTTCACAGAGCGGATGGATCTCCTTCAACTCGCCGGGTGTGAGGACGTTGAAGTCGTAGCCGACGAAACGGCCGATGCCGCGGACATGACGGAACTCCGCCATGCGGTCCTCGCTTCGGGTCACTCGCAGCGCCCCGCAGCCGTGGAACCCAGTGGCAAGGCCGGTTTCCTCGGGCAGAACATCGCGGTAGAGGCGAACCGACGTGGCGCGCATTTCCATGATGGTCGGGTTGTGGGCGAAATGAGTGCAAAGGCCCGCCGCGTGCCACGTGGAACCCGCCGTGAGTTCGTTCTTCTCGACCAGAACCACATCGCTCCAGCCGCGTTTGGCGAGGTGATAGAGCGCCGAGACGCCCATGATCCCGCCGCCGATGATGACGACCCTTGCGTGCGACTTCATGGGCTCCATTCCTTCATGCGCGCGCCGTCCGGATCCCAGGGCGGGCGCGGTAGTGGTTTGAGACCGAAACGTTCGCCCGCCACGCCGACTTCATAGCGTCCCTCATAGGCCGCTTCGCGCGGTGCGCCTGGTTCGACCGGAACATAGCCGAAGCACAGGGACAGCCCGGTGCGGAACCCGTTGGTGCCGGACGTGGTGAGACCGACCGGAGCGCCATCGCGGTAGATCGGCTCGTCATGCACGAGGAGCGGATGCCCGTCCTCGACGGCGAAGAGCACCAACCGTCGCATCACGCCCGCCTCACGCTGACGCATGAGCGCATCGCGGCCAAGAAAACCGGACGGCTTGTCCCAGGCGACGGCAAATCCGAGGCCCGCCTCGAGCGGTGTATCGTCGGCGCCGATATCGTGGCCCCAGTGCCGGTAGCCCTTTTCGAGACGGCAGGCTTCGAGGGCAAAATGACCGCAAAGAGCAGCGCCCGCGCCACGCAGCGCGGCATAAACCGCTGCAGCCGCCTGGGCCGGAACATAGAGCTCAAGGCCGGCTTCGCCGACGAAGCTGACCCGCGTCGCCCGCACCGAAATGTCGGCAATCCCGATCTCTCGCGATGACCCGAACGGAAAGGCTGCTCCAACATCTCCACCTGCCAGGTCGTTCAGCAAAGCGGGTGCGTTCGGCCCCATGACACCCAGAACGGCTTCATCGTCGCTAACGTCTAAGACCGCCGCCGACGTTCCCAACTCGGCCTGTGCCCGTGCAATCCAGGCCATGTCCTTCCAGCGCGTGGCGGCGGCGCTGACGATGCGGAAGTCGTTTTCGCCGCAACGCGTTACGGTGACATCCGCTTCGATGCCGCCGCTCCGGTTGAGCATCTGTGTATAGACGGTCCGACCCATGTCCATGTCGATGTCATTGGCGCAGAGATACTGCAGGAGCGCGAGCGCCTGAGCGCCGGACACATCGATCTTGGTGAAGGGCGACAGCTCGATGAGGGCGGCGCGGTCACGGACGGCCTGCGCCTCGCGCCGGGCCGCCGGCCACCAGGCCTGGTCTTGAAAACTGTAGGCAAACCCGCGCTCCGACGGGTCTTCGGCGAACCAGAAGGGGCGCTCCCACGATGCCGTAACACCGAACACGCCGCCGTCAGCCGCAAAAGCATCATGCAGGGGTGAGCGCCGCAGGTCGCGGCCGGTCTTCATCTGCTTGTAGGGCCAGTGCAGGTCATACTGCGCAGCGACCGCCTCCTGCACCCGGCTTGCCATGAAGGTTTTCGTCGAACATTCCGGATCGAACCGGGCAACATCCACTTCCCACAGGTCCATCGGCGGCTCGCCGCCGATGATCCATTCGGCCATCGCCTTGCCCACTCCAGCGGACGACATCATGCCGATGGAATTGAACCCGGCGGCCACGAAATATCCTTTCAGAAACGGGCTTTCGCCCATGGCCTGTCTGGTGTCGGGTGTGAAGCTTTCCGGGCCGTTCATGAAATGGGTGATGCCGGAATGCTCGAGCGCCGGCACGCGGTTGAGGCCAGCTTCCATGAACGGCTCGAACTGCTCCCAGTCCTCGGGGAACTCAAGGAACGGCCGGTCGCCGTCTGCTCCCGCCGGATCCCAGATCTTGGCGTTGGTCTCGAAACCGCCGATCACCAGCTTGCCGGCGTCTTCCTTGATATAGATGCGGTTGTCGAGGTCGCGGGTGACCGGGAACGGCTGCGGCAGGCCGGCGATGGGTTCGGTGACCACATACATGTGCTCTACCGGCTGGACCGGGACCGGCACGAAACCACCGGTATCGAGCAAGGGCGCCCACGCGCCGCAGCAATTGACGAATGCCGCGCAGCGGACCTGCTCCCCGGTCGACAGCGTGATCCCGGTCACGGCGCCGTTCGCGGTTTCGACCGCCTGCACTCCCGTCTGCTCGCGGATCCGCACGCCGCCGTCGCGGGCGCCCCTGGCGTAGGCCATGCAGATATCGACCGGGCTCGCCTGGCCGTCTTCCTCCACCCAGAGCGCGCCGGCCAGATCGTCGGTGCGCATGAAGGGTATCTTTTCGGCAAGCTCCTCCGGCGTCAGAACGCGCGCATGCACGTCGACCAGATCGCCCATGGCGGCAATACGGCGGATCTCGGTCAGGCGATCTTCGTTCGACGCAAGCCAGAGGCCGCCGGTGCGCCTGAACCCGGTGCTCTGACCGGTTTCCGTCTCGATCCTCGGGAACAACTCCGTCGCGTAGAGGGAGAGCTTCGTGAGGTTGAGGCTCGGGCGTAGCGTGCCGACGATACCGGCCGCGTGCCACGAGGTGCCGCTGGTCAGCTGGTTGCGCTCGACGAGCAGCACGTCGCCCACCCCGGCTTTCGCCAAATGGTAGGCGATGCCGAGGCCGATGATGCCGCCACCGGCGATGACGATGCGTGCACTCTCACCTGATGCCATGTCGCGTCGGCGTCCCGTCCTTCTCATCAAGGAACGCCAAGATCCGCCGGAACGGCCTTGCACTTCAACACTTTCGCCGCTTCATAAGACAAACTAATGTTCGATCCCGTGTACCACGTAACCGCCGGCAGCGATGGAGCGCATGAAGAAACAAAGCGGCCTTTTCGACATCAACCTGATGCGGGCACTTGAGGTGTTCGCCACCGTGGTCGAAACCCGCCATGTCACCCGGGCCGCGGCGATGCTGGGCATCACCCAGTCGGCCGCCTCGCAACATCTCAAGAATCTGGAAGAGGCGCTCGGCGCCAAGCTCATCGACCGCCGGTCGCGCCCCATCGAGTTGACCAAGGCGGGCACGGCGCTGCACCGCCGGTCGGTGTCGGTGCTGGCCGAGCTGGAGGAATTGCGGGCCGACGTTCGCCGCGCCACGGACGCGCCCCTGCCGGCGCTCAGGATCGCCATGCTGGCCTCGGTTGCGACCACCCTGGCGCCCGACCTCACGGCACTGGCCCGAGACGGCTACCGCATCCCGGAACTGACCCTCTATGCCGGCCTCGCCTCGGACCACCAGGCGCAGCTGCGCAACCGGCAGGTCGACCTCGCCATCACGTCGGACGTCTCGTTCGACTTCGAGGGGTTCGACTGGCACGAAGTCCTGCGCGAGCAGTTTCTCCTGATCACACCTGAGGGATATGCCGGACCGCTCGACAACCTTGAGGCTCTCGCGGCAGAGTTGCCGCTGATCCGCATGTCGCGGACCACCCCGGTTGGGATGCACACCGATCAGCACCTGAGCCGGGTGCGCCTGCAGCTGCCGCGCTCGATCGAGGGCGACCGGGCGAGCCTTGTGGTGGCTCCGGTGGCCGCCGGCCAGGGCTTTGCCCTCCTGACCCCGACACTGCTGATCGACGCCATTGCCGAAGGCATGCGCTTCGATGTCCACAGGCTGCCGATCGCCGGCTACTCGCGCCAGATCGTGCTGGTTTCGCGCGAGCGGGAACTGGGTGACCTGCCGCGCAGATTCGCCGAAAAGGCCACGGAAACTCTAATCGGTGCAGTGCACCGCTTGTTGCCGGACCTGCCCCCGAACAGCCTTCAGCCGCCGGCTTCGGAATAGACGCACCACACGATCGCCGCTCCGGCGCAGGCCGGAGCCTACTCGCATTTGACATCGGCACAGTTTCTGAAGCCCGGTTCTGTAGCGATCGGCAGGCGTCGAGCCATTATCCGCGCCCACCTTGGCCAACTGCATATGCGAGTGGGCTCCCGCTTTCGCGGGAGCGACGGTTAATTCGACGGGGCTGTGCGTGCCGCTTCGGCGCGCAGGAGGTCGTAGAACGGTTCGTGGTGGCGCAGCAGCTCGGCCAACCGAGGCGCATCCCGGGCGGCCGCCTCAAATTCAGCTGCAAGCTTGTCATCTTCCGCCGCCGACCCAGGTCGAATGCCGGTGCTCGATTGCACGTCTCCATGCCAGCCGGAGACCTGTCCCCAGTCCTTCGGCGCCTCAGCGTCGTTCCACGTGAAGGCCCGTTCGACAAAGTTGAGACCGACTGCCGACCACCAGGCCCGCATGGCGGAGCGGGGATCTTCCCGGACCTTTTCTGCTTCAATCACCGCCGGTGCCAAACCGCAGTCGTCGCGAAGCCATTCGAAGTGGCGCCACTGGGCCTCAAGGCCGATCTCCTCGCAGGACAGGTCCGGATCGAGCCTGTGGTAGGAAAGAATCGACCGCTTTGGATTTCGGATCAGGAAGGCGTGGGTCAGGCGCGCGGCGAAGTCTGCATCATCGCGCATGGCCGGCATCACGTAATAGCTCATGTCCTTGAAGAACACGTCCGCGCTTTCACCCCGCGCAAGCAGATCGTCGCGGATCTCCGCATAAGACACCGGCCTGCCGGCCTCGGGCTCGAAATACGGCATCTGCCGCACCTGCCGGTGGAGGTAATAGTCATACATGAAGGGTTCATGCAGGCAGGTGAAATCACCGCGTTCGCGCATGATGCGTTCGACCGCCGTCGACATGGACCGGGGATGGCACCAGAGCGCGACGATGCGGTGCATGCGAGCCTCATGTTCTTGCTGCGTCAGCGGCGGATTATACGCTAGAGCGAGATCGGTAAAACCGGTATCCACATTTCCTGATTCAGCTCTAGACCTGCCATCAAGCGACCCGATGATCGACATTAGTTGAACTGATGGCGCGGCTGTGCGGTTGCGTCCTGCGGTGCATCGCGCGCAGGATTGCGGCCATACCGGCGCTAAGCCGGCAAAAACTGGAGCATCGCGCAATGACGGAGCATACGGCGACGGACGGCGGCCGGACCGACTGGAGCACGGAAGGCGTGGTCGGACGCCGCAACCGCTATTATGCCGCCACGCAGCGCAAGTTCGCGCCCTATCAGACACCTTTGATCATCGCCCGCGGCGAAGGTCAGTATCTGTGGGACGAGGAGGGCAACAGGCTCACCGATCTTCTGGCCATGAACCTGTGCATTTCGGTCGGCCACGCGCATCCAAAGGTCAACCAGGCGGCGCGTGAGCAGGCCGACCAGCTGCCGCACTGCACCACCATGTTCTACCACCCGGTTCCGGCCCATCTTGCCGAAGAACTCGCCGCAACCATGCCACCAGGCCATGAGTGGGTGGCGCATTTCACCAATTCAGGCGCCGAAGCCATCGATCTCGCACTTATGATGGCCAGAACCTACAGCGGCAATTCCGACATCATCGCCCTGCAGGGCGGCTATCACGGGCCGACATACGGGGCCCAGTCGGTCACCGGCATCTCGGCCATGCGCCACGATGTCGGCCTCCTGGGCGGGGTGCACTTCGCGCCGGCGCCGAACGCCTATCGCGGCGCCCATGGCGATGACGTCGGCGCCTATCTTCTCGGTCTCGACGAGACGATCTTCTACGCCACAACGGGCAAGCTGGCGGGCATGATCATCGAACCGGTGCAAGGCTATGGCGGCATCATCGCGATGCCGGACGGCTATATGTCGGGCGCCTTCGAGCGGGTGCGCGCGGCGGGTGGCCTCGCCATCGTCGACGAGGTGCAATCGGGCTTCGGGCGCACCGGCGACCATTTCTGGGCCTTCGAGCGCGACGGCGTGGTGCCCGACATCGTGGTGATGGCCAAGGGCATCGGCAACGGCTATCCCCTGGCCGCCGTGGTCGCGAGGCGCGAGATCGCCGAGCCGATGGAAGAGAAGATCGTGTTTCACACCTACGGCTCCAATCCGATGTCCTGCGCCGCCGGCCGTGCGGTGCTCCAGGTGATCGAGAGCGAAGGGCTGCAGGAAAATGCCCGCACTGTCGGC
This sequence comes from Hyphomicrobiales bacterium, assembly GCA_021775615.1. Classification (GTDB taxonomy): domain Bacteria; phylum Pseudomonadota; class Alphaproteobacteria; order Rhizobiales; family JAJFHB01; genus JAJFHM01. Next base: position 16,485 of record JAJFHL010000132.1, read on the forward strand.
GCCAAACTGCTGCAGGGCCTGCATGACCTGCAACAAAAGCACCCGGTCATCGGCGATGTGCGCGGGCGCGGCCTGATGACGGCGATCGAACTGGTCAGGGACCGGGGCACCAAGGAGCCCGGCACGGAGGAAACCGCCGCCGTTTTCGAGCAGACCCGGCGCGAAGGTCTCGTCGTGTCGAAGTCGGGACCATCGCGCAGCGTGCTGCGCATGGTGCCGCCGCTCTGCCTGCAGATGGAGGACGTGGATCACGTCATCGATGCCCTTGACCGGTCCTTCCGGGTGCTTGAAAACTAGGTCATGAACTCATAAATGGCCCGCATTCTGCGCTGACGGATTTGCGTCGCGAGCAGGCGCAAAGGTGCCCGAAACCTTCCGGTTTTCAAACCTTTGCAACGCCCGCGCGGCGCACATCCGACGCGCCCGCAGGGTTTGGTCAGGAGGGCCCGCCTGCAGGCA
>JAJFHL010000133.1 GCA_021775615.1 Hyphomicrobiales bacterium
CCGGTCTCGGGGGGAAACGGAGACTGGCGCCGACACTAAGAAAAACCGGGCGGGGAGATGTCGAGATGGCGGCGGGCAGCAAAACCACAAACACTTCAGTGGAACCGTGGGAAGATCCAAACGCCGAGCCATACATAAGCATAGAGGGGGTGACCAAGCGGTTCGGCGACTTTACCGCGGTCGATGACGTCACTCTCAATATCTACAAAGACGAGCTGTTCTGCCTGCTCGGCGGGTCCGGCTGCGGCAAGAGCACGCTGCTGCGCATGCTGGCCGGCTTCGAAAGCGCAACGGAAGGCCGTATCCTGATCGATGGCGCCGACATGACAGGCGTCGCGCCCTACGACCGCCAGGTCAACATGATGTTCCAGTCCTACGCGCTGTTCCCGCATATGAGCGTGGAAAAGAACGTCGCCTACGGCCTGAAGCATGAGAACATGAATGCGGGCCAGATCAAGGACCGGGTGCGCGAGCTCCTCGAACTCGTTCAGCTGGGCCAGTTCGCGACCCGCAAACCGCACCAGTTGTCGGGTGGCCAGCGCCAGCGGGTTGCGCTCGCCAGGGCCCTTGCCAAGAGCCCGAAGCTCCTGCTGCTGGACGAGCCGCTCGGCGCGCTCGACAAGAAATTGCGCGAGCAGACCCAGTTCGAACTGATGAACATTCAGGAGCAGATCGGCGTCACATTCATTGTCGTGACCCATGACCAGGAGGAAGCCATGACGCTGGCCACCCGCATTGCGGTGATGGACCAGGGCGTCATCCGCCAGGTCGGAACGCCGACCGACATCTACGAGTTTCCCGCCTCGCGCTTCGTTGCCGATTTCATCGGATCGATCAATCTGTTCGAGGGTGAGGTGACCTCCAAAAAGGCGGGCATTCTGTACATCGACTCCAAGCAGGCGGGCTGCAAGTTCGAGTTGCCGTCCGACGCTGACATGGCGAAAGGCACCACGGTCACCGTCGCCGTCCGCCCGGAAAAAGTCTCGATCGAGCGCAGCAAGCCCTCCACCATGAAAGCCAATGCGGTGGCCGCCCAGGTTCTGGACCTTGGCTATTTCGGCAAGGACTCGCTCTATCGCGCCCGTCTCAAGAACGGCGAGATGGTGCGTGTCACCCGCCTTAATGAAGGGCGGATACACGAAAGCGAACGCAATATCGACTGGGACGACGATGTCTGGCTGAGCTGGCATCCCTCCTCAGTCATCTTGTTGACGGAGTAGCGCTGATGGCCTCCGATACCACACAAGCGCCCGCCGCCGATGATGCGAGCACGCAAGAGCAGGCCCACGGATTTGGCGACTGGTTCAACCGGATCGGCTGGCGCAAGCTGATCATCACGATCCCCTATTTCTGGCTGCTGCTGTTTTTCCTGACGCCCTTCGCCATTGTCCTGGTGATCAGTTTTTCCGAGGCCGCCATCGCGATCCCGCCGTTCCGCATCGGCACAAGCTGGTCGGAAATCATGGAGATGGCGTCGTACAATTTCGGCCTGCTTGCCGACGACAGTCTCTACTGGTGGGGCTATCTCAATTCGGTGAAGATCGCGGCGATCTCGACCGTGTTCTGCCTCCTGTTGGGGTACCCAATGGCTTACGGGATCGCCCGTGCGAACGGGGCCTGGCGCAATATTCTGCTGCTGCTCGTCATCCTGCCGTTCTGGACGTCGTTTCTCCTGCGCATATATGCCTGGATGGGCATGTTGTCCAACAACGGCCTGATCAACGACATCCTCACCGGTATCGGAATCACCTCCGAGCCGATCCAGATGATGAACACCGACTTCGCGGTCTACATCGGCATCGTCTATTCCTACCTGCCGTTCATGATCCTACCCCTGTTTGCCAATCTCGAGCGCCTCGATCTGACGCTCAACGAGGCGGCGATGGATCTGGGATCGCGGCCCTGGCGCACCTTCATCGATGTCACCCTGCCGCTGTCGCTGCCCGGCATCGTTGCCGGATCGCTCCTGGTGTTCATTCCGGCGACCGGCGAATACGTCATTCCCGCTTTGCTCGGACGCTCCGACAGTCCGATGATCGGCAAGGTGCTGGCCGACGAGTTCTTCCTCAACCGCGACTGGCCGGTGGCCTCCGCGGTGGCGGTGGTCCTCCTGGTCCTCCTGGTGGTGCCGATCATGGCGTTCAATCACTACAACGCGAAGGAGCAGGAAGGCTGATGGGCAAACGATCGACATTCCTGGTTTCCGTGCTGTGCTTCGGCTTTGCGTTCTTCTACGTGCCGATCTTCGTGATGATGTTCTATTCGTTCAACAGGTCGCGGTTGGCGACCGTGTGGGGCGGGTTTTCGACCCAATGGTACGGCAAGCTCTTCGAAAACGACCAGATCATCGATGCGGCATTGCTGAGCCTTCGGATCGCCGTCGTCAGCGCCACCATGGCGGTGATCCTCGGCACCATGGCGGGCCTGATCCTGGCGCGGATGGGGCGGTTCAAGGGCCGCACCCTGTTTTCCGGCATGATTTCGGCCCCGCTGATCATGCCCGATGTGATCACAGGGCTGTCGCTGCTGCTTCTGTTCGTTACGCTGCAGCAGTGGACCGGGTGGCCGGCGGGCCGCGGCGCCACCACGATCACCATCGCCCACATCACCTTCTCGATGGCCTATGTGGCGGTGATCGTTCAGTCGCGCCTCCTGTCGATGGACGAATCCCTCGAAGAGGCCGCCATGGATCTCGGCTCGACGCCGCTGAGGGTGATGTTCGACGTCACGCTTCCGATCATTGCGCCGGCGATGGTGTCGGGCTGGCTGCTGGCGTTTACCCTGTCGCTGGACGATCTGGTGATCGCAAGCTTCACCGCCGGACCCGGCGCGACAACCCTGCCGATGCTGATCTTCTCCAAGGTCAAGCTCGGCGTGACGCCCGACATTAACGCGCTGGCAACACTCATCGTCCTCGTCGTTGCGATCGGCGTGGCGGGTGCCGGCTACATCATGTACCGCACCGAGAAGCGGCGCGAGCGGGACGTGCAGATGGCGGTCGCCGGCAACGAATGAGCGGCGCCCCGAGGCGTAGCCGGCAACCCGGATCGTATTCGTGGCAGTTTGCGGATCGAGCGCCGCTGAAATTTTAGCGTTCACCCTGTCCGAGCCCGATGCCAAAAACATCTAGCTTTGCACCTGTGTAGCCCCGGCCGGCCTCATATGAACGGATAATCGCGTGCACCGAACCTTGCAAAAAGGCAACATTTGGCAACTTGTCCAAAATTTCGGCAATGCAAGATTCACGCTGTACTCACGGTTCGTCGGGAAGACTGCCTAAGCTCTTCACCATGAAAAAGGGGGTACTCCGAGATGAATTTCGGCCTTCGTACAGTGATCGCCATTGCCATTACGGCGGCTTGTGTAGGTCATGCCAATTCACAGGATTTGAATTTTGGTGGCCTACGCGGTCTAGACGTGGAGGATAAGATTCAAGTACCAACTGACCCCGTGATAATTCCTCCAAGTGGAACCACCCGAAACCGCGAATGCGAAGCCTTCTGGCGCCTCGACTCGGACACTCGAAAAACAATCCTGGATTTCTGCGGACGTGATAGGTCCTCGCACACATACTGCTCGTGTGGTGGATCGTGAGAACATGATGCAACTACCCCGTTTCCGGTATAGTGCAGTGGCGCTTTTTGTCGTCCTGTTCGTCTCCACTTTCGTGCTTGCGCAAGTCAAGTCAATAGCACCGAGTGCAACCGAGATTGGTGAAGAAAACTGCTCAGCGGAACGAATTGCTGAACACATCAACGCCGAAAAGAAAAAGTGTGCCAACGTCATTCAGAAAGTTCTGGCGCAGACAGCCCCCTCTGCGTCTGCTGAACTTAGTATGGCTTACGAACGCGCACAAATTGAGCAATATGAGCATGCGATCAAGCTTATGAATCATACGAGCGATGTTTTTGCTTGGCAGTCAACTGCAGCAAATGTAGTGCTCGGCTTGGTAGTTGTAATGGTCCTTGCCGGTCTCTCCTTTTCGGCATTGCAGCTGCATAAAGCAATGCAGATGAATGTACCCCAGAGCACGACTGAACTCGAGATTTCTGCCAGCAAAATCCGAGTCACATCTTCGGTAATCGGCATCGTCGTGCTGTGCCTGTCATTTGCCTTCCTTTATGTCTTCCTGCATGAAGTTTTCACTATTAAGCCGATATCCTTGAATGACAGCCGTGCCGTAGCAATAAAGGACTTGCAGTGATCTGACGCGATGCTGGGTACGCGCAAAGCTTGCGCGAACTTCAGTTCTCAACAGACGGCCACCTGACGCAATGATGGCACAACGGATTGCATTGACATCGCGTGGCCAGCTCAAAACATTATCAATTGTGATCAACCTGCACTATGGGTCATTCTCACTTCAATGGTGAGAGAGCGGGAATCGATCCCACCAGACGGTTCCTAATTGCGACTTCAGCCCAATCGAACCTCCGTACTCAGTGCAGTCGGCGTGACGTCCGATATCAACGCGCTGACGACTGCCATCGTCCTTGTGATCGCGATCGGAGTCGCGGGCGCGGACTACATCACGTACCGTCCTGAAAAGCGCTACGAACACGACGCCCAGATAGCTGTTGCCGGCAACAGGTGAGGGGTCGCCCGCAGGCGAGCGTAGCATTGACGCCGGTAGGCCGGGCTATCACGTGCTAGGTGTCTAGTAGAAAGTGGGGATCGCCGATAAATGGATCCGCTGACACAAGGTGCGTTGGGGGCAGCGTTGCCGCAGGCAACGCGCAGTAAAAACCACGTCGGCATCGCTGGCGCTCTTGGCTTCGTCGCCGGCCTGGCGGCGGACCTGGACGTCTTCATCCGCTCCGACGCGGACCCGCTGATGTTCCTCGAATATCATCGTCAGTTCACCCACTCCTTGATCTTCATTCCGGTCGGCGGCCTGGCCTGCGCCCTGGCACTGCACTGGATACTGGCGCGGCGCTGGCAATTGACATTTGCACAGACCTTTCTTTTCTGCACGCTGGGCTACGCCACGCACGCCCTGCTCGATATGTGCACGTCCTACGGCACCATGCTGTTTTGGCCGTTCAGCAGTGAGCGGTTTTCCTGGAGCGTTGTCTCTATCGTCGATCCGCTGTTCACAGTGCCGATCTTGATCCTCATCCTTCTTGCCGGGTTACGGCGAAAACCGGTGCTGGCGCGCATCGCGCTTGCCTGGGCCGGCCTCTATCTGGCGGCCGGCGCGCTGCAGCACCAGGCGGCGCTTGCCATGGGCGGCGAGATCGCGGCGTCGCGCGGGCATACGCCGATCCGTCTCGAAGTGAAGCCGAGCTTCGGCAACATACTGGTCTGGAAGACGATCTACGAGACGCCGGATCGGTTCTACGTGGATGCGGTGCGCGCGAGTGCCCTGCCGCGGGTCTTTTCCGGCGTTTCGATTGCGAAACTCGACCACGGCCGCGACCTGCCATGGCTCGATCCTGCCTCGCAGCAGGCCAGGGACATCGAGCGTTTCCGCCGGTTCAGCGACGGCTTCGTGGCCCAGGACCCGGAAAACCCCAACCGGATCATCGATGTCAGGTACTCGTTCGTGCCGAACACCGTGAGCGCGCTCTGGTCGATCGAGCTTGCGCCGGAAGCGCCGCCGACGGCGCACGTGCACTACCGCACCCACCGCGAGCACGCCCGCGAAAGCCTGGACAAACTGTGGCGGATGGTGTCCGGCGAATAGATCGGGATCAGGAAAAGTGGATACCGGTTCTCCGTCCGATCCCGCTCTGAATGTTGAAGGCGATCACGTCTTATCGACTTAGGTTTACCCTCCTGAATCGATCATGATCTAAGTCATTTGCGGCCGCGGAGACTAGAGCGCTTCACGTTCATAGGGAAGCGCTCTAGATTCCGTCGTAGATCATCCTGGGCAGGAACATGCTGATATCGGGGAAATAGGTGAGCAGCGCCAATGCGACAAGCGCCAGGCCGATGAACGGCAGCGCACCGCGCACCGCCTGCAGATAGTCAACATCGCCAACCGAACTGGCGACAAACAGATTAAGCCCGAACGGTGGTGTAAACATGCCGATAGCCCCGTTGACGGTCAGCACGACACCAAGATGTATGGGATTGATTCCAAGCTTGGTGCCGATCGTATAAAACAGCGGACCGAGGATCACCATGATCGACGCGGCATCGAGGAACATGCCGCAAATGAGCACGGTTACGTTAATGAGGAACAGAATATGATACGGATTGTTGCTGAGCGACAGAACCTGCTCGGCAATCATCACCGCGATACCATTCGACGTCAGGAACCACGATAGTACGGAGGCCGCCGCAAGGATGATCATCACTTGAGCGGTGGTTGACGCGGCCCCGGAGAAGACGCCAAACATCTCTGCAAGTGTCTTCTCGCGGTAGATGAACACCGACACGGCAAATGCATAAACGACAGCCACGGCGGCGGCCTCGGTCGGCGTGAATATGCCGCCGTAAATACCACCAAGAACAACCACCGGCACACCCAGCCCCCAGGTCGCTTCCCTCAGGGCATGCCACAGTTCGCCGGCGCTGGGGGCGGGCATTCGTTCAATGCCGTCCCGCCGCGCCTGATAGTAGCAATAGGGAAAGAAACACAGGCCGTACAGTATACCCGCGCCGAGACCGGCCATGAACAATGCTCCCACCGAAACACCCGTGACCGCAGCGTAGACGATCATCACGATGCTCGGCGGTATGATAATTCCGATGGAGCCTGACGCAATTATCACACCGATGGAAAACGAGCGATTGTAACCCTGTTTGTTCAAGGCGGGATAAAGCAATGAGCCGACAGCGACCACGGTCGCCGGGCTTGACCCGGAAATGGCGCTGAAAAACATGCTGGAGGAAACGGCGGTCATACCCATGCCCCCGGTAAACCGGCCAACCAGCAGATTGGCCAGATGAACGATGCGCCGCGACAAGCCGCCGGCACTCATCAGACTTCCGGTCAGAATGAAAAACGGAATCGACATCAGTGAGAATTTGTCGAGCCCGGCAAACAACCGCTCGATGACGATGGCGAGGGGCAAGTCGCCCTGCCACCACATGGACGCGAGGACCGCCCCGGAAAGAGCGATGAAAATCGGTACGCCAATGACAAGGAACACCGCGAGTAAAATGAAAAATCCGACGATCATGGATTATCCGATTCCGTCGGTATGGGTGGCATCATCGCCGTCTTGCAACGATTGACTGATGCGTTGAAGAAATCGCACGGCCATCAGTCCCCCGCCCACGGGAACAGCCATCTGCACCACCCACATGGGCACTTCCAGGGCTGGCGTGACCTGCCCGAACATTTTTGTCTGAGCGACGAGGTCGCCTCCAAGGATGACCAAACAGACACAAAAAACGAAGGATATGGCGTTGAGTGAAATGGATATGGGACGACGAAACGGGCGTGGCGAAAACTTCACCAAAATGTCCACACCGATATGAATGCCTTGACGCGCCGCCACGCTGCCGCCGATGAAAACCATCCAGATGATCTCGTAGCGGACCAACTCCTCCGCCCAGGAAACCCCCCAGTTGAAGACATAGCGGGCCAACACGTTGGCGAAAAGGACGACCGACGACGTCGCCAGCAAGAAGGCGATGAGAAACTCCTCGAGACGGTGAGAATATGTATTCAGTCGCCTAAGGCAATGCATCCGCCCCAAGGCCTCCAGAGCATCATGTCTTAAGAATGAAAGGGCCCGGCCGTTAACCGCATGAACTGGCCAACAGCCGAGCCACTCAATCCGAAATCACTGATTATGCTTGCTGATTTCCGTGTAAAACATGTCCAGCAGTTCCTTGCCGATCTTTCCTGCAAACATGTCATGCACCGAACGCGTCGCGGCCTGGAACACCTTCAACTCGTCCGGGGTCAGATGTGTGACATTGGTGCCGCTGGCTTTGATCGTGGCCAGATATCCCGCCTCCCGGCGTACTGTATCTTCGCGCTGAAAAGCGGTGAATTCGACCGCGGCGTCGCTCAGGATCTTCTGGTTTTCAGCGCTCAGGCCATCATACCAACGCTTGCTCAGCACGAAAGCGTATCCCAGATAGGCATGATTGCTGATAATCACGTCCGACTGCACTTCATAGAATTTCATCTTGGTGATCGATACCAGCGGGTTTTCCTGACACTCGACCACTTTCTGCTGCAGGGCGTTGTAGGTTTCCGTGAAGGCAATCGGCACCGGGTTGGCGCCCAGAGCCTTGAACTGCTCCATGATGATCGGGCTTTGCATTACCCGGACTTTATGACCTTCGAAATCAGCCGGAGATTTTACTGCGTGATCACAGGTGAACTGCTTGAAACCGCTTTCCCAGAAGGTCAGCCCCTTGAGACCAACTTTGTCCAAAGTGGCAAGCAATTCCTTACCCGCCGGGCCGTCGAGAACCTCGTGAATCACCTTGGGTGACGGAAACATGAATGGCAGGTCAACCAACTGCAGCGCCGGAACAAAGCTGCTCAGCTTCGCCGTGGGGATGATCCCGCCCTGGATCGCTCCCAACTGCATCTGCTGGGTCGCTTCCACATCGTTGCCCAGTGCATTGCTGGGGAAAATTTTGACTTCGATGTCGCCACCGGTCCGCGCTTCAACCGCTGCCTTGAATTTCACCGCGGCGGCATGCTGAGCGCTGTCTTCGGGAAGGTCATGATGGAATTTCAACACTTCAGCCATCGCCGGCGTCATCAGAAATCCCGCCACTCCTATGGCCAGCGCGCTTAATGCAATCATTCTTATACATATATGTTTCATCTTTGTTCCTCCCTGGTTTGCCATGTTGTATCGCACTGCACATGAAGCCGACGTCTGCTTCGCCGGCCTCAGAGCTCCGGCAAGGCAGCCGTGTCCGCATAAGGGCACATTTGCCTTACCTTGCATCTCGCTGCTTTGGATTCGGCGGGCATCACCTTTTCTCCAGCAACGTCTCCACCTGACCCTTTGCTTAAGTAAGCAACTTATTACTTATAGGATTTGTAGTCAATTTCTCTCGGCCAGCCCTTCCTGACGCGATTGCGCAGGACTCGGCTGCCAGGGCACAGGCAGACGAACCCAAAACAATGCATGCGCCAATTGCCTTGAAACATCAGGGCCATCGGGGCGGCTGGGTTAAATAAAGATCTCAGATCAAATGCGACCGTGAACGGAACCACTCAAACCGCCATATGAAGCCATTTGTACCTACATCGAGAGAGTACGGGACAAGTGCGTCTCCGTGGGCTGGTCCAATTCGCCCAAGGCACCTGGACTCCCCGAAAGCATGTATCACTTCGGGGTGGTCATCGATAAATCTTGTGGTGAAACATCAGTGCCTTGATATCTGGCGGAGAGAGTGGGATTCGAACCCACGAGACGGTTCCCCGCCTACACGCTTTCCAAGCGTGCGCCTTCGACCACTCGGCCACCTCTCCGGCGACTTCCGCACCCGGCGGAAGCCGGTGCACTATACTCATGAAAGCGGACCAGGCAAGTGCATGTGTGCAAGCCATTTAATGGCTGGCGATGCAGGTGTCTTGGGACTAGGATCGCCGCCATGATTATCATCAGACTGCTTGCACTTGGCCTTTGGGTCCTTGCCGCTCTGGCGCTCGCCGGAGACATCTGGACAATGACCCAGACAGGGTCGTTCGACGCCCGTCAACTGGGGCGACGCTGGGCCGATATCGACCTTGAAAGCCTGACCATGGTCCAGAACCTGGTCGAGCGCTATATTTCGCCGGAGATCTGGAATCCCGGTGTCGTTACCGTGCTGTCTTGGCCGGCCTGGGCCGTGCTCGGTGGACTGGCGGTGGCGTTTTCCATCATTTCGCGGCGGCGCTGACCCGCTCACCAATCCGTGACCGGAGCGTGCCCGCACCACGGCTTGAATTGTGAAGCGCGGCGCACCAGAGTAATAAAGTAACCGCCGCACCCGAACCGGAGGACCCGAGATGCTGTTTTTCTCCAAGAAGAAAGCCCAGATGCCATCGCCGGATGACGCCCTTGCCGGCCGCACGCAGACCATTCCCACGGCCGAGCGTCATGCGGTTCTGGGAACCGATCTCAAGGGTCCCTATCCCGAGGGATGTGAAACCGTGCTGTTCGGCATGGGCTGTTTCTGGGGCGCGGAACGCATGTTCTGGTCGCTGCCGGGCGTGCATGTCACCGCGGTCGGGTACGCCGGCGGAAACACGCCCAACGCCACCTACCAGGAGGTGTGTTCGGGTCTCACCGGACACAACGAAGTGGTGCTGGTGGTCTACGATCCTGCGAAAATTTCCTTCGAGGCCCTTTTGAAGGTGTTCTGGGAAGGCCATGATCCGACCCAGGGCATGCGCCAGGGCAACGATGTGGGCACGCAGTACAGGTCCGGCATCTATGCCACTTCGGACGCGCAGAAGGCGAGTGCGGAAGCTTCAAAGGCCGAGTTCGGCGCGGCGCTGAGAGGCCGCGGCTTTCCGGACATCACCACGGAGATCGTCGACGCGCCGGAGTTCTATTTCGCCGAGGACTATCACCAGCAATATCTGGAAAAGAACCCGCGCGGCTATTGCGGCCTGGGCGGCACCGGCGTCACCTGCCCGATCGGCACCGGCGTGGCGGCGGAATAGCGGCCGGTTAAAAGCGCGCAAATTTGTGTGTCCCGGGCCTGATCCGGGACCCAGGGGCAACGCGAAAAGTGGTGCCGTTTTGCCCTGGGCCCCGCATCAAGTGCGGGGCGCGAAAACACGATTTCTTTTCAAGACGGCCGTCACGCTTGAAGCCTCTCAAGATGACGCCTGAGCAGCACCAGACGGTCATTGCCCCAGAACATCCGTTCTCCGACAAAGAAGGCGGGAACGCCGAAGGCGCCACGGTCGTGCGCCTCGCGGGTGGTGTCGGCGAGCAGGCGCACCGTCACCTCATCGTTGAGGCGCGCCCGGAAGGCCTGCTCGTCGCAGCCGCATGTGACCGCGAACCCGGTCAAGAGATCGTCGTCGAAGCGGTTCGGCCGGTCGTTGAACACCGCGTTCAGCAGCAACGCGCTGTAGGGCGCGGCGGCCCCGAAGCGCGCCGCCGCGGTCGCTGCCACAGCAAGGCGCCGCAACAATGTGTAGTCATGGATCAGCTCATCGGTCGGCTCGCTATAGGGAATGCCGTAGAACTCGGCCCAGGCCTCGGCGTCGCGGCGCCGGTAGGCCCAGTCATACTGTCCGGACACCGGATCGCCCCTGAACGGCGAGGCGCCGCGCAGCTCGACCAGATCGCCGCTGAACAGGGGGCGCCATTCAACCACGCAGCCGGTGTCGCGCTCGAGCGCTTCTATCTGCGTCGATGCGAGATAGGAGTAGCGGCTGGCGATGCCGAGAAAGAACTCGACCCTTGCCGGCTCGGTGGACCCGGTCATCGGGTGCGCTGCGCGACGCGGATGATGGCGTCGATCGATTGCTCCACGTCGTCATCGCCTGTCGCCCATGAGCTGACTGAAATGCGCATGGCGGCACGGCCATGCCAGTGGGTGCCGCCGCACCAGCAGGTGCCCTCCGCCTGAACCGCCGCGATCACCCGGCGGGTGCGCTCATCGTCGCCGAACGCCACCATCACCTGATTGAGCTCGACGTCGTTGAGGATCTCGTTGCCCGCCTCGCCCAGAGCTTCGGCAAAGCGGGTCGCCTGGCGGCAGTTGCGCTCGATGAGTTCGGCAACGCCGGCCCGGCCAAGCGATTTCAGCACCGCCCAGACCTCGACGCCGCGGGCGCGGCGCGACGATTCCGGCGTATAGGCGAAGGGATCGCGATGCTCGCTCTGCGGCAGATAGGCCGCCGTCGCCGCCATGGCGGCCTTCAGAGCCGCTTCGTCGCGGACAAATCCGATGCCGCTGTCATAGGACACATTGAGCCATTTGTGGCCATCGGTCGCCCAACTGTCGCAGGCTACGTACCCCGCCATCAGGTGGGCCCGTTCGGGTGCCGCCGCGGCCCACAGGCCAAAGGCGCCGTCGACATGGATCCACGCGCCGGCTTCCTTCGCCGTCCCACAGATGTCCAGTGCCGGGTCGAAGGCGCCGGTATTCACATTGCCGGCCTGCAGGCAGAGAATGGTCGGCCCATCGATGGCGGGCAGCGCATCGGCCCGCATGCGGCCCTGGTCGTCCGCCGGCACGCGGACCACCCGATCACGGCCGAGCCCGAGGAGGCCGAGCGCCTTGAACAGCATGGTGTGCGCCTCATCGCCGACGATCACGGTGATTTCCGGTGCACCGAAGAGCCCTTTGGCCTCAACATCCCAGCCGGCATCGGTCAGCAGGCGATGGCGCGCCGCCGCTAGGCCGCAGAAATTGGCCATGGTCGCCCCGGTGACGAAGGCACCACCGCAGGTCGGCGGCAGGCCGAGCAGGTCGAGCAGCCAGGTGAGTGCGATTTCTTCGATCCTGGTTGCGGCAGGTGAGCTGACAAAGGAAAAAGCATTCTGGTCCCAGGCAGCAGAGAGCCAGTTGGCGGCAGAGGCTGCGGGCAGCGTGCCGCCGGTGACAAAACCAAAGTAGCGCGGGCCGGCATTTGCCGTCGTCGCCGGCGAGCCGTAGCGGTCCAGCAGGGCAAGAACCTCGCCGGGGTCGTTCAGTTCCTCGGGCAACGGGCCGGCCAGCTCCGAAAGACCATCGATCGCATCAGGGCTCGCGGCGACGGGCCGGCCATCAAGCCCTTGCAGATAGGCTGCGGCGCGGCGTGCGGCGTCGTTCATGAGATGTTCGTCCATAGATCTCAGGTCCTGCTTTGTGGACGGATACCACGCGCCGGGCGGCGCCTCGGCGTGGCCGACGCGGCGGAGCTTGCCAAGCCGCGGGCGTGAATGCAACAAGCTAGCGGTCACATCCCAAGAGCGGGCACCACCTCATGAAACCACCCTATGCGGCCTTCGAACCCTCCGAGCATCATGAGCGTCTGAAGCGGGCGCGCGAGGCTCTGATCGGGGCGGATCTTGCAGCGTTCGTCTGCATCGCGCCGGAGCATCTCTACTATCTCGGCGGTTATGACAGCTGGGTCGGCGTGAATTCGCCGCAGGCAATGGTCTTCACGACCGGCCCCGATGAGCCGACCTTGATCCTGCGCGATGTCGATATTGCACTGGCGCGCGAAACCACGTGGCTGAAGGACGTGCGCACCTACCGGCTGGTTCAGGACGACTTTGCCGCCATGGTGGCGGACATCCTGCGCGCCAAGGGAGTCACGGGCCGCGTCGGCATCGAACTGCACTCCTACGCGGTCACCCATGCGCTCGGCAGCGCGCTTGCAGATGCGGTTTCTCCGTCGGAAGTGATCGATGCAACCGAAGTTCTCGGCGCGCTGCGCCTGATCAAGTCGCCCGCCGAACTCGCTTATCTTGAACGCGCGGCGCATTTCACCTCTCAGGGCCTGCGCGCGGTGCACGAAAACCTGCAGCCGGGCCTGAGCGAAATCGGGCTCGCCGCGCTGATCGAAAGCGCCATGCGGCGCGCCGGCAGCGACTACTGGGCGATCCCGACGGAACTCTCCTCGGGCGCCCGGTCGGCCGGCGGACATGCGACGCCACGGGAAAAGGTGATCGAGGCCGGTGATCTGGTGCATGTGGAATTTGCCGGGGTGCATCAGCGCTATCACACGACCGCGCTGCAGACCCTGGCGGTCGGATATCCCGGAGGCAGGGCGCTCGAACTCTATGACATCGCCCTGCAGTCGCTGCGCGCCGGCATGGCGGCGGCGAAACCCGGGACCGCCGTGGCCGCGATCGAGGAGGCCTCGTTTGACCCCCTCAAGGCGCACGGGCTGGAGAGCGCGGCGATGATGCGCTTCGGTTATGGCATCGGTATCGCCTATCCACCGATCTGGCTGGAGACATTGCAGATCGCGCGCGGGTTCGACCAGACACTGGAGCCGGGCATGGTGTTCGTGCTGCACTCGTGCCTCGAACTTCCCGACGAAGGCCTCGGCGTGATCCAGGGCGGCACCTACCGGATGAGCGAGACGGGCCTGCACAAGCTGGTGGGCGCGGGGGATGTGGATCTGGTGATGGTGTGAGGATTTCCGTGATACGCGGATGAACCCGGCTGGTGTCCGGTTTGATCGCAACCAACTTGTTGTTTCGTCTGCTCCGCCCACAATTGTCTTCGTCCGGCTTGACCGGACGATCCAGTATCCACGTGAAGTCCATGCTGGCTCGGCGATGCCACGGGCCGAGAGCACAGCGGATACAGAGTCCCCGGATCAAGCCGTGGGACGACAACTTCTTTGTCTGCGCAACATTGTTTCCAGGGCAGTCGCACCGCGTGATCAAAACCGCCTGCGATATTTTCGAAATGTTCAGCTCAGATCCAGAGCATGCGCCTTGAGGTCAGCCAGGTCGCAGACTTCGAGAGCCGCCTCGTGCGTGGCGGTGAGGACCACTCTTGGGGCTGCGCCGGCTTCATAGGCCTCCTGCCAGCGCGCCGCGCACAGGCACCAGCGATCACCCGGCTGAAGGCCGGGAAAGTCGAAGGCCTCTATGGGCGTCGACAGGTCGTTGCCGGCGCGTTTGGAGAAGTCGAGGAATTCAGCGGTCGCCTGGATGCAGACGCAATGCAGGCCGACGTCCTCCGGTCCGGTTTCGCAGCAGCCGGTCCGGTAGAATCCGGTCACCGGGTCATCGGAACAGGTGACGATGGGTTCGCCGAAGACGTTCTTCTGCATGCGGGTGACAGTCATGAGCGGTGTCCGTACCGGTCTGGATCGTGCACACGCCGCAACGATAACCGCAGTGCCCTGTGCCGTCCAGCCTCGACGCCTTCTTTAGGCGCCGGTCGCACCCTATATCGGATGGAC
>JAJFHL010000134.1 GCA_021775615.1 Hyphomicrobiales bacterium
TCAGGACAAACCGTAATGGGATTCAAATGTGGGATTGTCGGATTGCCCAATGTGGGCAAATCGACCCTGTTCAATGCGCTGACCCGCACCGCCGCGGCACAGGCGCAGAACTATCCATTCTGTACCATCGAGCCCAATGTGGGCGAAGTGGCGGTGCCGGATCCGCGGCTCTATCAGATCAGCGATGTCGCCAAGTCGAAGGAGATTGTGCCGACGCGGCTGACCTTCGTTGATATTGCCGGCCTGGTGCGCGGCGCGTCGAAGGGCGAAGGACTGGGCAACCAGTTTCTGGCGCATATTCGCGAGGTCGACGCCATCGCCTTCGTGCTGCGCTGTTTCGAAGATTCGGACATCACCCATGTGGAAGGGCGTATCGATCCGATCGCCGATGCGGAAATCATCGATACCGAACTGATGCTGGCGGACCTGGAAAGCCTTGAACGTCGCGCCCAGGCGCTCGAAAAGCGCGCCAAAGGCGGAGAAAAGGAAGCGCGCGAGACTTACGCGTTGATGCAACAGGTGCTCGTGGTGTTGCGTGAAGGCAAGCCGGCGCGGGCAGCACAAATCGAAGATGACGAGCGGCGCGCCTTCCGGGCGCTCAACCTCCTGACGTCGAAGCCGGTGCTCTACGTGTGCAACGTGGACGAAGCGTCAAGCGCCACGGGCAACGCGTTCTCAGACAAGGTTGTGGCCAAGGCCGAGGAGGAGGGGGCAGGGGTTATTCTGATCTGCGCCGAGATCGAAGCGGAACTGGCACAGCTCGACGAGGCAGAGCAGAGCGAGTATCTGGAAACGCTCGGCCTCGCGGAGCCCGGCCTCAACCGCCTGATCCGCGCCGGCTATGAACTGCTTGATCTGGTGACGTTTTTCACCTCCGGACCGAATGAGTCGCGGGCCTGGACCGTCAGACGGAACACCAAGGCGCCGAAGGCCGCCGCGGTCATTCACACTGATTTCGAGCGCGGCTTCATCCGGGCCGAGACAATCGCGGTGGATGATTTTCTGGCGCTCGGCGGCGAAGCGCGCGCCAAGGAAGCGGGCAAGATGCGTGCCGAAGGGCGCGACTACACCGTCAAAGACGGCGACATCATCCTTTTCCGGTTCAACGTCTGACAGCAATACCGAAAACGCGGGGAGACCACGGCATGGCACGGTTCAAACGACTTCTGGTAACGGGTGCGGCGGGCCGTCTCGGCAGTGTCCTGCGCGAAGGTCTGGCGCCCCTGGCCGAAACCATCCGGCTCGCCGACCGGGCCGAAATGGGCGAGGCGGGCCCGAATGAGGAACTGGTCCGTTGCGAACTCGGCGACTTCGATGCGGTCTTGGCGATGGTCGAGGGCTGCGATGCGGTTGTGCATTTCGGCGCGGCGCCGGTTGAGCGGCCGTGGGCGGAGATTCTCGAATCCTCCATCAAGGGCGGTTACAATGTGTATGAAGCGGCGCGCCTCCATGGCGTCAAGCGCATCGTATACGCAAGCTCGATCCACGCGGTCGGCTACGTGCGCCGGGAAGAGGGCGCCGACACCGACACGGCGCATCGGCCCGACGGACTTTATGGTGTGTCCAAGTGCTTCGTCGAGGATCTCGCGAAGCTGTACTTCCACAAATTCGGCATCGAATCCGCCTGTCTTCGCATCAATTCGTGTTTTGAAAAGCCGGCTGACCGGCGCCACTTGGCAACCTGGCTGAGTTTTGCCGACCTGGTGCGCCTCGTCGAGCGGTGTCTGGTGGCTGAACGTATCGGGTTCACGGTCGCCTACGGGATCTCGGACAATGAGGAAGTCTTCTTTTCCAACCACAAGGTCGCCCACCTTGGATACCGGCCGCAGGACACGGCCGAAACCTTCCGCGCAGAGGTTGAAGCGCAGATCGCACCGGGAGACCCGTTTGATCCGCAAGTGGAGTTTGTCGGCGGCAACTTCTGCACGATGGGCCACCCGGACGACGACTAGATTGGCCACTCCGCCGCAATGCGCCCGCCGCAGCTGTCGCATTGTTAATGTTGCAAGCGGGAAAAGTGCTTTGTCTCAAACGGTTAGTTGCTAAACTGAGGCCGTGCTTGAGAGAGACAGAGCAAAACGCCAAATGCATCGACTCCGGCTCGATGGTCCGCTCCGCTCCATCATCGTGATGGCGGCGACCGCAATTGCCGTGCTGTTTTACCTGGCCGGGCCCGCTCAGGCACAACAGGCGCAGGCCTATCTGGGTGTCGAACTCAGAGATCTTGATGCCGCCGACCTGGGGCGTTTGGGCTGGGAGCGGAGACGCGGCGCGGTCGTGGCCCGGGTTCTGCCCGGTTCGCCGGCGCAGGCATCCGGCCTCGAAAGAGGTGACGTCCTGATCGAGATCGATGCTGTCGAAATGGCCGATGTCGATGCATTCAGCCGTGCCGTCACGGCGAAGGGCGAAGGCGCGGTGATTGTCATCACGGTGCTTCGGCGCGGCGAGCGGCGGCTGGTTTCCGTGGCGCTCGACGACCTGAGCCTGAGCGCCGATACGGGCGAAGAACTGCGTGCCGTGCCCTCCAAGGAGCCGTTTCTACGCATCGAAACAGGGCGGCACACGAACCGCATCTGGCGCATGTCTCTCAGCGCCGACGGCCGTTTGCTGGCGACCGGGTCGGCCGACAAGACGGTTCGCCTCTGGTCGCTGCCGGACGGGGTGCTGATTCGGACCTTCCGGGTGCCCATCGGTTTCGGTGGGGAAGGCAGCATTCGCGCGGTGGCGCTCAGTCCGGACGGACGGTATCTGGCAGCCGGCGGCGAAGACGCCGGTTACGACAAGTTCGGCGGTGACCATATATACGTGTTTGACACGGTGTCGGGCGCGGTGGCGCAACGCCTCTCCGGCCAGACGGCGTCCATCAACCATCTGGAGTTCTCAAGGGATGGCCGCTATCTCTCGGTGGCGATGCACGGTGCCGGCGGCATCCGCGTCTGGGACACCACCTCGTGGCGCGCGGTCAGACACCACCGGGGATCGGGCGCCTCCAACTACAGCCTGAATTTCGACAGCACTGGACGCCTGGCGACATCCTCATTCGATGGATACATCAGGTTGTACGATCAGGAGCTCGACAGGGTCGGAGAAATCAGGGCGCCCGGCGGACGTCTGCCGTCCGGCATCTCGTTCTCTCCGGACGATACGGAAATCGCGGTCGGCTATACCGACTCCCGGATGGTGGATGTGCTTTCGGCCAAGACCCTTGAACCGCTGCGCAGGTTTGAATTCTTCAGCTCGAAGCCAGGCTCTTTTCTGTCGGTTGCCTGGTCGCGGGACGGCAGATACCTGTTTGGCGCGGGATCCCTGCGTGATGCCAGGGGCACGTATCCCATCCTGCGCTGGCCAAGGTCGGGGCAGGGCGCGGCTGTGGTTCTGTCCGGCCCGACGGACGAAATACTGACACTGAAGGCCATCGGCGATGCCGGTATCCTCTATGGCGCGGCGGACCCGGCGTTGGGCATGATCAACAGTGACTCCGAGCTGGTTCTCTTCCTGGGTGCGCAGAAGGTCGACATGCGCGGCAACCGCTCCGACACACTCGCCATTTCAGCAGATGCCCGGCGGGCGGTTCTCGAAGTCGACCGGCCGTTCAAGGACTACTGGGTGTTCGATATGGAATCGCTGACGCTCGGGAAGACCGATCCGGACATCGAGGGCTTTCATCGCGCCGATGTCACGAGCATTGGAAAGATGGATTGGGAGGACACCTTTCAGCCGGCGATCGGAGACATCAAACTGGGCATCGATCAACACGAAACCGCCCGGGCCCTGGCGATACATCCCGACAAGAAGAGCGTCGTTCTGGGGGGCGAGTGGTCCTTGAACCGCTTTGACCTGCAAGGCGAGGCCATCTGGCGGGTCAAGACCCCCAAGGTCTGGGGTGTGAATCTCAGTGCCGACGGGGAGATCATTGTTGCCGCCCATGCAGACGGTACATTGCGATGGTACCGCACGTCCGACGGTATGCAATTGCTGTCCTTCTACATTGACCTCAGCGATCGTCCCCACAGCGAAACCGTGGAGCGCCCCAATGTCGGCTCGAGCGATCCCAACACCATCGCCGCCGGCGAGAGCCCCAAGCGCTGGGTGCTGTGGACGCCCAAGGGCTATTACACCGCGTCGCCGGGCGGCGAGGACCTGATCGGGTTTCATATCAACCGCGAATGGCACGAAGCGGCCGATTTCTTTTCGGTTTCAAGGTTCCGAAACCGGTTCCACCGGCCTGACGTGGTCCAGTTGGTGCTTGAGACCATGGATGAAGACGAAGCGATCCGCCGTGCCAACAAAAATGCCGAGCGCGACACGGTCAAGCTGGAACAGGTGCTTCCGCCGGTGATCGAGATCGTCAGCCCCAAGGACGGGGACACCGTGAGCGAGCAGGCCGTGGTGGTTGAGTACAATGTGCGCTCTCCTTCCGGCCTGCCGGTGACCCGGCTCGATGTGCGAATTGACGGCCGACCCTACCAGCCGCTCAAGACCCGCGGTGCGTTCAACTATTCCGGCGGCACTGCCGCGATCAAGGTGGAGGTGCCGGAGAGGGATGTGGTGATAACGCTGATCGCCCACACGGAGTTCAGCGTCAGCGAGGCGGTGAACCTGGAGATCAAATGGGCCGGCGAGCGGACCGTTTCAGCCGCCAAGCCGAAGTTATTCGCTCTGCTGGTGGGCATCAGTAAGTATCAACAGCGGCATCTTCAACTCGACTGGGCGGCGCAGGACGCGAGCGACGTCGAAGCAGCCCTCCTGGACCAGAAGGGGAGGCGCTACCGGGACGTCGAGACACGCATGCTCACCGATGAGGATGCGACGCTACAAGGTATACTCGAGGGCCTGGAATGGCTCGAAGAGAGCACAAGCGCCGAGGACACCGCGGTGATCTTTCTGTCCGGCCATGGCGTCACGACGAAAAAGCTTCGGTTCTACTTTCTCCCTGTTGCCGGCGACCCGGAGCGCCCGCTTTCCACTGCGCTCGGCGGCGAGGTGTTGATCCGCTTCGTCAACGACGTGCTGGGCAAGGTCGTCATGTTCATCGACGCGTGCCACTCGGCGCGCGGCCTGGAAGGTCCCGTCGACACCCAGGGCGCGGTTGATCTGAGTGCGGTGACGAACGAACTTGCCAGCGTCGAGAACGGCGCTGTCATGTATGCGGCATCGACCGGACGGCAACTGGCGGTCGAGAAGGCCGAATGGCGGAACGGCGCCTTTACCGAAGCGCTCCTGGAAGGCTACGCTGGCGAGGCCGACTATACCAAAGACCGCAATATAAGCACCGACGAGTTGGGGCTCTGGCTCAGGACCCGCGTCAAGCAACTGACCAACAACCAGCAGGAACCGGTGATGCTCAAATCGAAAGCCATCCGCGAGTTCGATATTTCATCACTGCAGTGACGGTGGATGGGCCTTCGGGTTATCGGGCTTCTGCATTGGCGCAGGCTCTCTGATAATTCTCGATGATCTCACGCGTCTGCTTTCCCAGGGGCTGCTTGGCGTTTGACGCGTAGTCGAAGCCGACAGAGGTGAACTTTCCGGCAAAGCTCAGGCGGCGGGCGTTGCCATAGCCGGTGCAGTGATAGGTGACCGCGCTTTCGCCGGCGTGTTCGATCCTGACTTCCACCTCGAGGGTGTCTTTGGGTGTGAGCGGCGACATGAAGTCGACATCGAGATGGACCACGGGGCCGCCGCGTTTTTCTTCCGTCGTCTGGATGAACCAGTCGGTTTCGAGATAAGCCCGCATCCAGGCCTCGACGGCTTCGAGCATGAAGTCAACGAACTTGCCCGTATAGGCTATCTGGGCGGTGTCCGTGTCGCCCCAGAACAGGGGACGGCGATAGACAAACGGAATCTCGCGTTCGCCCGGAGCTGTGGCTTGATCCATAATCTTTCTTTCGCTGGTCGAGCCGTGGCAGCCGGCCGATTAGGTAATGATCTCAGTCACCTTGGTACAATGACTTGCGACGCCGGTCGAGGTGTTCGCTCGGTCCCGTCGTTCGGCAAATTGATCGAAATCAATGCAGGCAGGATTGTTCGTCCGCCATGTTTTGTTCGTGACTTGCAAATGTAGCGGGCGGGAGACCGAAAGTGATGACAAACCAGGAACAACGCGAAGCTGATGCGAAGGATGGCGTTGAGGCAAACGCCAAGAATGTCAGTGAGGCAAATGCCGGACGCGAGGCTGTGCGTAAGACGAGCAGGGCGCGCCGCGCCGATGCCGACCAGGGTCCGGATGCAAAGGCCGATGGCGACAAGGCTGCCGAAAAACTAAATACCGAAACTCCTGACACCGAAACGCCTGAGGGCGACACGCCGGAGGTCACCTCCGATGATGAAGAATTGAAAGGACAAGCCCGTCTGGCGCAGATGCGGCATGATCCCGAAGCAATCCGTCACGCCTTCGAAACCGGTGACTATCCTTACAAGCAAAAACTCAGCCGCAAGATCTACGAGAAACACAAGGCGGAGCTTCAGGTCGAACTTTTGAAGATTCAGAAATGGGTTGAGGATACCGGCCAGAAGATCGTCATCCTGTTCGAGGGCCGCGATGCCGCCGGCAAGGGCGGCACGATCAAGCGGTTCACAGAGCATCTCAACCCGCGCGCCGCGCGGGTGGTGGCGCTGCCCAAGCCGACCGAACGCGAACGCACACAATGGTTCTTCAAGCGCTATGTGGAGCATCTGCCGGCGGCGGGCGAGATCGTATTGTTCGACCGCTCCTGGTACAACCGGGCGGGCGTCGAGCGGGTCATGGGGTTCTGCTCCCCCAATGACTATCTGGAATTCATGCGCGAGTGCCCCGAACTCGAACGGATGTTCGTACGCAGTGGCGTGCGCCTGTTCAAATACTGGTTCTCGGTGACACGGGACGAACAGCGCCGTCGCTTCAAATCTCGCGAACTCGACCCGCTCAAACAATGGAAACTGTCACCGGTCGACAAGGCTTCGCTGGACAAGTGGGACGACTATACGGAAGCCAAGGAGGCGATGTTCTTCTACACCGACACCGCCGACTGTCCATGGATCGTAATCAAGTCCAACGACAAAAAGCGCGCCAGGCTCAACTGCATGCAGCATTTTCTGAGTTCGATTCCCTATCCGGACAAGAACGAGCGTGTGGTGCGCGGCGCCGACCCGCTGATCGTTGGAGAGAGTTCTCATGTGATCGGAGCGGCGGCACACATCTTGGGCAAGAGCCTGCATCCGGAGTTGCGGCGCAAGAACAATTCGTAGCTCGCCTCGCCGCGTGACCCGCCGGCATGCCTGTTAGAGCGCTTCACGTTCATATGGAAACGTTTGATGGCGCCAAATCGGTTCGTCCGGCAAGGCGCGGTGCGCAGTGCGATGTGGTGCATCGGGCAAGCGCCGCAACGTGGCCGGAGGGCCGATTTGACCCACCGAAGGCCGGGATTTCGTGCCTTCCGGACTGCGTTATGGCCCCTTGTGGACGCGAAGTCCACGGCGGGACCCGTGCCTCGCCAGCAGACACAAAATTTCGGCCAAAGCGTTTCCATATGAACGTGAAATGCTCTAGGTCACGGCGAACAGGGTCACGCCGGTGTGGGTGTGGTCCACAATCTCTTTCACACCGGGAATGTTTTCGGCTGCGACCGTCAGGGCCTTGCTCTGGGCCTTTGAGGCCACCAGCCCCCAATAGTGCACCACACCGTCAATGACGACGACATTGAGGTGCGACGTGTCGGACCAGGGCTCCTTTTCCAGCGAGGCGAGAAGGGCTTCGCGAATGCCCCGGTCGGTGGCGGATGGCTGGGCCGGCCGGTTCTCCTGTTGCGCGGCGAGAGCCTGCAGCAGATTGGCCCGGCTTACGATCCCGACGAGCTTCCCTTCCTTCATGACCGGAACCCGTTTGATCTTCTTTTTCTCCAGCGTGGCGGCGATTTCCCAGAGACGGGTGTCCTGTGAGACGGAGATCACGTCCTCCGTCATGATTTCATTCGCCTTGATGCCATGTGACTTGACGAACTCCTCGGCGAGCGTGATCGACCCCCCGATGGCGGACAGCCACCAGGACTTGTAGTCGCGAGCACCGATTTCGGAGCGCCTGATCAGGTCGCCTTCGGAGACCAGTCCGATCAGCATACCGTCACGGTTGACGATCGGCAGGGCGCTGATGCGGTTGTCGAGCATCAGCTTTACGATCTCCAGAACGGTGGCGTTGGGTCCGGCTGTGATCACCGGTGAAGTCATGATGTCGACGGCGTGCATGGTTGAGTATCCGTCCTCAAAGGGGGTAGTCGCGTTCGGGATCAATACCCGCACCGCTGACGTATTTGGCGATCTGGCGGACCTGTTGCGGCGCCAGGGCATGTCCGCTGTGGGAAAACTCGGCAAAGTGCCCGTTGAGACGCACGCCCCAGCGGCCGCCGTGGCGCTGTTCGAACTCGGCACCGAGTTCCTTCAGGACTGATTCAACTGATTTTGGAGATAGATTCGCACTTGCCGGGTGGGCAAAGAGCGCATGCAGGACTTTTCGATGCTTGTGGTTCATGGCAAGCGGCTCCGCTGGCTGTTCGCAAGGCCGGTCATGACCTTGACCCTGATCAGCCAAGACTAGCGATACGGTGAGCTTTGCCTTTGACAGAGATCAAGCCCACCGCTTCACAGCGGTACCGTCTCGCCGTGGGTCACCATAAGCCGCATTGTGAACGTTTCGACCGCCCGAAGGGTTTCGCCCGGCGCTTCGCGGTGTGGCCAGTGCACCGCGCTTTCCAGCATCACCACCTCGAGCGGACAGGTGCAGGTTTCCCGCGCCGCTTCGACCTGATCGAGCGATGCATAGCGGTCGTTGGCGCACCAGACCAGCAGGACAGGCACGCGGATATGGGCCAGACAATCCTCGATGTTCCAGTGGCGGAATTCCGGATCCAGCCAGGTCTCGCTCCAGCCGTAGAAGGCAAGATCGACATTGGCGCCATGATGGCGGGCGAGACTTTTCTTCAAGGCGCCTGTTTCATAAGCCTTTTTGGCCTCGCGAACGGCGTTGACGCAGACCGGCTCATTGAAGAAATGGGGTGTCATCAGAATGACGCCGCGCACCCGGTGGTCCTGAACGCTTCCGGCATAGATCGCCGCGATCGAGGCGCCATCGCTGTGGCCGACAAGGAACACCTTGCGCAGCCCAAAATGATCGATGATCTTTGGGAGGGTTTTGTGCGCCTCGTCATGCATGTGGCTGGGCGGGCGCGCGACGGGAGCCGAGTTGCCATAACCCTGCCGGGAATAGGCAAGTACGCCGCAGCCCGTCACCTCGGCAAGCCGGGCGGGGAAATCGAGCCAGCCTGCGACACAACCGAGCCCTTCGTGCAGGAGGACAATTGTCGGTGTCTCGCCGGGTGTGGGGCCGTGCCAGACATACTCCAGACGCAGTCCGTCGATCTCCATGAAACCGGACCGTTCGGTCATCGCGCGAAACCTGAAGGTTATTGAACCAGCTTGTAGCGTTGGATCTTTCCGGTCGCCGTTTTCGGCAGCTCGTCACGCGGCTCGATCCAGCGCGGATATTTCCACGCGCCGGTCTGCGTCTTGACGTGTTCCTTGAGTTCTTCGAACAGGGTTTCGCCATAGTCGACGCCTTCGGCGAATATGACGAAGGCCTTGGGTTTCAGAAGGTCTTCCGCATCCGGATGCGGCACAACCGCTGCTTCCACAACCGCATCGTGACTGAGCAGCGCCGCTTCGACCTCGAACGGTGAAACCCAGATGCCGGACACCTTGAACATGTCGTCCGAGCGGCCGCAGCAGTGATAGAAGCCCTCTTCGTCCTGATAGAACTTGTCGCCGGACCAGGTCCACGGTCCGCGAAAGGTGGCTTCGGACTTGTCGCGGCGGTTCCAGTAGCCGTCCGCCGCGGAGCCGCCGTTGACGATCAGCTCGCCGATCTCGCCTTGCGGCACATCGTTGCCGTCTTCGTCGACGATCCGGACCTTGTAGCCCGGAACCGGAATGCCGGACGAATCGTAGCAAACCTTGCCCTGCTGATTGCTCATGTAGATGTGCAGCATTTCGGTGGAACCAATGCCGTCCAGAACGCTGACGCCGAAGCGCTGCTCCAGACGTTTGGCGATGTCGCCGGGCAGGGCTTCGCCGGCGGACGCCATGAGCCGCAGGTTGTCGGAGCCGTTGTCCGGCATGCATGCGTCATTGGCGAGCATGGCGCCAAAGAGCGTCGGCACACCGAAAAAGATTGTCGGATTGTGTTCGCGCAGGCGCTCCATGACGGTGTCGGGGGTGGGACGTTCGGCCATCAGCACCACGGTGGCGCCGACCGTGAACGGGAAACTCATCCCGTTGCCTAGGCCATAGGCAAAAAACAGCTTTGCGGCGGAAAACACGACATCGTCCTGGGTCATGCCGAGCACCTGCCTGCCATAGGTGTCCGCCGTGAAGCGGAGGCTGGAGTGGCGGTGCTTCACGCCCTTCGGCAGGCCGGTGGAGCCGGAGGAATAGAGCCAGAAGGCGGTCTCATCGATGCAGGTCCCGACGGCGTCGAACCGATCGGAGGCGGCATGCGACAGGTCGTCGAAGGCGAGGTGCCCGCCGGCGTCGCCACCGGTGATCACGATCTTCTCGACAAACTCGAGTTGGTCCAATACCGGCTCGACGGAAGGCAACAGCGCGTGCGAGAGGAAGAGGACCTTGGCGCGCCCGTCATTGAGAATGCCGAGATACTGCTCGGGCGTGAGCAGGGTGTTGAGCGCGATCGGCACAATGCCGGCCTTGATGGCGCCCCAGAAGACCGCTGGGAAATCAACGGTGTCGAGCATGATCTGGGCAACACGCGCTTCGCGCTCGACGCCGAGGTCCTTCAGAAGATTCGCGGCGCGGTTCACTCGGGCCGCGAGCTCTCCATATGTGTAGCTGCCGGCATCGTCGATGATTGCGATCTTGTCTTGGCGGCCTTCCTCAAGATGCCGATCTATCAGGTCCACCGCGGCGTTGTAGGTGCGCTCAGCGTCCGACACGTGCCTCTCCCATCCTCGGTTCATCGCAGGCGCGCCCCGGTCCCCGTCGAGGGCATTCCCCGCTGTCTGTCTTTATGTAGCAGCTATGACGCCGGTACGCCTTTCAAGCGCAGACCTCATGCCTCAACCATAACTTCAACTGCATAAGTGTTGAAGGTCGAACTCGTTCGGCAGAACTATAGTTTCGATCCTTGTGCGGGCCGCTCACAAAGTGATTCAACGCCGCCGGACGCGTGGGCACGTTCGGTGTTGTCCAATTGCGCTTTCCCGCGGGCTGGTGCGGTGCAAACCTCCTCTCGCCGGGTTGTGATCCAGCGCACACATGGAGTAGAAAAGTAAACCCATATGAAGGTGAGTGAGGCCGAGAGTGGATACGCCCGATGGGGCGTTTTTTACGTCTTGCGGCGACCACGGGACATTACGATACGTCTGGGAACCTGTTGAAATGACGATACAATCGAAACGGCTGGGCTATGTGGCTGCTGCTTTGGCCGCGCCGGTCCTTGCAGCGGCAATGACGCTCGGCAGCTCGCCGGCGGACGCCAGCGCCTGCACACGCATTGCCGGCAAGCTGGCAAGCCAGAACCAGGAGGTGCAGCGCATTCTCGGGCGCGATCCGCATTGCATGCGCAAACACGCCAGCCATTCATACAGCCTGCAATCCAAGCCGAAGGCGACCTGGGAGAGCCTGTGCAAGAAGGGAACGGTGGCGAGCTACACGCAGCTGGCGTCCAACCGTGACCGCATCCTGCGCACCTGTATTCCGCGCGGCAGCCACGATTGACCATGACCGCGATGGCCAGCCTGTTACAAATAGGGCGCGAGAGCGTCGCTGGCATCCTTGGTGGTGACCACGGGGACGATTTCGATGTCCACCAGATCGGACCAGCCGGCGCTCCACTGATTGAGCAGAGCCGCGTCATCGCACTCCATCAGGAGGAAGCAGCGCCCGAAACCGACATCGACCCAGCTGTTGAGAACGGTGAGACCTTCCGGGCAGAGCCGGCCCTTCTCGTTGAAGCGACGGTATGCGGGGCGGGCATCCCCGTCCTTGAAATGTTCGATCACCAGAAACTGCATTCTCGGGTCCCTCGTTGCAACAGCCGTGGGCGGCACTCTAGCTGTGTCGGCGCGCGCGTCAAAGCGCGGCCTGTGGGATCACGTGCGCAAAAGCACGAACTTAGACGCTTGACAGTTAACGCCTCGGGCCAAAGATTGGCTTGGGGATCTGCCGGACATTGCAAATAGCGAATCATGGTGCGAAAGCGTCGCTACGTCTGTCCGGTGCCATGAAAAGGAGATCAGCCACATGACAAAACATTCCCTCGCTCGCGGAAATGGCGCATTCGCGCTTCTGGCCGCGCCTCTGTTCGCGGTCGCCATGCTCGTGTCGGTGCAACCGGCGTCGGCCCTGTCGTGCAGCGTGATCGCCGAACAGCTGTCGCACCAGAACGAACCTCTGCAGGACGCCAAGGACCGATTGACGACCTGCGCCAAGAAACACGCCAAGTATCCCGAGACGCTGGACTCCAAGACCGAGTCCCAGTGGGAGAGCCTGTGCGATGGCGACAAATCCTACTACACGAACCTGGTTTCCAACCGCCAGAAGATCCTGGTCAGATGCCGGCCGCGTGGCAGCGACGGCTGAGCAGTCAGTCTGACGCGCGTTCAGGAAACAGTTTCAGCAAACCCTCGGAGCTCGCCTCGGCGACACCCTTTTCGGTGATCAGGCCGTTGACGAGCCGCGCCGGCGTCACGTCGAAGGCGTAGTTGCCGGCCGGGCTGCCCGGGCTTGCGATATCCACCTCAACCACCGTGCCGTCCGCGAGGCGTCCGTTCATGCGGGTGACCTCGGTCGCATCGCGCTGCTCGATGGGGATATCGCGCACCCCGTCGGTGATGGTCCAGTCGATGGTGGAAGAGGGCAGGGCGACATAAAACGGCACGCCGTTGTCATGGGCCGCGAGGGCTTTCAGATAAGTACCGATCTTATTGGCGACATCGCCGTTCGCCGCGGTGCGGTCGGTACCGGTGATGCAGAGGTCGACTTCGCCATGCTGCATGAGGTGACCGCCGGCATTGTCGACGATGATCGTGTGCGGCACACCGTGGTGATTGAGTTCCCAGGCGGTCAGCGCCGCGCCCTGATTGCGCGGCCGGGTCTCGTCGACCCAGACATGGACATCGATACTGGCTTCATGCGCCTGGAAGATCGGTGACAGGGCGGTGCCCCAGTCGACGGTGGCGAGCCAGCCGGCATTGCAGTGGGTGAGGACATTGACCCGTCCGCCGTCCTTGGCGTCGGCATGGGTCTTGATGATGTCGTGGCCGTGCACGCCGATCATGCGGTTGGTCTCGACGTCCTCGTCGCAGATCTCGGCGGCCCGCGCGTAAGCCGCCTCGAGGCGTTCGTCGCGCGGCCGGTTGCGCAAGGTTCCGAGCATTTCATCGATTGCCCAGTTGAGGTTGATCGCCGTCGGCCGGGTGCGGGCGAGACGTGCACAGGCGGCATCGAGCGCGTCGTCCGAAGCGTCCTCGCGCATGGCGAGGCAGATACCATACGCCGCCGTTGCGCCGATCAATGGGGCGCCGCGCACCTGCATCACTTCGATAGCGCGGGCGGCGTCCTCCAGGGTTTTGAGATCGGTCAGCTCGAAAACGTGTGGCAGTTTTGTCTGGTCGATGATGCCGACCGACCAGCCGTCTTCATTGAGCCAGATGGAGCGAAAGGGTGTGCCGTCGACGTTCACTCAATCACCTTCGAATTCAAGCAGGGTGTGAACCGATACGCCTTTGTCCCTGAGGCGTTTAGAGCCCCCCAGATCGGGCAGATCGACAACGAATGCGGCGGCGATTAGGTCACCACCCGATTCCCTGACAAGTTCGATGGCCGCATCGGCGGTTCCGCCGGTGGCGATGAGATCGTCGATCAGCAGGATCCGGTCGCCCTTGCCGATGGCATCGGCGTGGATTTCGATCGTGTCGACGCCATATTCCAGGCTGTATTCCTTGCCGATGGTCTTCCACGGCAGCTTGCCTTTCTTGCGGATGGGCACGAAGCCGAGCCCCAGTTCATGGGCCACCGCACCGCCCAGAATGAAACCGCGCGCCTCGATGCCGGCGACATAGTCGATGTTGCCCTTGAGGAACGGCCAGATGAGTTCATCGATGGTGGCGCGCAGTCCCTTCGGGTCGGCGATCAGGGTGGTGATATCGCGGAACATGATCCCCGGTTTGGGATAGTCCGGGATGTTGCGGATCAATGCCTTGAGATCCAATTGGTTTCTGACGTCCATTACCCCTCCGATCGGATGTCGTTTGCCCCCGACATGTGGATGCGGTTTTCCGTTCCTTAGCAGAAATGAGCGGGACAAGTGAATTGGTAATGCGTGGCTAGAGCGGGATCAGGAAAAGTGGACACCGGTTTTCCGTCCGATCCCGCTCGATCTTACTGAATTAGATCAAGTTTTCTGCGCTGAACTGCTTCCAGTTAAGCGCAGTTTGATCTAGTGAGCGCAGAAGGCGTCGAACTCTTCGAGTGAGCGTCGTTTCTCCGGTTCGTCGAGAAACGATCCGAGATAGGCGTTGCGTCCGAGGGTGACAATTTCATCGCGGCTGAGGTCGAGCCCTTTGGCGACCGCCAGGTAGTTCTCGGTCATGTAGCCGCCGAAATAGGCCGGATCATCGGAGTTGACCGTTGCGCGCAGGCCGGCCTGCAGCATGGCGCGCAGGGGATGGTGGCTCATGTCGTCGACGACGCAGAGCCGCAGGTTGGACAAGGGACAGACGGTCAACGCCATCTGCGATGCGGCGAGGCGTTTGACGAGCCCGTCGTCTTCGAGCGCCCGGTTGCCGTGATCGATGCGGTCGATATGCAGGAGATCGAGCGCCTCGTGGACATAATCGGGCGGGCCCTCCTCGCCGGCATGGGCGACCGGCACGAAGCCTTCCCTGACGGCCTCCGCAAAGAGCCGTTCGAACTTGGACGGCGGGTGACCCTTCTCCGAGGAGTCGAGGCCAACACCGAAAATGCGGTCCTTGTGCGCGACAGCGGATTTCAGGGCCTCGAAGCCGGATTCCTCGGAAAGGTGGCGCAGGAAACACATGATCAGCTTGCGGGTGATGCCGAACTCGCGCTCGGCCCGGTCGAGAGCCCCGGTGATGCCGTCCAGAACGGTCTCGAACGCAACGCTCCGTTCGGTATGGCCCTGAGGGTCGAAGAAAATCTCCACATGGGTGACGTTCTGGGCGTGCACCCGTTCGAGGTATGCCCAGGTCAGATCGAAGAAATCCTGCTCCGTCTGCAGCACCGACATGCCCTGGTAGTAGAGGTCGAGAAAATCCTGCAGGCAGGAAAACCGGTAAGCGGCCTCGACCTCCTCGATCGTCGCATAGGGCAGGGTGATGCGGTTGCGGTGGCCGAGCGCCATCATCATCTCCGGCTCAAGCGTGCCTTCAATGTGCAGGTGCAACTCCGCTTTCGGCATAGCGGAAATGAATGCTTCAAGGTCGCTCATCGTCCCTCCGGTCCGGTTATCCTAGGGATGGATTATGTCGGCCGTGTGCAGGGTTGATGTCAAACCGTTTCAATCTCTCCGCGGGCCGGATAGTCGTTGGCGACGACGAAATCCACCGCCTTCAGGAGGTCCGCGAAGGAGGGCCGCGCGAAAGGGCTGGACTGCACCGATGTGTAATAGAGCGTCATATCGGGCCGCACCATGAACAGGCCCGGTTCGTTGAAGCGATGCGGTTCCTCGACGCCGATCGACGTGGTGCCGAGATGCGCCGACAGATAAAGCCCCCATTTGCGCGCCTGCGGCAGGCTCAAACCATAAGCGATGTCGAGCTGGTCGAGACCCCACTCGCGTTTCGTCGAGGAGGCGCGTTGTTCGTCGTCCGTCGATATGGCGGTGACCTTGACGCCGCGGCTTGCGAAGTCATAGAGCCTCGATTGGGCGTCCCTGAGCTGAATGCGGCACAGCGGGCAGTGCCAGCCGCGGTAGAACACCAGGAGCGAGAAGTTTTCCGCACCGTCCTGCCGCAGCGACCACATGTCGCCTCCGACCAGCGGCAATTGCAGATCCGGCACGGCCTGGCGGGTGATCAACGGTGTGATGTCTGACATCGGTTGTTCCGGTGTTGTGCGGTCAGGGGCGGGGATCGTAAGCCGAGGCTACCGGCCGTTCAACCATGTGAGCGAAAGGAAAGCGGACCATGGCTGCCCCATTTGCCTCATGTCTGATGACAATCCCTGATCAGCGCCCTCAACCACATGGCCGCGGGGTCGAGTTCGGTGCGTTTGTGCCAGACCTGGATGTAGCCGAACTTCGGGATCTCGACCGGCGAGGCGAGGCATTCGAGATTGCCTGTGTCTGCAAAATAGCGGGCCGTGCGGGTCGGCAGGGTCAGCAGCATGTCCGACTGTGCGATGATCAGCGGCGCGGTTGAGAAGTAGGGCAGCCGCAAGGCAATGTGCCGCTCGAGTCCCTTATCCTTGAGCAAGCTGTCGATCAGGCCGAAGCGGCCGCCGAACACCGTTATCAGCGCATGCGGCCAGGCGAGAAAGCTGTCGAGCGGGATCGCGCCTTTTCTTTGCTCTTTGACGACCGGATGGTTCTTCCTGCAGAGACACGAATAGGTTTCCTCAAAGAGGACTTCGGTCTGAAGGCTTTCGGGCACCGGCGCATCGGCGTAAAGAACCAGATCGAGCCGGCCCTCCGCGAGATCGCGGAAGACGTCGGCGGAAAACGGCACGATCTCCAGGCTGGCGCGAGGCGCCTGTTCTGAGAAGGATTTGGCGATGTCGAGGACAACGGTCCCGGCGCCATAGTCGGTGGTTGCGATGCGGAAAGTCCGCTCGCTCGAGAGCAGGTCGAAGTCCTGCGGCGCGATGAGTTCCGACAGACCGTCGACCAGGTCGGAGACCCGCGGCGCCAGCTGGACGGCGCGGTCGGTCGGGCCGACGCCACCAGGCGCGCGCACGAACAGCGGATCGCCGAACATCTCGCGCAAGTGCGCCAGCGCCCGGCTGACTGCCGGCTGGCTCATATGCAGTTCGCTCGCGGTCCCGGTGACGTTGCCGGTCTGAAGCAGCGACTGAAAGACCACCAGGTGGCTGACATTGTGCCTGAGTAAATCCGATTTTCGCATGATACAAATCCAATTTATTCATTGGACGAATGTCGATATGTGCCCCAATTCAGGAGCGAACGCAAGCAACGATAGACGGCGACTGAAGCGCGAGGCCGCAATCGTCATGGAGCCGGTGAGGCCTGACGCCGGGGAACCGGCCGCGCATCCATTCAACGATTGAATCCAGGAGAATCTCGATGATCAAAGCAGTCCTACAAAGCCTCATCTTCGCCGGCCTTGCAGCCGCCGCCGTCCAGCCCGCCGCCGCGGCGGACACATCGAAGACCCAGAAGGTAACGCTCAGCGGACGGGCGTTCGAATATCACGTTGCCGGCTACCACATCTGCGTCACGTTTACCGGGGAGGACAGCCTCAAATGGCTCTATCTCGCCGCGCCCAATGACGACGCGGGCAAGACGGCGACCGAGAAGTTCGACCGCCGCGACCTCCGTGCCGATGTGGTGATGCTGGCCTGGACGGAAGCGGACGGCTCGAACGTCACCGATGTGTTCGATCTGGGGGAGATGGCCCTGCATGCCTCCTTCGTGACGCCGGACGGCAAGCGGTTCTTTTCCGATGCGAACCTGACCGAGCGCAAGGGTTGCGAATAGGCCGGCGTCCGGCGGCCGCGAAGCTGCGATGGAGGTTACATGAACACGAGACGCACGGACGAACTGCTGGATTTTCTGTTCGAGCATGCCATCAGGCATGATCCGGCATCAGTGGTCGACACCATTGACCGGTATGCCCGCACCGCCGGCGGCATGATCCA
>JAJFHL010000135.1 GCA_021775615.1 Hyphomicrobiales bacterium
CTTGCATCGGGCGTTGCCTCCGCGCCGGAAGGCGCGTGGCGCGGCGAACTCATAATGACGGCCGCCGTCCTGTGCATGGCATTCTACAATGTCTGGTCCCGTCCCTTCATTGAACGCTCGAGCGCGCTTGGCTTCCTGACCCTCGGCATGGGCGCTGGCGCAACCGTACTTATTGTCATCGGCGTCATCAGCGAACGCGTGGCGATAGTTGGAACCTTCGATGCTTCACAGTGGATTGCGGGACTTTATCTCGGCGTCGCCGGCGGCGCGCTCGCATTCATCTTGTGGGTGCTGGCGCTGCAGAATGCATCACCGACCCGCGTGGCCAATACCATGACGGTCAATCCGATCGCCGCCGCGCTGTTGGCGGCACTGCTTGTCGGAGAGCCCATCACGCTCAACCTGGCGATCGGTCTGATCGCCGTGCTCATCGGAATCTGGATCGCAACCACACAAGCCCGTGCGGCCGGCCAAAACGGCTCAAGATGAAAGTGCGGCGGCTGGTGATGTACGAGTCAAAAGTCTGCCGCGCGGCCAGGCTTCCACCGAGCCGCGCGGCATGTGTCGGCTCACTTCCGGTTCTTCAGCTTCATCTGACGCTTCGGCTTCGCAGTCAGGTTCTTGATCTGGCTGCCGGGTCGCTGGATCTGACCTTCCGTGGTGTGCCCACCGGTGGTCTTGTCGTGGCTGGTCTGGTCGCACATGACCCAGGAGCCGTCCGGCAACTGGCACTGGGCCAGAAGGTCGTGCGGGTGGGCATTGGCGGGGGCGGTGCTTGCCACGGCAAGCAGCGCGAACGCAACCGCCGAAGTGGAAAGACCGAGACGGGCAACTGTTTTGGTGATCATGGTTTCAAGCTCCTTGGAACGGGTTGAGGGCGGACACGCGCCGTGTCCTTTCGCAGGGTTGGACGTCCCATGCGCTGAGATGGTTCAAAAGAGTTTGAGAATTTTCGCAGGTAGCGCCCAAGGCTCCATCGCTCCAGCGAAAACGGAGCCGATGTCCTTCAGGCTCAGGACGGCGTTATCCCAACGCGTCGTAATCGATCGGTTGGTGGCGGTCGAGGGTGCGGTCGATGGCGGGCATCGGGTACTTGAGCCCGGAGCCGCAATTAAAGAGAACCGCCCGGTCGTCCTTTGAGATGCGGCCATCGGCGAGCGCCTGCTTGTAGGCGGCATAGGTCGCGGCGCCTTCCGGGCACAGCAGGAGACCGTCACCATGGGCGACTTCGACGCGGGCGGCATCGATCACGTCGTCATCGACGGCAATGGCGAAGCCGCCGCTGTTGCGCACCGCTCTGAGAATGAGGAA
Organism: Hyphomicrobiales bacterium; assembly: GCA_021775615.1. Lineage (GTDB taxonomy): Bacteria > Pseudomonadota > Alphaproteobacteria > Rhizobiales > JAJFHB01 > JAJFHM01. The sequence goes on from JAJFHL010000135.1 coordinate 1,312, forward strand.
GTCACCGACCGCGATGGGCACGCGGATGCCGCTGGCCACTGTGTGGGCGTCCGGCCAGAGTTCGGCGTGCTCGACGCCTTCGTTATAGGCCTTGACGATGGGTGCGCAGCCGGTCGCCTGCACCGCCACCATCTTCGGGCGCTCGGACCCGATCCAGCCAAGCGCCTCGAGCTCGTCGAAGGCCTTCCACATGCCGATCAGGCCGGTGCCGCCGCCGGTCGGATAGAAGATGACGTCGGGCAACTGCCAGCCGAGCTGTTCGGCAAGTTCGAGCCCCATGGTCTTCTTGCCTTCGATCCGGTAGGGCTCCTTGAGGGTCGAGGTGTCGAACCACCCCATCTTCTCCTTGCCTTCGCCGACGATCTTGCCGCAGTCGTTGATCAGGCCGTTGACGCGCCAGACCTTGGCGCCCTGCAGGGCGATCTCGCGCACGTTCACTTCCGGCGTGTCTTCCGGGCAGAAGACGTAAGATTCGATCCCCGCCCGGCTGCAATAGGCCGCAAGCGCCGAGCCGGCATTGCCGTTGGTCGGCATGGCCATGCGCCTGACGCCGAGCTCCTTTGCCATGCACACGGCCATGCACAGGCCCCGCGCCTTGAACGAACCGGTCGGCAGATGGCCTTCGTCCTTGATCAGGATCTGGCCGGTGATGCCGTTCGCCTTCTGGATGTTGCCGAGCTCGATGAGCGGCGTCATGGTCTCGCCGAGGGAGACGATGTTTTCGATTTCCCGCACAGGCAGGAGTTCGCGGTAGCGCCAGATGTCGGGTTCGCGATGCATCAGGTCGTCACGGCTGACCGCCGCCTTGACGCCGTCGAGATCGTAACGCACCAGGAGCGGTTTGCCCGCCTTGGAGAGGCCGTGCAGCGTGTCCGCCTCATAGCGGTCGCCCTCCATGCCGCATTCAAGATGGCTGGTGAAGGTGGGCCGCTCTGTGGTGAGATTGTTTTCAAAGATCATGCGGTTGCCTCGCCGTAATAGAGTGTCACAACATGCTGGGCTTCCGCGAAGAACAGCCAGCGTTCCATGGCAAGGCCGGTGGCGCAGGACGCGACCGCGACCAGACCGCAGATGGTGGCCAGCGTGCCGCCGGTAAAGGCCGCGATGAGACAGACGATGGCGGGCAGCACAAACGCCAGGAGCGCTGCCAGCCGACGCAGCTTGCGGGCGTGTTTGCGGGCGACCCGGTAGCCCATTTCCTTCATCACGTAGTTCTCCGACGTGTGCGGCGGTGCGATCTGGCGCGCGTTCTCAAGCCCGGTCGCCGCCTGCATGGTGTGGGTCTTTTCTTCCGTATCGATGCCGAGCCAGTAACGCAGCTTGAACGAATAGGCCGCCAACAAGGCCACAACCGCAATGATGCCCGGTACGTAGGTTGAGCCGCCGAACAGCGCCGTGAGGCAGACCAGAAGCACCGCGCCGCTGGCAAGCGCCAGGACCAGATAGACCGGCGGGACCCAGGAGCTGTGCCACTGGCGAATGGTCGTCAGCGAGGCATAGATCATGGCCGTGCAGTAAACGGTGACAACTGACAGAGCCGCGGCGAGCAGGCCCATAATCAGCACTGCCGCCGAGTTTGCATCTCCGAACAACGTCAGGAGCCATAATATGCCCGCCGGCACGAAGGTCACGACCGCAGCGACGCCCTCGCGGGACAGCCAAGAACTGCGCCATTGCGAAAAGGCCCGCCAGGCGCGCTCCGGGCGGCCGAGGTGGAATGTGGAGGACAGAAGTCCGACCGTAACGAGGCCGAGGGCCAGGGTCAGCGAGACCGGCATGAACCAGCGCCCGCGGATATCGAGGCCGATGATGTCGGCGAGGCCGAGAAGAAACAAAAGTCCGTATCCGGCGCCGGAGGCGGTGGTGAAGATGATGACGGAGTAAGCGGGATGCATGGCGGCCGCGCCCCCTAACGCGACAACATGCGGTCCGCCCAGGCGAACAGCTTGTCGATACCGGCTTTGCCGTCGGCCGTTTCGGACGCCTGCACGGGTGCGGGCGCCGCCGTCTCCTTGTCGCGGCGCGGGCGCGGCGGGAGGTATTTGTTGACCGGCTTGTAGCCCATCTCGGGCAGGAGATCATAGCCGCCGCGGTCGGCAACCATCTTGGAGACATCGCTCTCGGGATCACCGAGATCACCGAAGTGACGCGCGCTTGTCGGACAGGCCCGCACGCAGGCCGGTACGCGGTCGACCTCTTCGAGATTCTCGTTGTAGATGCGGTCGACGCAGAGCGTGCATTTCTTCATGACGCCGTGGTCGTAGTCATACTCGCGTGCGCCATAGGGGCAGGCCCACGAGCAGAGCTTGCAGCCAATGCAGGTTTCCGGGTTGACCAGAACGATGCCGTCTTCGGCGCGCTTGTAGGAAGCGCCCGTGGGACAGACCGTGACGCAGGCTGGCTCTTCGCAATGCAGGCACGAGCGTGGGAAATGCACGGTCTGGCTCTCGCCGTCCGGCCCCGCTTCATAGGTGTGGATGCGGTTGAGCCAGGCGCCGATCGGCTGGTCGCCATAAGCGGCAAGATCGGTGAGCGGCGCGGAATAGCCTGACGTGTTCCATTCCTTGCACGAGACGGCGCAGGCCTGACAGCCGACGCAAATGTCGAGATCTATGACGAGGCCGAGCTTCTTGCCCGAGCGCTCTTGCGGTGTCGGCAGGCTGGTCATGTCGTGCCCTCCTTCGCGCCAAAACGCACCTTGTCCGGCGCGGGCCTGAGGCCGGGCGGCTTCGCGGTCGCTTCGAAATTGGGTGACGGAATGCCGAATTCTTCAGGCTTGGCCTTCTCGATGCGGATGCGCAGATCGTACCAGGCCGCCTGCCCGGTCACCGGGTCCGCATTGGCATAGCGGTAGCCGCCCTGCTCCGGCAGCAGTTCGGAGATCACGTGGTTGAGCAGAAAGCCCTTCTGGGATTCAGGCGCATCTTCGGCAAGGTTCCAGGCGCCGGAGCGTTTGCCGATGGCGTTCCAGGTCCACACCGTGTCCGGGTTGACGCCGTCCATCAGCGCGACCGGCGCTTTGACCCGGCCGTGATGCGAGGTGAGCCACACCCAGTCGCCTTCTTCGACGCCGAGTTCTTTCGCGCGGGCCCGGTTCATATAGAGGCTGTTGGAGCCGTGGATCTGCCGCAACCAGGCGTTCTGCGAGCCCCAGGAATGGTACATGGCCATAGGCCGCTGGGTGATGGCGTGCATGGGGAAGTCCTGATCGGCGACCATCGCCTCCTCGAAGGGCGCGTACCAGAAGGGCAGCGGGTCGAAGAACGCCTCGACGCGGGCGCGGTGCTGTTCGGGCGGCCGGATGTCGCCATGGCCGCGCGCCGCCAGACGGAACTTCTGCATGGCTTCGGAATAGACGTGCAGCACAATCTGGTTGGACGAGCCGACGAATCCGACCGACTGGGCCCAGTTGAGATAATCCGCATTGGCGTGCCGGAAGTAGCGCTGCGAGGGCTCCAGTTCGTGGAAATAGTGACAGCCGTTCTCGATGTATGCCTCGAGCTGGTTCGGGTTGGGTTCGCCCTTGCCGTACTGGTCGCCGTCCTTGCCGCGAAATCCGGCGAGCGGGCCGACGCCGGGCGCGCGCTCGTGGTTGACGATGTAATCGGAATAGCCGCCCGGATAGGCCGGTGCGCCGTCGTCGCCGACGAATCCCGGCAGCCCGAGCCTGGCGCCAAGGTCAAGCAGCACATCCTGGAACGGCCGCACATCGCGGTCCGGTTTGGTCACCGGCTGGCGGATCGAGTCGGCGGCACCGTCTGCATCGGAAATCGGCCGGTCGAGCAGCGAGATGCAGTCCCAGCGCTCAAGATATGTCGTGTCCGGCAGGATGAGATCCGCATAGGGGATCATCTCCGAGTAATAGGCGTCCGAATAGATGATCTTGGGGATCACATAGTCGCCTGTGTCCTCATCCTTCTGGGTCAGCGCAGCGATCGTGCCCGGCACGTTCATGGAGGAGTTCCAGCTCATGTTCGCCATGTACATGAACAGGACATCGATGCCGTAGGGGTCGCGCCGCGCGGCGTTGGAGATGACCATGTGCATCATGCCGTGGGCGGCGATCGGGGCTTCCCAGGAGTAGGCCTTGTCGATGCGTTGCGGCGTACCTTCGGCGTCGACCAGAAGGTCTTCCGGGCCGGTCGGGAAGCCGAGCGGCGGTCCCGGCAGGGGCTCGCCGGCGACCACTTCGCCGGGCTTGCCGCCGGGCTTGAGCGGTGGCGGCAGCGGTTTGGGGAACGGCGGGTGGTAACGGAAGCCGCCGGGCGTGTCGATCGAGCCGATAAGCATCTGCAGGAGGTGCAGCATGCGGCACGAGTGGAAGCCGTTGGAGTGGGCCGAGATGCCGCGCATGGCGTGGAAGGACACCGGTCGGCCGACCATCTTTTCGTGACGGCGTCCGGCCCAGTCAGTCCATGGCACATCGAGAACCACTTCGCGTTCGAAGGCGGCTTCGGCGATCTCGGCTGCAATGCGGCGGATGGTGTCGGCGGAGATGCCGGCATGATCAGCCACGGCGTCAGGCGTGTACTGGTCGTCCATGAACCGCTCGGCGAGAAGCTGGAAGGCCGGGACCACCTTGCGCCCGTCGTCCAGTTCAAACGCACCGCTCAGCGCCGGGGCGATCTCAGGCAAATGCGCATCGACCGCAGCCATGGCTGTCTTGTCCCAGGCCAGGACCCTACCCTCGCCGTCGCGGGCGAACAGGCCATCATCGGCGCCGCCGGGATTCTGCACAACCAGCCAGGGGGCGTTTGTGTAACGCACCAGAAATTCCAGATCGATCTTGCCGGCGATCAGCAGTTCGCGGATCAGGGAAGCAACGAACAGGCCATCGGTGCCGGGCCGGATGCCGATCCATTCATCGGCGATGGCCGAATAGCCGGTCTGAACCGGATTGATCGAGACAAACTTGGCGCCGCGGTTTTTCAGTTTGCTGAGACCCATCTTGATCGGGTTCGAGGCATGGTCCTCGGCAACGCCGAACATGAGGAAGTATTCGGTCAGGTCCCAGTCGGGTTCGCCGAATTCCCAGAACGAACCGCCGATGGAATACAGACCGGCGGCCGCCATGTTGACCGAGCAGAAGCCGCCGTGAGCGGCGTAGTTGGGTGTGCCGTAGCGCTGCGCCCACCAGCCCGTGAGGCCCTGGCTCTGGTCACGTCCGGTGAAGAAGGCAAGCTTGCGCGGGTCGGTTTTGCGTGGACCGTCAAGCCACTCGGTGGCAAGGCCCAGCGCCTCGTCCCACTCGATTTCCTTGAACTCGCCACTGCCGCGTTCGCCGACGCGCAGCAAAGGCTTCTGCAGGCGGGCGGGCGAATAATGCTGCATGATGCCGGCCGAGCCCTTGCCGCACAGCACGCCCTTGTTGACCGGATGGTCGCGGTTGCCCTCGATATAGGTGACGGTGCCGTCTTTCAGGTAGACCTTGATGCCGCACCGGCAGGCGCACATGTAGCAGGTGGTGGTTTTGACCTCGTCCCAGTTCTTGGGCGAGGTGTCGACCGTCGGTTCACCCGATGAATTGGTTGCGGGCTTGACCATCTGGCCACCCCTCCCTGCTTGATCATTTGGTTTGGTGTACCGCACGGACCCGCGCGGCGCAAATGCCGTAAGCGCACCACCTCCGGCGCCCGCCACTATAGTACGAACGCCAGAGAATGCACCAATGAAAGCGCTTTCAGCGCCTTATAGAGCCTCTTCCGACAAAGTGTCACGCAAGATCTTGCACATGTCGTCGATTTGCGCCTTTTCGACCACCAATGGCGGCGCGATGATCGCCGCATCGCCGGTGAATTTGATGTGCAGGCCGTTCCAGAACAGCTTCTTCTGAATCTGGCTGCCGCGTTTCCCCGGTGCATCCTTCAAGGCCACATCGAGGCCCGCCAGCATCCCGTAGCCCCGGATGCCGGTCACCACGGGCAAGTCCTCGAGATCGAAAATGGTATCGAGGAAATATCCACTCAGGTCCGCCGCACGCTGGAACAGGTTTTCGTCCTGGTAGATCTGCTGAGTCGCCAGACCGGCGGCGCACGCCGCCGGATGGCCGGAATAGGTATAGCCGTGGAAGAACTCGATGGCGGCGTCCGGCGACGCGTTCATCAAGGTGTCGTGGATCTCGTCGCTCACCGCGACGGCACCCATGGGCTGGCAGCCGTTGGTCAGCGCCTTGGCCATGGTCATGAGGTCGGGCGTGACGCCGAAGGCCTGGGCCGCAAACGGCGTTCCCAGCCGGCCGAAGCCGCAAATCACCTCGTCGAACACCAGCACGATGCCGTTTGCATCGCAGATCTCGCGCAGCCGCTCAAGATAGCCTATTGGCGGCACCAGCACGCCGGTCGAGCCGGCAACCGGTTCAACGAAACAGGCGGCGATCGTGGACCCACCATAGGTTTCGACGAAGCGCTGCAGGTCTTCGGCAAGCTCGGCGCCGTTTTCCGGCTGGCCGCGCACGAAACGGTTCTCCGCGTCCCATGTGTGACGCATGCAGACCACGTTCGGCATGACGCCGGAGAAGGTCTCGCGGTTCTTGACCATGCCCGAAAGGGAAACGCCGCCGATGTTGACGCCGTGATAGGCGCGCTCGCGCGAGACGAACCGGGTGCGCTGGCCTTCGCCCTTCGCGCGGTGATAGGCCATGCAGATTTTGAGCGCCGTATCAATTGCTTCCGACCCCGAATTGCCAAAGAAGATGTGGTTCAGCGGATCGGGTGTGATCTCGGTGATTTTCTGGGCCAGCGAAAAGGCAAGCGGATGCCCGAGACCGAACGGTGCGGTATAGTCGTTGGTCATCAATGCCGCATGGACCGCATCGGCGATCTCACGGCGCCCGTGGCCCGCCGCCACGCAGAACAGGCCCGACGACCCGTCGATGATCTGGCCCCCCTTGTGGTCCCAGCAGTAAACTCCCTCCGATTTCACGACCAGTCTCGGGTCGGACTTGAAATCGCGGTTGGCGGTGAACGGCATCCAATAATTCTCAAGCGAATTGGCCTGAAAGTTCGGGGGTTGAATGTTCATGGGATCACGCCTTCTAACAGAGGGGAATTGGACTATTTTATGGGTCCAATTGGCGCTAATATAGATCCAGTTGAGTTCAATCCATCGGGCCACATGCGCGACAGTCTCTTCCATATCAAGAAGACCGAGTTTTCCACTCTGCAGGGCCAGATCCGCGAGTTTCTGGTTTCCGCCATCCTGGAAGGCCGCCTCGATCCGGACGAACCGCTGCCCTCGACACGCAAGATGGCGAAGACGCTTACGGTCTCGCGCAACACCGTGGTGCTCGCCTATCAGGCGCTGGTCGATGACGGCTATTTGATTGCAAGGTCGCGCTCGGGTTTCTATGTCTCGGACAAGATCATGGAGGGACGCCAGACGCCGGCCCCTGTGGAGCGGCCCACCGGTGCGACCTCGATCAGCTGGTCCGAGCGGCTGCGCATCCGCCCCGGCGCCCAGGAGAACATCTCCAAGCCGCTTGACTGGCAGACCTATGACTATCCGTTCATCTACGGTCAGGTGGACCACGATCTGTTCCCGATCGCCGAATGGCGCGAGTGCTCGCGGCAGGCCTTAAGCAAGCGCTGGTTCGGCAACTGGACCAACGACACCTGGGGCTATGACGATCCGCTGCTGATCGAGCAGATCCGCCGCCGGCTGCTGCCACGGCGCGGCATCCATGTGCCGGAAGACCAGATCCTGGTGACGCTTGGCGCCCAGAACGCGCTTTACATCATCGCCAGCCTGCTGGTCTCGCAGGATACGACGGTCGCCATCGAAGAGCCGGGCTTTCCCGATGTGCGCAACAACTGCCGCTTGCGCACCAACCGCATCGTGCCGGTCAATGTGGACGCTTACGGCATGCCGGTGAATGCCATGCTGGACTCCGCCGATTTGGTGTTCCTCACCCCCAGCCACCAGTTCCCGACCACGGTCACCATGCCGATGGACCGGCGCACGCAACTCCTGGAGAAGGCTTCGCAGGAGGACTTCGTCATCGTCGAGGACGACTACGAGTTCGAGACCAACTATGTGGGCGAGCCGACGCCGGCGCTGAAATCGATGGATGCTGAGGACCGCGTCATCTATATCGGCTCGCTGTCGAAGTCGCTCTTTCCCGGCTTGCGGCTTGGGTTCATGGTGGCGCCGCCCGAACTCATCGCCGAGGCACGGGCGCTGCGCCGCCTGATGGTGCGCCACGCCCCCAACAACAACCAGCGCACCGCGGCTCTCTTCTTGAAGCTCGGCCATCACGACGCCCTCATCAACCGGCTGCACCGGGCCTACCGCAAACGCTGGCAGGTCATGGGGTCGGCGCTGCAGACCCACATGCCCGCCTCCAGCCGCATCCCCAGTTTCGGGGGCACCTCCTACTGGGTCTGGGGACCGGCCGACCTGGATGCCGAACAGTTGACCGCGGCGGCGGCGGAACGCGGCATCCTCATCGAGCCCGGCCGCATCCACTTCGCCGCCCATGACGCCCCGCGCAATTTCTTCAGGCTTGGCTTTTCATCGATCCCGGAAGACCGCATCGAGCCGGGAATCGAGTTGCTGGCGGAAGTGGTACGGGGTCAGATGGCGCAGGCGGCGGAGTAAGTCTGTCTCATCGCGTCAGTCGACCGAGTACTCAACAAAGAAAATCTCAACGGGCATCTCATCATCGTAGAGAACGATGTATCGCCCCGTTCCTCGTGCGATCGCACCCCAGAAATGCTCGTGAATTCTGGCATCCATTTTTCGGTGATCCGACAAAAGCACGTTGCTTAAAATCTCCCGACTTGGCTTGGTCGTCCCGAACAGGACGTCCAGAGCTTCATTGGACAACGGCCAGACCGTCAAAAAGCCGGCAAATGGGTCGTCTGAATCCTGCGCAGGAGGTGGGCCCACCGCCTGTATATCAAGGATCGAACTGGTGCCGTCTTCCATGGAAGCTTCCAAGGCATCATCGACGGTCGCGTGTTGCGGTCCGGGCGCGGGCGAGCTTTTTGTCGGCGGAAAGTCGAACTGGGACATGAATCTGCCGGTCGTTTCGTAATATGTGGGATCATACCGGCCAGCTTCAAACTCCCGTCGACGCAGCACCTGCAGTGCAGCATCGATGTCCGCGTCATATTCTGTGAAGTAGAAGTATGGTGAGGATCCCATGCCTCATCCTCGCCCGTCGCCACGTTGACACAACCCAGCCATAGAACATAGTCTCCGCAGGCTTACAAGCTATGCGGGAGGACTGCGAATGCAGCGCGTATTCAGGCATTCGGTTTTTCTGGCCATTCTTGGCTTTGCGCTGGCCGGATGCGCCGGAACCGCCGCGGGACCGGACTTCCAGCCCGTCGCCGCACCCTCCGGCGGCGGCGTGATCTACATCTATGCGCTCGGCGGGTTTGCCGGATATGGCGAGTCGCCGGTGTTCCTGGTGGATGACCGCGAAGTCGGCAAGCTGCAGAACAAGGGATTCCTTGCCGTGCCGGTGAGCGCCGGGGCGCACAAGGTCACAATGCGCTCGGTCGTCATAGGCATGAAGCTTCCGGGCCGGGAAAACACCGTCAAGCTTGCGCCCGGCGGCAGCGCTTACTTCCGCGTTGACCGCAAATTCGATTCTTACGCCTATTCAGGCGGTGTGGTCACGCCGATCTACATCAACGAAATCAATCGAGTGCCGAATGCCGCCGGACGGGCTGAAATCGCCCAGACCAAACAGAGTGGGTAGGCCCCCGCGTTCGGCTGTTCACAACACCGGCTCCACCCTGCTGAGCAATGTCGAGATGAGTGACCTGAAGGCCGTCGACATTGCCTTCTGAATGAGGCAACACTGGCCGCCCGCTTTCACGCCATCTGGCCCTATGGTCGCATAAGTCACTTGACTACAGTTTTAACCACAGCCGGGCTGCCTTGCGCATCCCGCCAGTCGCGTTCAATCCGTGTCTCACTGCGTGTCACAGCCAAGGCTTCGAGAACCGGCATGAATTCATGACCGCACTTCCCTTCGACCTTGAACCGGGCGCTTTCGCCATTCTGGCCCTCGGCCTCCTGGTGGCGGCGTTTTCGCGCGGATACTCCGGGTTCGGCTTTTCTGCCCTGGTGGTCGCCTCAGGCTCGCTGGTGACCGATCCCATCAATGTTGTGCCCCTTGCAATCGTTCTCGAAGTCATCGCCAGCGTCATGCAGGCATTCGGCGTTTGGAAGCAGATCGACTGGAAGCGGGTCGGCCTTCTGTGTGCCGGGGCGCTGGTCGGCAATCCGCTGGGGATCGCCCTCCTCACCTATCTGTCGTCCGGCTCGCTGCGCGTCGCCATTGCCGTCTTCATCATGACCGCCAGCGCGGTGCTGCTCTATGGCTGGCATCTCAAGCGCCGCACCGGCATCGCCGGCACCGCGCTGGTCGGCCTCGGCTCGGGGACGGCGAACGGCGCCACGGCGCTGGGCGGCCTGCCGGTGGCCCTGTTCTTCGTCGCCGGCCGGGAAGAGCCCGCGGTGATGCGCGCCAATCTCGTGGCCTTCTTCTTTCTCACCGACTTCTATGCCGGCGGCCTGCTTGCCTCGCAGGGCATTTTGAATCTGGAAACCCTGCACGCGGCCCTGTGGGGTCTGCCACTCCTGATCGTCGGGCTGATCGCCGGCGGCCGCAAGTTCATCGGCACCACCCCGGAAGCCTTTCGCCGCTTCGTGCTTGTGCTTTTGATTGCCCTGTCCACGCTGGTGCTTGCCAAAGCGGCCGGAATGGTGTGAGGAAAGATCCATGTTGAGCGATAAACCCTTCGAAGTTCCGGCCTACCTCCTGGAGCGTGTTGCCGATTTGAGCCCGTCCCGCATCGCCGTCGCCGGAGCTGATTCGGCTGTCGCTCTGGAAAGCGCCCGCGCGGCGACCGAGGCCGGCGTCTGCGAACCGATCCTGGTTGGCGACGAGGCGAAGATCAGGTCTCTGGCGGATGAGGCCGGGTGGGACATTTCCGGATTCGATGTCATCTCGTCCGGAGACGAAGTGGAAAGCTCGGCCAAGGCGGTCGCCGAGGCCAAGCGCGGCTCGGCGGCGGCGCTGATGAAGGGCCAGGTGCACACCGATGCGATCATGCGCGCGGTGGTCAACCGGGAGACCGGCCTGCGCACGGGCCGGCGCCTCTCGCACATCTTCCACATGACCGTGCCGGGCAGCGACAAGGTGCTTCACATCACCGATGCTGCCGTCAATGTGGCGCCGAACGCCGACACCATGATCCACATTCTCAACAACGCGGTGGAACTCGCCCGGGCACTTGGCAATGACTGCCCGAAGGTGGCCGTGCTATCTGCGACGGAGAGCCCCTCGCCCGCCATGCCGTCGAGCCTGCAGGCACGCGACGTGGCGACCCGCGCCAGCGCAGGCGAAGTGCCGAACGCCATTGTCGGCGGCCCGTTCGCCTTCGACAACGCGGTGTCGCCGGTGGCCGCGGCGCGCAAGAAGATGGACCACCCGGTTGCCGGGGCGGCCGATATTATTGCGGTCCCGAACATCGAAACCGGCAATGCGCTGTTCAAGATGATGGCCTGGTTCATGAGCGCAACAGCCGCCGGTATCGTCATGGGCGCGACGGTGCCCATCATACTGACATCGCGGGCCGATCCTCCCGAGGCGCGGCTCGCGGCCGCGATCATCGCCGCCATCGTTGCCCGCAAGTCGCTGCCGTAAGCCCGGCAAGATCACGCCCGGTCGTCGCCCCCTTTATGGTTTACGGGCAAAGTTGTATTGCTGCGCAACGACGCAGGAAACCCGTAACAAACAGAGTCAATGCGTTTGCCGGGACAGATTAGCCGTTAACCTTGCCTAATTGACGGCCCATTAATTTCACAAGACCGCCTTATTCCGAGCAAACTTTCGCAAGCCCGGCCTGCAATTGTTCCAATGCTTTCCGCTGCATGCGGCCAGCGTTGGGAAGACGTTGTGTGTTTGAGTGAGTATGAAAACATCCAAGGGGTGTAGTATGTCCCGATTCCTATCGGCACTTGTTGGCTTAATCTGTCTGGTCATTGTACCGTCTGCGGCGCTTTCACAAGACAATCACAGTGCGCGCGTCGCGGCCGCGAACCAGGGAACGGTCAGCATCATTTCCGGCGGCATTGGCGGCACCTATATCCGTATTGCAACGGACCTCGCGGCTGTACTGGACAATGGCGAAAAGCTTCGCATCCTGCCGATCGCCGGCAAGGGTTCGATGCAGAACATCCACGACATCCTTTATCTCAAAGGAATCGACCTCGGCATCGTTCAGTCCGACGTGCTCGCTTACATCAAGCGCGAACGGCTCTATCCCGGCATCGAAAAGCGGCTGCGTTACGTCACCAAGCTCTACAATGAAGAGTTTCACCTGGTGGCGCGCGAAGACATCACGTCGATCGAGCAGCTTGCCGGGCAGAAGGTGAACTTCGGCAATGAAGGCAGCGGTACGCATATGACCGCGTCGACCATTTTCGACAGTTTGAACCTGAATGTTCAGCCGACGAATTTCGACCAGGCACTGGCGCTGGAGAAACTCAAGGCCGGCGAGATTGCCGCGGTCGCCTATGTTACCGGAAAGCCCGCACGGGCTTTCGCCGATGTCAGGCCGCAAGACGGCCTGAGGCTGGTTTCGATACCTTACAATGAAGCCCTTCAGCAAAACTACCTGCCGTCGAGCTTCACTGAGCAGGACTATGCCGCCATGGTCCCGCCGGGCACCGAAGTCGAAACCGTGGCCGTCGGCGCCGTGATGGCGGTGTTCAACTGGGCCAACGGATCGAGACGGTACAAGAAGGTGGAACGCTTTATCGAAGCCTTCTTCTCGCAGTTTGCGGACTTCCAGAAATCCCCCCGACACAAAAAGTGGCATGAGGTCAATCTTGCCGCCAAAGTGCCCGGTTGGGAGCGATTTGGTGCGGCAGATGTTTGGCTGGAGAGCAACGCGCAAGTTGCCAGTGTCGAACTCGAATCCACGTTCCAGCAATTCCTGGACAATCAATCAGACACAACTACCGGCGCACAGCTGTCCGCTTCGGAGCGGGAAGAGCTGTTTCAGCAGTTCCTGCGCTGGCAGGAAAACCAGGTTCAGTAGGACACGATATGCGGCGCCGAGTGGGGGAACGCCGCCCTGCGAACCGGAAAGGACTGAGGGAGAGTCATGGCAAAGAACAGGTCAAACCCGATGGAACTGAAACGCGCTTCTCGAAAACGATACGAAGATCAGGACGCCGAGCCGGACACTTCGGACATTTTTGTGGATGAAGCTAAGCCGGTCGCGGCAAGTGACGATGACGACGTCAAATTGACCGATATCTCGGACATCGTCGCGAAATACGCCGTCGTCGACAAGGTCTTCGACGATGATGACGAAGACGAAGATGAGGACCAGGCATCCTACGAGGACCAGGCACCTTACGAAGAACAGGCACCTTACGAAGAACAGGCATCCTACGAAGAAGAAGAGCAGGCTCCCTATGCCGCCGCCGACGATACGGCCGACGATGCCGCACCGGCCCGTGAACCTCTCAAGGCGTATGAGAGATACGATGCACGCGAAACGGATCTACCCGAGCGGCCGAAAATAGTGTTCAGGAGGCCCCGAATGCTACGTGACGAGCTTCATTCAAACTGGTCGGACAATGCTGTAAAGGCGGTCGACGACATCAAGACCAGCCACCTGCGTGACGTGTCTGCGGACACCGGCGTGCCCGAGCACATGGCACCGAGGCCGGCTGTGCTGAAGCGGCACCGCAAAAAGCTCGCCAAATCGGTGGGCATCTCTGTTGGTCTGCCGATTGTGGGCGGCGCACTTTTCGCCCTGGTTCTTTACATGCAGAAGGACGTCAAGCCCACGGACATCTGGGGCTGGATGGCGTCCAGCCCGGTTGAAACCGCGGAAACCGACACAACTCCGACGCCCAATTTCGCGCAGCATCCTGAGATCCGCCAGACCACAACCGAAGCCAATACGACGGCGGCGGTCCTGCCTGCTCCGGCCTCGCCGGAAAGCGGCATCAACCGGATTTTGCCGAACACGCAAAAACCGGCAGCTGCGGACGACACGACGGCGGCGCCCTCCGCTTCGCCAAATCCGGTCTACATGGCACGCCTGACCGTCAGTGACACCCAGGGTTCGTCGCTTACGCCGATACCCCTGTCCCTGGCGGTGGCACCGGGCATTCCCGAACAGAAGCTCCGGATCCGTGTGAGCGGCCTGCCGGAAGGCGCGGAACTGTCGAACGGATCGGACCTCGGCAACGGCGAGTGGCTTTTGCGCGAATCCGACCTTGAGCATCTCACAATGTCCCTGGCGACGGGCTTCAGCGGCCAGATCACCCTGCTTGCGGAGGTGATCGATGACGCGACCCACATCCAGGCAGCCCCCTCGCAGATGGTGGCCGTCAACGTGTCACCGGAGAAGATGGTGGTGCAGCCGGCGGCGGCCTCGCCGGACAACCCGCCGCAGTCCTTCGCCGAGCGCCCTGACCTGGAAACGCCATTGGAGCCGGACGAGACCGCAACGGACGGGCCGACCCGGATCGTGCCGCAGAGCTCACCGTTCTCGGAGCTGCGCGTCCAGGTGCCGACACCAGGCGTCGCGCCGAGCCCGCAGGTCGCAACTCTGACGCCGCCGGTCCAAAACGAAACGCTTGAGCCCGAGGCGACCTCTGTCCCGGCACCCGCCGCAACGTCGATCCCCAACAATGGCGGGCTGATGGCCATGGGCGACGAATCGATGAACAACGGCGATATCTTTGCCGCCCGGCTGTTCTACGAGCGGGCGCTGAAGAAAGGCGATGCACGGGCCGCCACCGCGCTTGGCAAGTCTTACGATCCGGTGATCTACCAGCAGCTCAAGGTGCATGGCGTGATCCCCGATCCGAACCGCGCGATCGAATGGTACCGCAAGGGTGCGGAGGGTGGTGACAGCACCGCCACCGCGCACCTCCACGCACTCAGCAACTGGCTGAAGCAGTAACACGGCAGGCCTCGGCCGATCCCGCGGGATCGGCCGGGGCCTGCAGGCTCATAACCCTGCGGCCATGTCTGGACGCAGGAGGGGGACCGGGTCGGACTGGGTTATGAGCCGACTACGCGGGCGAAAAGCCGGCCCGCCAATCACAAACCACACAGCAGAATCACCCCGCCGGCTTGCAATGTCGGTGGTGCGAGCCGCAGCCGGATCCGACAGGGCGCATCTGCGCGCCGCCAGGACGACCGTCTGCATTTCACACCTTCGATCCGGCCAGGGCGCTTCATGTTCACCTTGAACCGTCACGCGATCCGGTTGATATCATTGGAGCATGAGGCCTTGCTTGGCCGCGGCTGCGGCAGTGGCTATCTTGAGCCGGCCCGCAAGGAACGGAGACGACCCTTTTGATGCCCTCCACTCTCGAAATACTGGATCGCCTGATCGCCTTCGACACGACCAGCGCCAGGACCAACATCCCATTGGTCGACTACGTTCGCGTATTGCTCGACGAGCACAATATCTCCTATGAAACCGTGCCCGACGCGAGCGGAGAGAAAATTGCGCTGGTCGCCACGGTGCCTGATCGTGACGGTTCGTTTTCCGGCGGCGTGGCATTCTCCGGCCATACCGATGTTGTGCCCACCGAGGGGCAGCCATGGTCGCGGCCGCCTTATGAGGTGACCACGGAGAACGGGCGGCTTTACGGGCGCGGCACCACAGATATGAAGGGGTTTGTCGCCGCCGCCCTGAAAACGGTTCTGGACGCTGCCGGTGCAGATCTCGACCGACCGCTTCATCTGGCGCTGTCCTATGACGAGGAAGTCGGCTGCAAGGGCGTCAAGCCACTCATCGACCATATGAAGCAGTCAGGCCGCACCCCCGACATGGCGATCATCGGCGAGCCGACACTGATGCAGCCGGTGATCGAACACAAGGGCAAGATCGCCCTGACATGCGAGGTCACAGGCGAGCCCGGTCACTCATCCTATGCTTCAACGAAGGTCAACGCGGTGATCGAGGCGGCGCGTGTCATCGCGTTCATCGCCGAGCTGGCAAAGGACATCAGCTCGATGGAGACCCCGGACGAACGTTATGTTTCGCCCAATTCATCGCTTCATGTCGGCCCGATCCGCGGTGGCGAGGCGCTCAACATGATCCCCGAGCTGTGCACCTTCCAGTTTGAAACCCGCTATCGTCCGGGATTTGACGCCGGAGCCCTGATGGATCGGATCAAACGTCATGCCCATGACGTGCTGGAACCAGACATGCAGGCCCGCAATGCGGATACCGGCTTTGCCTGGTCGGTGCTGATCGACTATCCGGCATTCCGCACCGCGGCGCAGTCGAATGTGCTGGAACTGGTGTCCCGGATCACCGGCCGCAATGACACCGGCAAGGTCGACTATGGCACGGAAGCGGGCGTTTTTGCCGCCTATGGCGACATCGACAGCGTCGTGATCGGGCCCGGATCGATGGCCCAGGGCCACCAGCCGGACGAGTTCATCGACCGCGCCCAGCTTGATGAGGCCGAATCGTTCCTCAGCCGTGTCATCGATGATCTGCGGCATCGTTAAGGACTGTGCGCAGGCATCCCGGACAAAGCTGGCGTCCGTTGTGTACCATGGTTGTGGTACTCAACGGACCCTGAAGCGTTTGAGGCAAATTCGTCGTTCGAGTTGATCGGATCCGGCCCACCCAATGACCAGACGCAAATACCGCGCCTTCATCAGCTATTCGCACCGCGATACGAAGTGGGGCACGTGGCTGCAGTCGGCCCTTGAAGGCTACAAGATCCCGAAGGACATGATCGGGCGCGAGACGGAAGCCGGCGTCGTGCCCGAGAACCTCCGGCCAATTTTCCGCGACCGCCTTGATCTTTCCGCCGGACCATCGCTGCAGGCGAAGCTCGAAGAAGCGCTCGAAGCATCCGACAACCTGATCGTCATCTGCTCGCCGAGCTCAGCGGGCAGCGAATATGTCAACGAGGAAGTGCGCCGTTTCAAGGCGATGGGCAAGGCCGACCGCATTCTGGCGCTGATCGTCGACGGCGCGCCCGGGGTGCCAGAGCAGGAATGCTTTCCACAGGCGCTGCGCTTTGCCGTCGACGATGCCGGTGAAATCACCGATCAGGCGGTCGAACCGGTCGGCGCCGATGTGCGCGCGGAAGCGGACGGACGGACCAACGCGAAACTCAAGATCATCAGCGGCCTGCTCGGCCTCGAACTTGACGACCTGTTGAGGCGGGAACAGATTGCCGAGCGCAAACGCAAGCGGCTGCTCTTCGCGGTGGCGGCGTCGATGACTGTGCTGGCGATCGTCGCGAGCGGCGCGGCGGCCTGGAACTACGTGCTGCTATCGAGAAATCAAAGCCTCGTTCGCGAGCAGGTAAAACTGCTCGACGGGACACTCGAGCGCGCAACCGAACTGGTCGACAGGTCGGTGGAATTCTCACGCCGCGAAGGCATTCCAGCGACCATGCCCAAGGAAATCCTGCGGCAGGTCGAGCTGATGTTCGAGGATCTGGTGGAAACCGATCTCGGCAAGCAGTCGGTGACGCTGAAGGCGCGTGAAGCGGTCATGCTGTTGAGGATTGCCCAGAACCGGGGCTTCCTTGGCGATACCGCCCTCAGAGAACAGTATGCCCGCCGCGTTGTGGATATTCTGGAGCCTCTGGTGCGTGACGCCAATGCCCCGCTGGCCTGGCATGGAGACCTTGCCTGGGGTTACACGGAGCTCGGTGTTGTTTACGTCACCAAGGGAAACCTGAAGCAGGCCCTGGCGTCGATCACCAAGGGATTCGAGATCCGCAAGGCCCTTGTCGACCGCGAGCCGGAAAACTGGGGCTGGAACCGGAGCCTGTCCAACAGCTACGCCCGGACCGGCGATATCTTGATGACACAGGGCGACAGCACCGGTGCGCTGAAGTCCTACCAGACCGCGCTCAAGATCAAGACGGACCTCGCGGCTCAATCGCCGGACAATTCCGAAATCCATAACGAGTTGTCCGGTGTTCACATCAAAATCGGCCTGGTTCACAGATCCTGGGGCGATGCGCAGACAGCCAAGGTGTCTTTCACGACCGCCCTTGAGATCCTGCAGAAGCTTACGCAGGACGAGCCGCTCAACGCCTATTGGCGGCGTGACCTTTCGGTGGTCCAGGAACATCTCGGCGACCTGCATCTCACCCAAGGCGACGTGGCCGTGGCGCGGCGTTGGTATGAGGCCTGCTTCGACGTGCGCAAGCGGCTGGCCGAGGCCGATCGGTCCAATGTCATGTTTCAGAACGACCTGGCCTTCGGCTATACGAATTTCGGCGCGGTTTTCCACGCCGAAAAGAACTGGGAAGAAGCGCTGGGCGAACTGAACAAGGCCCTCGAGATCCGCCAGAGGCTCTATGAGGAAGACAAAATCAATGCCGGGTGGCGGTTCAATCTGGGGCTCAGCCATCGCCTGATCGGCGACACACTGCTTGCCTCGGGAAAGCTCACCGAAGCGCTCGCCCAGCATCTCGAGCAGCAGGCCATTCTCCGCAAGCTCATCGATGAAGACGGCTCCAACCTGTTGTGGCAACGCGATCTTGCTCATAACCACTTCACAGTTGGCAAGCTGAAGGCGGAGCTGCAGAACTTCGCAGAGGCGCGTGACGAGTATCAGGCCGCGGCCGAGATCGAAGAGCGCCTGGGACCGGTTGATGCGGTGCGCGGCGTGTCATTCAAGTTCAGGTTTGAACTTTATCGCAGGACCGCCAGTCTCAACGCCAGACTTGGAGAGGCCGCAGGAGAGATCGCGGCATGGGAGGCAGCAAAGTCCATGGCCAGCCGGTTGGCTGCCATGTATCCCGATCAGGTCCAGTGGCAGGGCCAGATTGCCGCAATGCTGGATCGGATCGGAAAGTTCAGGGACGTTCGAGGGGATTTTGACGCGGCCGAAGCGGCCTATGGCGAAAGTCTGCAGATCCGCGAAAGACTGGCAAAAGCCAGTCCGGACAACGTGAAGCTGAGTGGCAACCTCGCCGTGCGGTATCTGCGCACCGGCCAGTTCTACCGGGCCAACAACCAACCAACCAGGGCGATGGAGATGTTCGCCCTCGGCCTTAAAACCGCAACTGACCTGGTGGAACGCGCGCCCGACGAACCGCGCTGGAAGACGCTACTCAAAGGCATTAGCGCGGAAATTGCCCAACTGAAATCGCAGGCGGCAGCCCAATAAGCTGTCGACGCCGGGCAGGTAACGTCATCTTACTGAAACATAGTGATGGCAGCACAGTCAGCCACGGCATCCAAGATGAAACTCGCTGAAACCCGATGAGCGACCGCATGTACAACGTGCTATTTCTATGCACAGGCAACTCCGCGCGTTCGGTGATCGCCGAGGCGATACTGGCGCGAGAGGGTATAGGCAAATTCAACGCCTACTCCGCCGGGTCTCAACCGGCCGGCAAGATCCATCCCTATGCCCGCGATCTCCTGAAGAAGATGAATCACGACGTCTCCAGTCTGAAATCGAAAAGCTGGGATACGTTCGCCAAGCCGCGTGCACCTAAGATGGATTTCGTGTTCACGGTCTGCGACTCGGCCGCAGCCGAGACGTGCCCGGTCTGGCCCGGGCAGCCGGTGACCGCGCACTGGGGCGTTCCGGACCCGGCGGCGGCGGAAGGAACCGAGCCCGAAATCCGCCTCGCCTTCGCCGACACCTACCGAATGATGAGCAATCGGATCTCCATTTTCGTCAACCTGCCGCTG
>JAJFHL010000136.1 GCA_021775615.1 Hyphomicrobiales bacterium
CAGGCCGATTGTGATCGGGATGTCCGCCTTGCCCCTGTTTTCGAACTCAATCTGGCCGGGCTCCCGACTTCCGGGTTTTGCCATTGGCGGAAGTGCTGACCTGAGATCGCCGTCAAACGAAGAAACCAGGAGCGCCGACTATGTACCGATCCAGTCGGCCTCGGGGCTCGTCTGACATGAGCAGTACGACAGAACGATCGTCCATTTGGAAGCCTCTGTGGAGCAGGTGGTTGACAGCCGCGGTGTTCACCAAAGGAACAATGAAGGTCAGCTCATTTACGACGGCAGTTGCTTCGGTTTCCGCGTGGGCCAATACGGCAGGAAAGTCGTCAGGGTCCAAAAGGGCGAATGGTCCCGCCCTGCGACCGACGTAGCCGTAGCCCACCGGCTCTTCGCCTCGGCGATAAAGATAGCCGTTACGATCCTCAAGCAGCCAGGCATGATCTGCTTCGCGCCTGAAACCCACGATGGCCCGGTCAATCCGGTTCAGCGTATCGAAGGTCGCCGGGTTCGCGCTCATCCGCTCCATCGTAAGATCGCTCTCGAACGGCGCTTTCGCGGGCCGACGTTTGAAGTCGCAGATTGGACACCGGGGTACCATTCCCGATTTCAGATATCGCGCTTGGGCCGCTGCATTCATCGTCGCCATCACGATTCTGCCTTCGACGCCTTCCGGACTGAACGCGCGTTCGAGGAGTGACTTGCCAATACCGTTGGCTTGCCGCACCGGCAAAACGAAGAAGTCCGTCAAATTGCGCACGCCATCGCGCAACACAGATCTGGCGTAGCCAATGATCTCACCATCACGCTCCGCAAGCCAGCTTTCGCCCTCACTTGCCGTCATGTGTTGAAACACGGACTTGCGGTCGCGTTCCCACGCACGCTTCCAGTCTTCGGCGTCATCCACGTCCACAAAGGGTTCACCGCCGATGGCCGTCAGGACATCGTTGAACACCCGTGCATGGATTTTGCCGACGCCCTCAATTTCATCCGTGCCGAACCGGCGGTAGCTGACAGACATTGCCTCGGTCTCACAGTGAAGCGGTGTGGCGGTCGATGCGCTCGAAGATCACCCGCACGTCCATTTCCCCACGGCCTCATAGTTGTACCCGCCAGTATGCGCCGAGTCGATCCGAGCGACTGCGGCGGCCAGCTCTGCGACCGAGGCGGGAGATACACGACGACGGTGTTCGTGCTCAACGACGAGCAGAAGGCAATCGCGGATGCCTCCAGGGCCGAGCTGAACACGTCGAAAGTGCTCCGCGATCCGGTGGTGACCCCAATCCGTGCCGCATCGAAATTCTACCCGGCGGAAGACTACCATCAGGACTACCACGCCAAAAATCCCTATCGCTACAAACTCTACCGCTATGGCTGTGGGCGCGACCGCCGCGTCAAGAGCCTGTGGGGTGACGACGCCTGGGGCGGGCAGGGGCACAGCTGACGGGTTTAGGCCCGCCGCCCGGTTCAAATCGGCAGGCCGGCCTTGCGGTAGCCTTCGAGCCAGTGCTCGGCATCTTCGGGTCGCTTGCAGATGCGCGTATGGGCAGCCGCGTAACAGGCAAAGTCCGAGTCCTTCGGACACCGGTCTTCAAAGACCCTTCGAGCCGCCTCTGCCTCTTCCATCCTGCCAATCTGTGCGTAGCTGGCGGCAAGCTGCGTGTACATGTGCACCGGCGGGTTGTGCCAGCGCCTGTAGGCTTCGACCGCCGCGTCATAATCGCGCTTCATGTAGAGCGCTTCGCCCAAACCCTCCAGATAGAAATCGGGGCTGCGCGGGTCGTACCGCAACACCTCGCGGACCACATCGACGCCCGCCTGATGATCGCCCATATAGGTCAGGATGGAGGCTCGGCCGAGCAACGTGGTTGTGTCGTTCGGATTGAAGGCCATCGCCTTGTCGGAATGGCTCTTTGCAAGGTCGTGCTGGCCGCAGATGAGATAGACTTCGGCGGCGATGTTGTGAATGGAGGGGTCGCCCTCTCCCAGGGTCAGTGCCCGCTCAAGGCTGTCGAGCGCCGCCGACATCGGATCGCCGCCGATCGGGCTGAAGGTGAAGACGCTGTAGGAAAGAGCATTGGCAATTTCGGCGTGGGCATGAGCACAGTCCGGGTCGATCCCGACCGCCTTGCGGAACAGTTCGAGCGCCAACGGGTCCTGCGAGCTGGACTGGTTGAACAGCCAGCGGCCGCGCATATAGCAGTCATAAGCGGAAAGGTTTTCGCTAGGCTTGCGCCTGACGGATTCGATCATTGCGCCTTGCAGACGCTTCGGCAGAACTATGACGATTGCCTTGGTGATCTCGTCCTGGAGCTCGAAAATGCCGGTGAGTTCGCGGTCGAACTTTTCAGCCCAGATGTGTTTGCCGGTCGCCGCCTCGACAAGCTGCACGGTGACGCGGACGCGGTCGCCGGCCCTGCGGACGCTGCCCTCGACAACGTAGCCGACGCCGAGGTCGGCCCCCACATCCTGCACCTTCACCGCTTTGCCCTTGTAGGAAAAGGACGAGTTGGGGGCGATGACGAACAGTTCGCGGAAACGGCTGAGCTCGGTGATGATGTCCTCGGTGAGGCCGTCCGAGAAATACTCCTGGTCGGGGTCGCCGGAGAGGTTCTCGAATGGCAGCACGGCGAGACCGGGTGTGTCGGAACCGGAAACGTCCGAATCGGCGGGTTCGGTTGGCGGGGCGACCGTCGCGCCACCCTGCTGTTTCAGGTCATCGTACAATTGCCGTGTTTCAGGGGCCGGCTCAATGTCCAGTTCGCGCTGCAGGAGTTCCGAACAGGACTGATACTGCTTCAGCGCCTTCGCCCGTTCGCCGGTCTGCGCGTGGCTGCGCATGATCGCCCGGTGCGCAATCTCGTTGAGCGGTTCGATCCCCAGCAGGGCCTGTGCGGCGACAAGTGCTGATGCGTGCTCTTCAGCGGTTTCCAGATCGGCGATACATCCGGCGAGGCGGTCGGCGCGAAGGGCATCGAACCGCTGCCGCTCGGCGAGGGGCCAGTCCTGGATCGTCTGGCCCTGGATGCTCAGACCTTCGAGAAACGTGCCGCGGTGCAGGCGCTCCAGCGCCGGCCATCCATTGGCTTCGGACAGCTGATCCGTATCCAGCGTAAACGCCTGTGTGTCGATGGCGGCATCTTCTTCGGTCACGACGAAGGGAAACGTTTCCTGCGCTTTGAATATCTTGCGCAGGGAGGCGAAAGCCTGACGCAGGCTGTTGCGGGCCTGCTCTTCGCCGC
>JAJFHL010000137.1 GCA_021775615.1 Hyphomicrobiales bacterium
CTGATCTCGTTGTCTTCCAGTTCGCGGCGCGTCCAGTGCTGGCCCCAGACGCCGAGCGCCTTGACGATGGGCACGAACTCCTCGCCCGCCTCGGTCAGGTGATAGGTCCACACCTTGCCGCTGTCCGACTTGCGGCGCTCGACAACCCCTTCTTTCTGCAGTTGGGAAAGGCGTTTCGACAGCAGCGACGGAGACATCAGCGGCACACCGCGCTGCAACTGCGAAAAATGCGTACACCCCATCGCAATGCTGCGAAGAATAAGCGCCGTCCAGCGCTCACAAAAAACCGTCGCCGCCTTTGCGACCGGGCAGAACTGATCGTAACTCTTCATCTGCCCCACTCACTGATTGATTGTAACACAAACAATCAGATCCGAAAAACTACAGTTTCAATACTAGTCACCAAAGCTCGTGCGATGGAGATTGTATTTCGACACTCTGAAGACGTAGTGCAGTTGTGGCTCAATGAGCAACCAGATGCGGCAGAGAGCTAAAGCAATTGCACGGCAGGTCCATGAAGGGAGATATATCATGAGGTCGTCCAAATTGATGTTCACATGCGTGTTTTTGGTATGCACACTGCCGAATACCGGGCACGCAAGCTTCAAAGTCTGCAACAACACATCAATTCAGACCGTCTTTGTCTCGGTCGGTACACTGAACAAGAAGCAATTAAGAAAAACGTCAAAAGGCTGGGCCGTCGTGCGCAAGGGAAAATGCAAAACAGTTCTTTCAGGCAAGCTCGAACCAGGCAAAAACAGATACTACTATTACGCAGAGTGGCCCAGGACCAAGCGGTATTGGACTGGGAATTATCAGTTTTGCGTCATTTATCCACACAACGTCAATTTCGACTTACGCACGAAAAGACAAAGCGTCACAGGTTCGAGGTGCTCCCCGAAGAACCGTCGCGCATTCCGGCAAGTCGACGTAAAGGGCAAGAACCACACGGTTAATTTGATCTTGACCGGCTCACGATTTGACAATTGCTGCGGAGATCTGGACCCGGCCAGATGTGATTGTTAGCGCCCGAACCGGGCTGACGAGCGGTGCTATCTAGCGGCCCGCTGCTCCCTGACAACAATTCGCACCGGGATCGACAAAAACTGTCTACCAAGGATGTTGCCGGATTGACACACTGTCGGATGGCTATTCTTCACATTGTGGCATCGCGCCACCATTCACTTGACCACCAAAGCTGCTAGTGTTCCGCCGGCTTCATTCAAGAGGAGACGTCATGAGAGCGCTTTTGTTCATTGCGGTCCTGCTCGGGCTCGCCGGCCAGGCATCGGCCGGCCAAATTTCCAGCGCCTATTCAAAGCTCAACCTCGAATCCGACTGCACGTTTCACGAAACCGGCGAACAGGGCGGTGCTGCGAAATGCAAGGGCTTCGGCGACTATCCGGTGCACTTCGCCGAGGGCGACCTGCGGCAGATGGTCGAGTTCGGGTTCATCACCGCCGGCGACCGCGGCTGGGTGAGTTTCGGCGAGTGGAACCGCATCAACGACACCATCGAGTGGCGCCTCGACGGCACCCGGCCCATCGCCACCATCGCCCGCTGGTTCATCGAAAACATCGACGACACCGGTTCGGCCTCGAAGGCGCTGGAAGGCCAGGTGCTGGTCGTCTCCAAGGTCGGCCAGCCCGGCGAGTTCGACGCCTGCGTCGTCGGATATGTCGACGCCAAGGCCAATCCCAACGCCAACACAATTGCCCGCCAGGTTGCGGACACTCTTGTCCGGCAGTTCCGCTGCGGCGTCGACCGGCCGGCGTTTCACGGAGAGCGCGGGCCGCTCTCGGGAACGCCCAGCGGTCTCTAGGGCGTGTCGCATTCAATCTGCACCGGCCCACATAAAGCGCAACGCGCTCTAGAACCTCCAGGACCTGAACCGATGACCGGCCTCGCGATCGAACCCCTGCATGACGGCTTCGGCGCCCGCATCACCGGCGCGGCGCTCTCGGGCGACATGACCGGGAAGGATCTCGCGCATATCCGCGAGGCGATCGACACCTACTCCCTCATCTGTTTTCCCGGACAGGACATGTCGGACGGCAAGCAGCTCGCCGTCACCCGCCTCCTCGGGACCCCGGAGCCCGAGCACGTGACCTTCGGCAAGACCGGGGAGATCATCTATTTCGGCACCGTCGGCAATGTCGGCGACGACGGCTCCAAGGTCGGCAACGCGGCCACCAACACCCGCTATCAGACCGGCAACCAGCTCTGGCATTCCGATTCGTCCTTCCGTGAGGTGCCCTCCTTCGTCTCGATCCTGCATGCCTATGAAGTGCCGGACGAAGGCGGTGCCACCGAGTTCGCCTCCATGCGCACCGCCCATCAGGCGTTGCCGGAAGACCTCCGGGCCACCATCGAGCCGCTCCACGTGATCCACGACTACGTGTTTTCCAGAAGCCAGGTCGCACCGGTCGATCCGAACCATGCCGCCTCGCTGCCGCCGGTGTTGCACCGGCTGGTGCGCGAGAACCCGGCCAACGGCCTGACGAACTACTATATCGGCTCACACGCCCGCTCGATCCCCGGCTGGTCCGGCATCGACAGCCGCCGCCTGCTCGACGACCTGCTTGAGCGCGCCACCCGGCCCGAGGCCGTCTACGCCCACCGCTGGGGCGCCGGCGATACGGTGATCTGGGACAACCGCTGCATGCTGCACCGGGGCACGACATACGACGCCGACCGCTGGCGCCGCCGGCTGCGCCAGACCCGCGTGATCGGCACCGAAAAAGGCGTGCTCTTAGGCGCAAACAGGTAGATACGGGGACATGACACTTAACTCGGGCCGTCGCCTTTGGGCTTGGGCCCCGGCTTGCCGCGTTTGAGGCGGCGGCCCGGCGGTGAACTAAGTATTGTGTCCCCGGAATTGCATGCGCCAAAAGTTCCGGCTGCGTCGCCTCGCGCCCACGCGCAACAACCGCTCCTGAGCCGTCAACAACACAGATGTGGGTCTCTTTCAGCGATACATCCAAACCGATATACTGTTCCATAGTCACGCTCCTTCA
>JAJFHL010000138.1 GCA_021775615.1 Hyphomicrobiales bacterium
AGCGCACGGCGGACCGGCCGGCCCACCGCGAGATCAGTCGTCATCGCGGTATAGAACTTTTCCGCCGATGTTCAGAAAATTGACCTCATCGCCGGGCGCATCGCTGTCGGGCCAGAAGGTTTTCGTGTGATAGAGAAAGAACGCGACACGTTCGACCGGCCCGTCATCGGGATGCAACTCGATTGTGTAACCGGATATCTTGTAGCTGCCGTCGCCGTCGGATCCG
Source organism: Hyphomicrobiales bacterium (assembly GCA_021775615.1). GTDB lineage: Bacteria > Pseudomonadota > Alphaproteobacteria > Rhizobiales > JAJFHB01 > JAJFHM01. The sequence goes on from JAJFHL010000138.1 coordinate 227, forward strand.
CTTCCGACGTTAATCACACCACCGATGACGCCTCTGCTCGCGCTGGTGCTGTATCGGCCGTTACGGCCGAAGACCAGGGTCTTTGTCTTCAACACCGAAATCCCAATGCCGGCATAGCCGCTCGACGACTTGAAGACACCCTCGATCGTCGCACCGTCGCTCTGCGGCGCGACGTAGTAGAATGTCGTTTCATCGAGCTCGATCGCCGCCCCGTCCCGCTCGACCTTCGCGGTGTCGAAGAAGCGAACCTCGTCGTCGTAATAGCCGCTCAAGGTCAGGGAGCTGCTGCGGTAAACCGGCTTTTCGGCGTAGATCACCTGGCCCGCCTGTGGCGGCACACCGTCGATCATTTCAATGCCCGCCGGCGGCGTCGGAACGGCCGCGGGCACGGTTTCGGCAGGAGCCCCTGCTACGAGCCTGTCGAACAGCGCGCCCAGGTCCGGGACACCACCCTTCTTCTCTATCAGGTTTTCCAGAACAAGCATCAGAGCCGAGCACGCCTTCGGCTTCTTCTCGATTACGGCGCGCACTTTCACCAGTCCCTCCTCGACCTTCTTGTCGGCGGCGGCGATCCACGGGAAATCAGTCTTCGTCGCGGTGAAATGAGCGGTGATCCGGGCCAGCGAATGTCTGGTGGCGAAGCTGTCGAAGATCGCCTTGTGCACCGGTGCCTGGTCCGGCACGACCTGGTCGCATATGGCGCGAAACCGCGGGATCGCAACGGAGGCCTCATAGATGTCCTGCAGGGTTTCGATCCGGCCGCTGGCCGGTGTCGTATCATTGGCAGGCGGCTGGGGGGTCGCGGACGGCGCCGCCGCGGGCCCTGCCGGACCCAGTTTCGCCTGCGTCAGCAAGCGATCGAAATAGGCCCCCAGATTGGTGATACCGGGGGATCCCATCTTCTTTGAAACCAGGTTCTCAAACACCTGGCCCAGAACCGAACAGGTTTCAGGGCGGGCCTCGATCTGCGCCGCGATCGAGGGCGCCTTCTGGTCGATGGCTGCCTTGACCCCGGCCAGACCCGGCACCGGATTGGGGGTCACCGCGAAAAACTTTTCGATCCGGGCAACCGAATGCTTTCTGGCGAAACCCTGATACGCGGCCTGGTGAGCCCCGGCGTTTGCCGGCACGACCTGATCGCACACGGAATGGAAGTGCCTGAACATCAGCACGCCGGCATAAACCCGCTTCAGGGCGCTCATCGGCTCGATGGCGGTTTCGGCGACGGCGTGCCCGGTCTGCATGAACGAAGTTCCGGCCAGCACGAGACACACGAGTGTGATGGATCGACAACGCGGGTTGCTGGCGGCTGAACGGAAAATGATGAACGGATTCACGGCTGGCGGACTCCCCTACCTTTGCCCACATCAGCCGAGACCGTCAGTGCTACTATGAGATTATGGCGCTTCCTTGCCGGGCCCAATTCGTGCGTATCCCGGCATTCAGGGCACCCCTGCTTCAGGGTACCGCGATATCGAAGTGCAGAACGTCCTCGCGCGTTCCCAGCTTGGTGTAGAGCGCGATTGCCGGGTCATCTCCGTGATCCGCCTGCACAAAGATGACACAGGCGCCCTGGGCCGCGGCGACCTTCCCGAGCTCCTGGATCATTGCGGTCGCGATGCCCATGCGCCGGTGCGATGCCGCCACCGCGAGATCGTAGATGTAGATTTCGGTGCGTTCCTGCTCGAATTTCTGCAGGACATAGGCGGCGAGACCGCCCACAACGTCGCCGTCCGCCACCGCGGCGAGCGCGATGAACTGATCGCTTGCAAGCAGACGTTTAAGATAGGCCGCACCGGGCCGGTTCCCGCCGTAGGTTTCCGCGTCCTCGAAGGCCTCGCCGAATGTCGCGAGCATGGCGTCCATCAGCGCCACGTCGTCGGATGCGAGACGGTGAATGATGTATGGGACCGATGATGACATGTCCGGCATTGTTCCTGTGCGTTGCGAGAGTAAGTCCACCACACCCCCGAGATAGTGGGCGAATGCGGCTTTGGACAGATGCAATCCGTCCATTGGGCTTATGATCGGGAACACTACAGGAACAGGGCCCCATGGAATGGCCATGGGGCCCTGGTATATGCGTGCGGTTTTCCGTCCGATCCCGCTCTAGAAGAAGAACCAGGCGCCGAACTGGAAGCGCAATGCGTCGGACGAGTTCGTGCCCCGCACGTCGTTGTGGCCCCAGATGCCTTCTACACCCATCCGGAAGCGCGAAACCGGCTGCCAGATCACGTTGACGTGGACGGTGGTCGAATTTTCGACCTGTCCGGCGACAAGGTCCGAGACGTTGGCGTTGTAGTGGCCGAGGGCAACGTTGAACGTCGTTGTATCGGTGATGCCGAGGGCGATCGCCACGGACGCCGACCATGCCTCGATGGTCTGGATGTCGGGATTGCCGGCACTGCCAACCAGGTTACCGTCCTGGTTGCCGCTTAGCAGGTAACGGCCAAGACCGTCACCGTAGTTGAACGTGCCCGTCAGGGTGGCGATGTCGCCAAGGTTGATCGCTGCCGCTGCCAAGATGCCATAGGCGATTTCGTTTGCGGTGGCGTTGGTGGCGTTTGCCGTGTTGGTCGCGCCGGCAATCGAATCGCCGTCAACCCGAAGGTTACGTACGACACCGGAGACCTGGAACTTGTGGCCGCCCGGCGCGTCATACTGCAAACGTGCGGTGAAGTCGGGGACATTGTCCGCGGCGTTGCAGACGTTGCTGCCCGCACCGAGCGACTCTGCGCACACCACACCCGTCGCCGTGATGTTGGCATTGGTGCCACCCGTGCCGGTACTTGCCGCGCCGATGAAGGTCTCCGGGTTCTCGGCCGCAATGGCAAACAGTACCGGGCCCGACGTGTAGGTCAGGCGAACCTGGCCCTGGCGCACGAAGGCCATGCCGACCGGACCGAAGAAGTCAACCGTATCCGCATAGGCGAACAGGTTCATGTAGTTGGTCCAGGTCTGGCCGATACCGATGGTGGTGTTCGGTGTGATGTCCCACTCACCCCAGGCATGACGAAGCCGGAAGGCGTCCGAGTTGGAGACGATTTCGTTGCCCGTTGCGGCAGCACCCGGACCGTTGAAGTCGCCTTCGATCAAAGTGCGGACCTGACCAACGGCCGTGTCGCTCTTCGATTTGATGCGGAAACGTGACTGGCGGGCGTGCACACGGGCATTCTCGCGGTCGTCGCCGCCGGAAATGGCGGCTGCCGAGAACGAGTCGCCGAGATCCTGGTGGGTGTCGTAGATGAAGTCACCTTTGACATAACCGGAAACCGTCACCTCATGCACCGGAGCCGGAAGGTCGGCCGACGGCGTGATGGCGATGGTGAAGCCGCGGTCCTCGGGAATGTACTCCTGAGGGCGGGCGTGAGTCGTTTGATCCCAACCGATGTCCGAACCACGATGGAACGTGATCAGGCCATCAGACTGCGGCAGACCCGAGGGGGTGTTTGTCGCAGGGGTTGTTTCAAGCTGGTTCACCCGGTTCTGCAAACCTTCAAGCTGAGCTTTGAGAGCGCTCAGCTCGTCGGCCTGTGCTCCGGTCGCTACGACACTGAGTGCCGCACCGCCCAGAAGAGCCCGGCGAAGCCATTTGCTCGATGTTGTCATGATGATACTCCCCTAAGAAGTTTGGAAGGTGGTGGTCGAGCGCAAATTTAAAGACTTAGAGATTTTTCTTTCCAAAAGACAGTGCACGAACGGAAATCGACCGTGCACGAAGCATCTTGCGGACATACGATCCGTGGTCAACCCATTTTACTCCGTGTGGATACGAAAGATTGGCGGTGTGACCATAATGTCACATTTGTGTGACCGGGCTGTGAGCTGAAATGCGAGGGAAACCGGGCTTTTTCGCGGCGCTACATTTCATATGCGCAGGTGGGGATATGCCGGAGGTGTCGGCGCCGGGAGCATTGCCTTGGCCGCAATCCGGCGTGCTCGGCACTGTCGGACAAGAATCAGGACATGTGGTTTGAGGAGGCCCAATTGCTTGAATTAGGCCGAAGAAAGGCTGGAAGCGGGCCTGAAGGGCGACTGGGAAGGTCACCAGGGTGCCCCCGCATGTCTGACAGGTATGGCGGATGAAGTTGTCTTGGCGACCCTCGGCGCAAAGAAAAAGGGCCCGCACTGGGCGGGCCCTTCTTCAAACTTGTGTAAGGGACTGATCCTAGAAGAAGAACCAGGCGCCGAACTGGAAGCGCAGGGCATCCGAAGAGTGCGTACCGCGCAGGTCGTTGTGACCCCAGAT
>JAJFHL010000139.1 GCA_021775615.1 Hyphomicrobiales bacterium
CGACGGTCATGTGGTTCCCCTTGATGCATGTTGTGTCGACTTGGCTGCGGCGCCGGCCCACTCCCCCGCCCAACCACCCCAAAAGGTACCGCTATCGGGTGGTTGGGCGGGGGAGCGGGCTGGTGCAGACCAAATGCAAAATACCCTGAGGACCACTATCCCCGCCCACGCTTCATTTGAAAAATGCTATATTTCGGATAAGTTCCTCACAATATCCGAGGAATGCAAAATCCGGCGATCCCGTCATGCGTGTCACCCTCAAGGCGATGGCCTATTTTCTCACCGCCGTCGATCGCGGCAGCATCACCCATGCCGCCGATGAGCTGAACGTGGTGCCCTCCGCCGTGTCGGCGGCAATCGACATGATCGAAGAAGAGTTTAACCTGCAACTGGTGCTGCGCTATCGCGCCCGCGGCATCGAGCCGACGGCGACGGGCCGGATCCTCGCCGGCAAGATCCGCCACCTCCTGGAAGAATACAACAATCTCCTGGCCGAAGGCGGAGAGCTGGCGGCCGCGCTGACCGGCACCTTGCGCATCGGCTACTACGCGCCGGTCGCGCCTGCCTTCATGCCGCAGGTGGTTGCGCCCCTGATGCAGGACAATCCGGGCCTCGCGGTGGAGTTTGCCGAATGCGACAACGACGCCGCCCAGGCCGGTCTCCTCTCAGGCATGTTCGACGTCATCTTGTTCGTCGCCGAGAACGTGCGGCCGGGGATCGCCCATGAACTGCTGCTCGAGGTTCCGGCCTATGTCCTCATCGCCGCCGGCCATCGGCTGGCGCGGCGTAAATCGGTGCGGCTCGATGATCTGGCCGAACTGCCGCTGGTGCTGCTCGATCTGCCGGTGACACGGGACTACTACAGAGCGATCCTGGAAGACGCGGGCCTTGAGCCGCGTATCGCGGCGAGCGCGACAACGACCGAGATGGTCCGATCCCTGGTCGGCGCGGGGGCGGGATATGCCCTCCTCAACATGCGGCCGCAGACCGACGTGAGTTATGCCGGAGACAGGCTCGCCGCCCTGCCGATTATCCCGGCGGTGAAACCGTTGCGGCTGGTGCTGGGCCACGTCCCCGGCAATCCGCGCCGGTTGGTGCGGGCGTTCGTCGATGAATGCCGCGGGCACTTTACCTCGGGCGCCGCCGGCAGGACGGTTGTGGAACTTTGAGACTGGTTTCACTGCGAGCCGCTCTGATCCAGCGTCTCACGGAGCATGGTTATGATCTGCCTTGCCAGGCCGCCGGGGGTGGGGTCGGGCTCTTCGGGGCGCACCACGGCAACCTCGAACTCGATCCTCGGTTCGAACGGGCGCACGGCGATCTCGTCGGATGAGAAGATCGAGGCGGAGAACGGGTCGACGATGGTCACCCCAAGTCCCTTGGCCGTGAAGGCGCAGGCCGAGGCCGAGAGCGCGGTATCGATCCGGGTCCTCGGTCTGATCCCCTCGTTCATCAGCATCACCTCGACGCGCTGGCGCAACTGGTCGAGACTGGACAGGGCGATCAGGGTTTCGTCGGCGATGTCGCGGGCCCGGATCACTTGCGATGCGGCAAGGCGGTGGTTTGCCGGCACGGCGCAGACCATTGGGATGCGGTGGGCCGATTCGATGTGGACCAGGGGATTGCGCCCGAGATGGGCCAGCACGGCCACGTCCAGCTGGCGCGCGGCAACGAGGTTGAGGAGTTGCGGCGAGGTTCGCGTCTGCATGGAGATGGCCACGTCAGGATGCTCGGCCACCAGATCGGCGACCAGTCCCTGGATCAGCCCCCAGGACAGCGCCGGCATGGCGCCGATCGCCAGCCTCCCGAGACGGCGCTCGCGGATGGCTTCCGCCTTTTCGGCAAGGCTCTCCATGCCGATCAGGGCGCGCTCCACGTCTTCATAGAGAAGCTGGCCCTCGGCGGTGGCCAGCAATCTGCCGGCGCGGCGGTCAAAGAGCGTGAACCCGAGACGCCTTTCAAAAGCCGCGACGAGCTTGCTGATGGCCGGCTGGGAGATCCCCAGCCGCTCGCCGGCCATGGTCATGGAGCCGGATTCGAAGACCATCTTGAAGGCTTCGACCTGGCGGAAGTTCAGATGCCGGGGCAAGTTTCGGGGCGTGTCTTTTGGCATAACTTTTGATTATAGGCTCAGGTGATCTGAATATTAGACATGGCACTGCAATGTGCAATAGCCTTGATTTCCGCACTATAACCAACTTGCCAGCCCATGGCGGGATCGAACTCCGGGAGGTTTCAAATGAGCACTAAAGGCATGAAACGACGTGATTTTCTGAAGACCAGCGCCGCCGTGGCCGGCACCGTCGCCGCCGGCCTGCCGAGCGCATCCTGGTCGGCCGGTGCGCCGGTGGAGGCGCCCAATCTCCTCACCGCGACCGCCCAGTTCGATCCGGTTCGCCCGGAAGCCGCGCGCCTGATTTCGCAGGCCGCCAAGCAGGTTGGTTTCCAGGTGGCAGCGACACCGCAGGACTACAATCTCGGCATCCAGAAGGTCATCAAGGAGCATGACTACGACATGTTCCTGGTGCTGCTGACCGGGCAGTCGGTGCGTATCGATCCGGATGTGTTCATCCACAAAGTGCACCATTCGTCGAACTACCGGTCCGGCGGGTTCAACTGGACCGGATACAACAACGCGAAGGTGGACGAGCTCGCCGCCGCGCAGCAGGTCGAAATGGATCCGGCCAGGCGCCAGGAGCTGGTGCATCAGGCGCAGGCGCTGATCGCCGAAGACCAGCCGGAGAACGCGCTGGTCTATCCGGCTATGACCAACGCCTATCGTTCCGACCGTCTCGGCACCCTGACGCCGCAGATGGGCGAGGGCATCGGCTCGTTGTGGACCGACGTCTCCATGACCGTCCTTAAGGGCGACGGCTATGTGCGCACCGGCGCGACGGTTGCCCTGAAGAACCTCAATCCGATCGCCGCAAACGACGCCAACGAGTTCAAGGAACTGCGGATGATCTATGACAGCCTGTTCCAGGTCGATCCGAACGGCAAGGCGGTTCCCTGGGCCGCGGAATCGCACAAGCTGGTGGACGACACGACGATCGAGGTGACGATCCGCGACGGCATGAAATGGCATGACGGCAAACCGGTCACCGCGAACGACGTCAAGTTCTCCTTCGACTATCAAAAGCAGTGGAAGGCGCCGTTCTTCGTATCGTCGCTGGCCAAGATCGACAGCGTCGAGGTGCTCGACCAGCGCTCGGTCCGGTTCAAACTGGCCGACCGGTTCGCGCCGCTCTTCGCCAATCTGTTCTCCGCCCTGATGCTGATCCCCGAACACATCTGGAAGGACATTCCGGAAAAGGTAGATGTCGACGATCCCCTGAACTACCCGAACCTCACCCCGGTGGGCAGCGGGCCGTTCAGGTTCGACTATTGGGACCGCGGCAAGGAGTTGAAGGTCTCCGCCAACACCGATCACCACATGGCACCGAAATGCGCCGGGGTCATCCGCATCGTCTATGGCAGCCATGACGCCATGGCGGCGGCAATCGAAAAAGGCGAGTGCGACCGCACCCGCTACATTCTGAAACCCAACCTGATGGAAGCCCTCAACAAGGTCGAGGGTTGCGTCGGCAAGGGCTATCCGGCGCACGGTTTCTATTGCCTGAGCTACAACATGATGAAACCGCCGTTCAACAACGCCGCCATCAGAAAGGCCATGCAGTACATCATCCCGCGTGAACTGATCCGCGACGTGGTGCTTGGCGGGCATGCCGAAAACGGCGGGTCGGTGATCGCGCCGGTGAACGCCTTCTGGCACAACGGCGATGTCAAGGCGCCGGGACAGGATCTCGAGAAGGCCAAGAAGATCCTCGCCGATGCCGGCTTTACCTGGGTTGGCGGCAAGCTGCACTATCCCGCGTAGTGACATGACACGCCGGACGGGCCCTGGTCCGTCCGGCGGGTGCTCAAGAGCGCCCCGGCCATCCGCTTCGGCAGAACGTGGAGCATGTGCCGGGCGTGTTGGGGTGCAATGCGCCGTCGTGGGCCTGCGGGTTGAGGGAATGACATGAAGGAATACATCGTCCGGCGCCTGATCTACTCGGCGTTCACGATCTTCGCGATCGCGACGATCCTGTTTGTCATGTTCCGCATGATGCCGGGCGATCCCACCGCGCAGGTCATCTCGCCGGCCCTCGACGAAGTGGCGCAGCGCCGGATGCGCGAGGCCTTCGGTCTCGATGAGCCGCTCATCGTCCAGTATTTCCTCTATCTGAAGAACCTGGTGACCCTCGAATGGGGCCGCTCCTTCACCAGTTCGGAAAAAGTCTACGACATTCTGGTCTACCGGTTCTGGAACACCATGCTCTTGATGGCGGCGGGCCTGTTCTTCACGTTTGCCATCGGCATCTCGCTCGGCATGGTGATGGGCTGGCGGCGCGGCGGCAAGCTCGATATCGGCGCCACCATCGGGGCGCTGATCATGCAGTCGGCGCCGCCCTTCATCACCGGTATCCTGCTCCTGATCACGCTCAGCTACCGCCTCGACCTGTTTCCCACCGGCGGCATGCACTCGCCCGGCAACCGGCAGGAGAGCCTGATCGCCCTCATCTTCACCGGCGACTTTTTGCATCACATCGTGCTGCCGACCCTTACGGTCACCGCCTATTACCTCGCCACGCCGATGCTGATCATGCGCGATTCGATGCTCGAAGTGCTGGGCAGCGACTATGTGGAGTTCGCCCGGGCAAAGGGGCTGCCGCCGCACAAGGTGATGATCCGCCACGCGGCGCGCAATGCGCTCCTTGCGGTGGTCACCATCGCCTCGATCCTGCTCGGCTTTGCCATCGGCGGGCAGGTCATCGTCGAGACCGTGTTCTCCTGGCCGGGCATGGGGCTGGCCATGGTGGAGGCGGCGTCGCGCCACGATTACCCGGTGGCGCAGGCCTCGTTTCTGATCCTTGCAGTGATCGTCATCGTGATGAACCTGATCGCCGACATTTCCTATTGCTGGCTTGATCCCCGCATAAAGCTTGGAGACTGAGACATGCGCATCGAAGCGATCGATCTCTGGCACATCCGAACCCCGCTGGTGCGGCCCTATCCGCTTTCAAAGATCTACGGAACGCTGACCCATGCGGAGGCGGTTTTTCTGCGCCTCACCACGGAAGACGGCCTTGCAGGATGGGGCGAGGCCGATCCGCAGCAGCCGTTCACCGAAGAATGGCCCGGTGGTGCCATGGCGTTTCTGGCCGATCTTGCGGCGCCCCGGCTGCTCGGGCGCGACGCTTCCCAAGGCGCGGTGATCCGCTGCGACCTCGACGCGCTCGCATCGGGTAATCCGACCGCAAAGGGCGCCGTGGACATGGCGTTGCACGACCTCGCCGGCCGTGCCGCCGGGGTGCCGGTCCATGCGTTGCTCGGCGGCAGGCTGCGGGACGCGATTGCGGTGCTGTGGCCGCTTGGCAGCGGCGACCTCGACGAGAGCATCGAAGTGGTCGAAGAAAAGATGGCGGAAGGCTACCGCACCTTCATGATCAAGACCGGCTCGCGCGATGTCGCGGACGATGCTGCCCGCACCCTGGCCCTGATCGACAAGTATCATCCGCAGGTGAAGTTCATCGCCGATGCCAACCAGGGCTGGAGCGAAAGCGAGGCGCTGCGGTTCACCGCCCTGATCGGCACGGCGCCGCTGACCCTGCTCGAGCAACCGGTGGCGAAGGACAATCCGGATGGCCTGAAACGGGTGCGCGATGCGTCCCTGGCTCCGGTGTCGGCGGATGAAGCGGTGTTCTCGCTGGGCGAAGCCGCACAGCTTGCCGCCGCCCGTGCGGTCGACGTCTTCAGCATCAAGCCGTCGAAGAACGGCGGTCTCGCGCCGTCGCGCAAGATCGCCGCCCTCGCCGAAGGCCACGGCATCGACATCCTGATGAACTCGATGATCGAATTCGGCGTGACCCAGGCCGCCTCGCTGCATCTCGGCGCAACCCTGCCCAATCTGATGGATTGCGGGCATGCCTATATGTCGACGCTGCGGATCACCGAAGACCCGACGGATTTCAGCGCGCTGGTCGCGGATGGAACAGCGCGGGTGCCGGACACGCCGGGGCTCGGGATCAGTGTCGACGCGGATCACCTGAACGCGCTTGCGGTCGATCACCGCAGGATCGAAGACCCCCGCGTCCGCGAGGTGGTGGCATGAAGGCCGTTGCGGCTTTGGGCCGGGGTCTTGGCACCCAGATCGGCATCATCCGGCAAAGCGGGCTCGGCAGTGCGGGCACGTTGATTGTCCTCTTCTATGCCATTGTCGCCATCCTGGCGCCGCTCATCGCGCCACATGACCCCTGGCTGACGCTCAGGGATGCGGAAGGCGCGATTGCGACCATGCGGCCGCCGTCGGCGGAGTTTCCGCTCGGCACCACGTTTCTTGCCCGCGACGTGCTCAGCCAGATGATCTGGGCGGCCCGCACCACCATGTTCATCGGCCTCGTATCGGGACTGATTTCAATCGTCATCGGCGCCAATGTCGGACTGTTCGCCGGCTATTACGGAGGGCGCCTCGACGAAGCGCTGATGCGCTTCACCGACATCGTCTACGGCATGCCGTTCCTGCCCTTCATCATCGTCCTGATTGCGCTCTTCGGGCGCTCTCAGAACTTTGTCATCCTGGCCATCGTGCTGATCATCTGGCGCACCTCGGCGCGGGTTGTGCGGGCCCAGACGCTCGCCCTCAAGCAGCGCCAGTTCGTGCTTGCGGCACGGGCGCGTGGCTGCAGCGACATGCGCATCATCTACCGGCACATCATGCCGAATATCCTGCCGCTGCTCCTGCTCTACACCGCTTTCAACATCGCCTGGTCGATCATCGCAGAGGCCGGCGCGGCGTTCCTCGGGTTCGGCGATCCGGACCATATCTCCTGGGGCGGCATGCTCTTTGAACTGTGGATCTCGGGCCAGATCCGCACCGCCTGGTGGTGGTTTGCGTGGCCCTCCATCGCCATCATCACCCTGGTCAGCGCGCTGGTCTTCATCAGCCGGGCCTATGAGGAAATCGCCAACCCGCGGCTTCGGCAAAGGTGACGGCCATGCTCCTCGACCTCAATGATCTTTGTGTCAGCTACGCGACCCGCGCCGGCGCCGTCCACGCGGTCGAAGACGTGCGTCTGTCGATCGCCGAGGACGAAGTCGTCGGCATTGCCGGAGAGTCCGGCTGCGGCAAGACCACGCTGATCAAGAGCCTCTTGCGGTTGCTGCCGAAGGGCGCCCGGGTGACCGCCGACAGATTGGCCTTCAAGGACCGCGATCTGCCCAAGATGAGCGACCGCGATTTCCGCCGCCAGATCATGTGGAACGAGATTTCGCTGGTGCCGCAGAGCGCCCAGGCCTCGCTCAATCCTGTGTACCGGGTCGGCGACCAGATCATCGAGGCGATCCAGGAACACGCCGACATGAGCAATGCGGCGGCGCGCGCGCGGGTCGAGGAACTGTTCGATCTGGTCGGCCTCGAGCCGCGCCTCATCACCACCTATCCGCATGAGTTTTCCGGCGGCATGCGGCAACGGGCGATGATCGCCATGGCGCTGGCGCTCGACCCGGCGCTGGTGATCATGGACGAGCCGACCACCGGGCTCGACGTTCTGGTGCAGGAGCGCATCATCCGCAAGATCCGCGAACTGCGTGAGCGCAGCCGCAACTCGATCCTCCTGATCACTCACGACATCTCGGTGATCGCGGAGATGAGCGACCGCATCGCGATCATGTATGCCGGACAGATCATGGAGATGGCGCCGGCCATCGACCTGTTCGAGGAACCGGTCCATCCCTATACGCTTGGCCTCAAGAACGCGTTTCCGAGCATCAAGCAGATCGGCAAGCCGCTGATCTCGATTCCCGGCTCGCCACCGAGCCTGCTGGGCGGTGTCACCGGATGTCCGTTCGCGGAACGCTGTCCCTTTGCGGTCGAACAGTGTCTCGCGGAGCGGCCTGCCCTGAAAGAGATTGCACCCGGCCACGTCGCGGCGTGCCATCGGTCGGACGAGGCCAAGAGCATGCGCATAAAGGCAGCGGAGAAAGAAACATGGCAGTCCTCGAAGTCCGCGGCCTGACAAAGCACTTCGAAGTGCGGCCGAGCCTGTTGAGCCGCATGCTCGGCGACGGCGGAGTGCGCGTCATCAAGGCTGTGGAGGATGTCTCCTTTTCCATCGGGGAAGGGGAAATTCTCGGTCTTGCCGGAGAATCGGGCTGCGGCAAGTCGACCACATGCCTTCTGATCACGCGGCTTCTGGAGCCGAGCGCCGGCGAAATCCTGTTCAAGGGAACGCCGATCCACACGCTCGAGGGCGGCGACCTCGCCCGGTTCCGCTCCAAGGTGCAGATCATTTTCCAGGACCCTTACGAGAGCCTCAATCCGCGTTTCACGGTGTTCGATCTCATCGCCGAGGGACCGCGGGCACTGGGTCTTTGGGACGCGCACGAAACCGAAGAGCGGGTCCTGGCCATGCTGGCAAGCGTCGGCCTGCCGCCGCAGGACTACCGGGCACGCTATCCGCACGAGATGAGCGGTGGCGAGCGCCAAAGGGTGGGCATTGCGGCGGCGCTCGTGCTGGAGCCGGAACTGGTGGTTGCCGACGAGCCTCTGTCGATGCTGGACGTGTCGATCCGCGCCGGCATCCTCGACCTCCTGCGCGGCCTGTCGGAACGCCTCGGGTTCTCCTGCCTTTATGTCTCCCATGACCTGTCGATCCTCTCCAACATCGCCGACCGGCTGATGATCATGTATCTGGGCATGGTGGCGGAGATAGGCTCCATCGAAGACGTCATATCGGCCCCGAGACACCCTTATGCGAACGCGTTGGTGGAGGCGGTTCCGGCGCCCGACCCGCGCTACAAGCGACCCATACCGAAGATCCACGGCGATATCGCCCGCCCGGTCGATCCGCCGCCGGGCTGCCGCTTTGCCTCGCGGTGCCCGCATGCGATTGACGTCTGCCGGGTAGATCCCCTGCCTGCGTTGGTGGGTGTGGGCGACGGGCACCTGGCGGCCTGCCACCGCCTTGGAGAGCTGGCGTGAAGGGCGCGGACGTTATCGTCATCGGCGGCGGTCTGGTGGGCGCCGCCATCGCCTGGGGCACCGCGCGCCAGGGCCTCGGCACGCTTCTCCTCGACGAAGGCGATACCGCGCTGCGTGCCTCGCGCGGCAATTTCGGCCTGGTCTGGGTCCAGGGCAAGGGACTGGGCTGCCCGGAATACGCCCAATGGTCGCTGCGGTCCGCCGACCGGTGGGCCGATTTTGCCGGCGACCTGATGGGTGAAACCGGCATCGATGTCGGCCACGAGCGCCCCGGCGGGGTGCTCCTGAACATGAGCGAAGACGAAGAACAGGCAAACACCACGCTGCTGGAGCAGATCCGCCGCGAGGCCGGCAACAAGCCCTATGAGTATGAGATGATGGACCACGCCCAGCTGCGCGACCTGCTGCCGGGCATCGGGGCGGATGTGGTGAGCGGCTCCTACTCGCCCTATGACGGGCACGCCAATCCGCTCTATCTCCTGCGGGCCCTGCATACGGGCTTCAAGGCGCAGGGCGGGCGCTATCTGCCGGGACATAGGGTCGAGAGCATTTCGAGCGATGGCGCGGGCGTCACGGTCAGCGCCGCAGGCACGACGTTCTCGGCGCCAAAGGTGGTGATTGCGGCGGGGCTCGCGACGCAGGCTCTTGCCGCCCAGGTCGGGCTCTCCGTGCCGATGACGCCGCTGCACGGACAGATCATCGTGACCGAGCGCACCGGGTCCCGGCTGCCGATGCCGACCAACCTGGTGCGCCAGACCCGCGAAGGGGTGATGATGCTCGGCTACACGGTCGACGATTTCGGTTATGACACGGCGACCCGGCCCGACCGGGCGCGCAATGTGGCGCTCGGCGCCCTGAAAGCGTTTCCCTATCTGCGCGACCTGCGCGTGGTGCGCAGCTGGGCGGCGCTGAGGATCATGACCGCGGACGGTTTCCCGATCTATGATGCGTCCGACAGCCATCCCGGCGTCTATGTCGCGACCTGCCACAGCGGCGTTACGCTTGCCGCGGTTCATGCACTTGACGTGGCGCGCTGGGTGGCCGGCGAAGAGGCGCCAGCAGACCTGGAACGTTTTTCCACCAGGAGGTTCGATGTTCAAGAGGTTGCATGACCTGCGCACGCCGGTGAGTTTCGAGTTCGAGGGCGAAACGGTGACCGCGGAGGATGGCGATACGGTTGCCGCGGCGCTGCTCGCTCACGGGGTGCGTCATGTGCGCGATGCGGTCGTTTCCGGCCGGCCGCGGGCACCATACTGCATGATCGGCGCCTGTTTCGAGTGCCTGGTCGAAATTGACGGGCGGCCCAACCGGCAGGCCTGCCTGACACCGGTGCGCGCCGGCATGGCGGTGCGCCGGCAGAGCGTCGCCGGTGGGACCCCCGATGGAGGCGCGCAATGAACGACAGCACGCCGATGCATGACAGCCGCGTCGACCTTGCCATCATCGGTGCGGGACCGGCCGGCCTTGCCGCCGCAATAACCGCAAGCGGGCTGGGCCTCACGGTGAGTGTTCTGGATGAGGGGCGCCGGCCCGGCGGACAAATTTACCGGGGCATTGAAGACGCACCCGCGAGAGGCGAGCAATGGATGACGCTTCTCGGTGAGGACTACGCCAGGGGCCTCGACCTGGTGAAGCGTTTCCGCGCATCGACGGCGCAGTACAGGCCGGAACACTCCGTATTCGACATAGCGCCTGACGGTGGTCTGGGCATTCTCGGACCGGACGGGGCGCACTGGATCGAGGCGGAGCGGGTCCTTGTCGCCACCGGTGCCATGGAGCGGCCGGTTCCGCTTCCCGGGTGGACCCTGCCCGGAGTGATGGGGGCCGGCGCGGCGCAAACCCTGCTCAAGAGTTCCGCCCTGGTGCCGGGTGCGCGCACTGTGATCGCCGGCAGTGGGCCGCTGGTCTATCTGGTGGCCCGTCAGATGCAAACGGGCGGCGCAAATCTGGTGGCGGTTCTCGACACCACGCCACGGGCAAACTATCGCCGCGCGGCACCGCTGCTCGCCCGCGCCATGCTGGCGGGCAATGAGATCCGCAAGGGCCTGGCATGGCGCCGGGAGGTGAAAAAGGCTACCCCCCTGTTTCGCACCGGCGTGCGCAATGTGCATGTCGAGGGCGTGGATGCGGTCGAGGCCGTCTCCTTCGAAACGGGCGGCGGACGCGGGCGGGTCGACTGCGAGCTGGTGCTGCTGCACGAAGGCATCGTCCCCAACACCCAGCTTGCCATGGCGGCGGAAGCGGACCACGACTACGACGAGCTCCAGGCCTGCTGGCGGCCGCGGCTCGACGCGTTCGGGCGCTCCAGTGCGCCGGGTATCCTGGTCGCCGGCGACGGCGGCGGCATTGCCGGGGCGGATCTTGCCGTCGAGGCGGGGCATCTCGCGGCGCTCGCCGTGGCGGCCGATCTTGAGCGGATTTCCCATGCCGAGGCGGTGGAACGGGGGGCGGCTGCGCGTGCCGCCATCGAGCGCAAGTCGGCGCTGCGGCGGTTCCTGGATACGCTCTACCGGCCGCGGGACGAGGTGCTGGCGCCGAGCCACGACGACACACTGGTGTGCCGCTGCGAAGAGGTTACCGCCGGTGAACTTCGGCAGATCGCCGCCATGGGGTGCTCCGGCCCGAACCAGGCCAAGGCCTTTACCCGATGCGGCATGGGGCCTTGCCAGGGGCGCATGTGCGGGCTGACGGCGGCGGCGGTGCTGGCGCGGGCCGGCGGCCGAAGCATGGCTGAGGTCGGCCACCTGCGGATCCGCCCGCCGATCAAGCCGATTACGGTCGGCGAGCTGGCGGCGCTCGACGGTGTCGGGCCGCCGCCCGATGCCGGGCCGTTGCTGCCGACCGCCCCGGACGAGGGAACCGATTGATGGCTAACGCCGATGTGGCGGTCATCGGCGGCGGCATCCATGGATGTTCGGCAGCGCTCAATCTGGCGCGCCGCGGGTTGAAGGTCATCGTGCTTGAGAGGGACCGGGTCGGCCGCCACGCCTCGAGCGCAAATGCCGGCGGGGTGCGGACCTTGTTGCGGCATGAAGCGGAAATTCCCCTGGCGCTGGAGGCGCGCAAGATCTGGCACGACATCGCCCGCGATGTCGGGGAGGATTGCGGCTATCACACCACCGGCCAGGTCGCGGTTGCCGAAACTGAAGCGGTGCTGGACGATCTTGCCGCACGGCACGGCCGCCTGCAGGACCTTGGCTACGATCACGAGGAGCTGATCGACGCCAGAACCCTGAAAGAGCTGGTGCCCGGCATCGCCCAGAATGTGCTCGGCGGCCTGGTGGCGCGCGGCGACGGGGCGGCCAGTCCGTTTCATGCGACACGTGCGTTCAGACGCGCGGCGGAGGCGGAGGGGGTGCACATCCACGAAGCCGCGCAGGTCAGCCGCCTCGAGCAGGCCGGATCCGGCTGGCGGGTACACTGGAACGGCACATCGGCGGATGTCGGCACCGTGGTCAACACGGCCGGTGCATGGGGCGACCGGGTCGCCGCAATGGTGGGGGAGACCATTGCGCTCTCCTGGTTCCTGCCGATGATGATGGTGACCGGCCGGGTTGAGCGGTTTCTCGATCCGGTTGTGATCAACACGTCTCGGCCGCTCTCCTTCAAGCAGATGCCGAACGGAACGCTGCTGATCGGCGGCGGCCGGCCGGCACAGGGCGACCGCGAGAAAATGACCTACCGGCTCGACGTCAAGGGCCTGAGGGCGAGCGCGCAGACGGTGTGCGACCTGTTTCCGTTGCTCCAGGACGCGCCGATCGTACGGGCCTGGGCGGGCTTTGAAGGCCGGTTCGAAGACGACATTCCGGTGATCGGCCCGAGCCGGGTGGCGAAGGGCATCTTTCACGCATTCGGGTTTTGCGGCCACGGCTTCCAACTTTCCCCCATTGTCGGCAGGCTCATGGCGGAACTCGTCACCGAAGGCAAGACCAGCCTGCCGATCGACGGGTTTGCGGTCGACCGGTTCGATGCGGCTCCGAACAGTCATGCGCCGGCCTCACGGCCGCAGGAGAACCCAGGCCATTGACGCTACGAGCAGGATCGCCATGGCGAAGTTGAACGCGACGATGCGATTTCCCTTTCCCAGGAAACGGCGCAGGGCGAGGCCCGACAACGCCCACAGGCTGATGGACGGCAGGTTGACCAGGGCGAAGACGGCAATCATGGCCACGAGGCTGGGAAGATGGTTTTCCGGATCCGTGTAGGACACGGTGACGATGAGGGCGACGGCCCAGGCCTTCGGGTTCACCAGTTGGAACAGGGCGGCCTGGAGGAAGGTGATGGGACTTTCGACCCTGTCGCGCTTATCGGGCCCCACCGTGCGGCTTCGCGCGATCTTCCAGGCCAGCCAGGCGACATAGGCGGCGCAGGCAAATTTCAGGGCGGCGTAGATTTCCGGCGTTGCGTTCAGAACCTGGCCGAGGCCGATCCCGACGCAGAACACCATTGCGAGGAAGCCGAAGCTGACCCCGAAGACCAGAGGGAGCGAGCGGCGGTAGCCGAAATTTGCGCCCGAGGCCAGCAGCAGAAAGTTGGCCGGGCCCGGCGAGGCCGACATGACGAAGGCGAAACCCATAAGAGCGAGCGCGGTCTCAAGGGACATCACGGAACCTCGATGCGGTGAACCTGCATAGAGGTTGACGCAACCGGGCCGCGCCGGCACTGTCCGTTGATCCTGCTTTCTTATTCAATCGTCCCGTAAATCGGTGAAATGAGCAATTCAGATATCGTTTCGGAGGTCTTTGCGACATTGCGGCTGCAAAGCCAGCTCTATTTCGAAGCCGATCTTCGGGGCGATTTCTCGGTGCAGATTCCGCGCGAGCGGCGGCGTATCCGGTTCCACCTCGTGCGCCGGGGGCGCTGCTGTCTGAAGGTGCCGGGGGGCGATACGGTCGAACTGAACGAAGGTGACCTGGCCATTGTGCCGAACGGTGTCGAACAGATTCTCTCGAAGACGCCCGATACGCCTCCCGTCCTGCTGTCGCAGCTTCTCGAGGGCGGCGCCTGTGTGGATGGCGTGCTTCGCCATGGAGAGGGGGGCGGTGCGGCCGCTCTGCTGTGCGGCTTCTGCCGGTTTGACGAGGAGATCGATCACCCGGTCATCGCCGGCCTGCCGCCGCTTGTTGTGGTCCGGCCGTCAGATCTGGGAGCGGAGCCGTGGGCGGCGACGGCGATCCGCCTTATGTCCCTGGAGAGCGGTCTCGGGGGACAGGGCATGACCGGAATCTTGAGCCGACTACTGGAGATCATCTTCCTGCAGACCGTGCGGCGGATGACGCAAGCGGCATGTGCCGGGGAAAACGGTTTCATTGCCGCACTGGCGGATGCGCAGTTGTCGCGCGCCTTGCATGCCATGCACGGCCGCCCCGAAGTTGCCTGGACGATCAGCGAGCTTGCCCGGCTGGCCGGCATGTCGCGGGGCCGGTTTGCCCAGAAGTTTGCCCGCAGCGTCGGCGTCCCGCCCATCGATTACCTGACGACCTGGCGGCTGATGAAGGCGCGGGCCCTGCTGGCGGGCTCGAACCTCGACATGGCGGAAATCGCGCAACGCTGCGGCTACAAATCGGTGCCGTCCTTCACCAGGCGCTTCAAGACGGCATTCGGGATCGGACCGGGCGGATTCCGGCGCTCTGCCTAAATTGTATAGAGTTCGATCGGCCTTTCCCGCTTCGCCGGTGCGGCCTGCGGGCGTTTGGTCAGGAGCGTTTCGGTCATGGCCAGAAGCTGGCCGCAGACCCCCATGAAGAGCGAAAAGACGCACGCCAGTTTGGCGGTTTCTTCGGGGATGTCCTTCCAGGGAACAGATTTCGGAACAAGACTGTCGATGCCGGTGTGGATGGCATAGAAGGCGAACCCGGTGGCAAAGAACAGCGCAAAGGTCCGGCATTTCAGGATCTCGCGCCCGAACATCGCGGCGATCGCCAGCGCGACGACGCCGTATCCGATGACGATGAGGTCGTTCCAGTTGCGGAACAGGCTGGGCTGGCCGATGGCGGTGGCTTCGATCACATGCCCGCCGCGCTCATGGAACATGAGCTGTTCGTCGAGGGAAAGAAACAGGCATCCGCCGGCAAGGATCAGCCAGAACAGCGTGCCGAGGTCCCAGTCCCTCGAGCGCAGGTAAAACACCATGAGCGCAAGAGCGCTCGCCATCGCCAGGGTAACCGACGAGAGCGCCGTGATCGCGCCGTTCTCGCCGAAATGAAACACCGGGTTGGATGCCGGTGCGAAGACGATCGAGGCCACAACGCAACACACCAGGCCGATGGCGCCAAGCACGGCAAAGCCTTTGAACACAGGTGGCGGCGACAGCCGGTGTGCCGGGTCGCCGGCAGGTGAACTCAGCCAATCGGGGGACCATTGCATGCGACGTTCCTCACTCCTGGATCACGACCGACTTGGGTGGACTCACGTAAAGTCGATCATGATCGATTTCTATGAGTAGAGCGGGACCGGACGGAAAACCGGTATCCACTGTTCCTGATCCCGCTCCAGGATCACTTGCGCAGAGGTGTCTCTAACGCTTGGGTGAGATGAGCAATTTTCGGGCCAACTGCCGTTTTTTGCGGTTGAAATGGCGGTTTTCTGCCGTTTCCGTAAGAAAAAGAAAAAGTCTAGGCCGGCACCGGCTCGCGGCGCTGTTTGGAGATGTCGCAGTGTTCCGCGAAGTCGATGACACCGGTCTGTCCGGTGCCTGTGCTGGTCCACTCGGCAAGGCGCTTTTCGCCGTCGATCCGGGTGGAAACCTGCCCTCCCGGGTCGCCCGGAACCGTGAAGAGGCGCTCCTCGCCGGATGCCGCAACCCGGCAGGGGGTTGTGTAGATATAGCTGCCCCGGGTTTCCATCCACATGGCGGAGCGCCGGCAGGCGCCGGTCAGGCAGTTTTCATGGAACCGGATGCTTGTCATGCTCGCCCGGTCGTCGACGACGGCTGAGATGTAGCAGTCGGACAGGAGATCGATGGTGCCGCTTGTCGGCGGGTCACCCGCAATCCAATCGACCTTTGTGTCGTTGTCGCGCCATTCGACCGAGACGACATTATCGAAGACCGCCCGCGAGGGGTCGGCGCCGGCCAGATCGCATTGCAGCTCGCGGGACGAGAACCAGCCGGTCGAAACGACCAGCTTGGGATATTTGTAACACGGGCCAAGCAGGCAGGTTTCCTCGATCTGCAGGGCCCAGTCCGCCTGCGGCGCCTGGAAGGCAACCTTGGCGGTATCGGCGGACACCAGCTTCCAGGCAAACAGTCCGCCGATGAGAAGGATCGCCGCTCCGAAGAACAACATGACGCCAGTGAAGGCGAACAGTACCAGCTTCCTGATCAACGCCCCAAATCTCCCCTCACGCCTCAGCGGTAATAGAGCTTGAGCCGGTCCGCCAGGCGGACGGCGAGCGCAACGATTGTCAGGGTCGGATTGGCCCAGCTCGAAGTGGTGAACACCGACGAGCCGGCAATGTGAAGATTGGAAATGCCGTGCACGCGGCAGTCCGCGTCAACCACACTGGTTTTCGGGTCATCGCCCATTCGGGTGGTGCCCATGTGGTGATTGCCCGCGCGTACGCCCCAGAACGCCCCTTCATCGAGCAGCCAGTCGGCGAGCTTGATGCGGCCCATGCCGGTGCGGGCGAACTCCGCGCCGAGGGCGCGCGCCTGAACGGTGATGCTGCGTTTGTCGAGCTCGGTGAGGCGCCAGTCCATACGCGCCTGCGGTGAGCCGAGACTGTCGCGCCGCGCCGACAGGGTGATGCGGCTGTCGGGATTGGGCGATTGTTCGGACTGGGACAGGAACACGTAGCGGGCGTGGCCCGACGGCGGCGCGGGCAGGGGGCGGCGGCCCCAGGAAAACAGGTGATCGGTGTCCTCCAGCGGTTCGACCAGCAACATGCTGCCGAGAACCCGTTCCTTCTCCTGCAGCGCCGGGGCCGTGCAGAAGCCGATGTCGAGCGGCACGCCGGCGATCTCCCGTTCGGCGCCGGGGAGAAAGCCCGCCTTTGGAGAGATCGACAGGGCGGACGTGGCGTAGGGGTGTTCCATGAAGTAGCGGCCGACCTGGTCATGGGTGTTGCCGAGACCGTTCGGTTGCACATCGTTTGATGCCAGCAGCAGGCGGGGGTTCTCGATGCCGCCGCAGGCGAGGACGTAGTGTTGCGCCCTCACCATGCCGCGCAGTCCGGCCAGGCTCGCCAGGGACAAGCCGGAGACGTGGTCCGCCCCGGGCGAGGCGTCAAGGCTGACGGCGTTGGCGTTGAGGAGAACCGTTATGTTCGGCGCGTCCGCCAGGTCGCGGCCGTAGCGTTCGCCGAACCGGGTCGGCGGGCTCTTGCGCCAATGACAGGTCGTGATCTTGGCGTCGTCGAGAGCCGGTTTGGCGAGGTTGAGCTTCGGCCAGATCCAGTCGCCAAAGTCCTCGGGGCCGATTTCGCAAATCTCGCCGGCGCGGGCGTAGTGCGGTTCCAGATCCTTCATACGGATCGGCCAGCCGCTGTGCGGCACCCAGGATTTCGGTTCGAAGTCGAAGGCGTCAAACGCGGTGCACCAGCCGTTCCAACAGTTCGAGCTGCCACCCAGCATGCGCAATCGGCAGGCATCGAGGTCGGTGTGATCGACGCCGACGCTCTCCCCGACGTA
>JAJFHL010000140.1 GCA_021775615.1 Hyphomicrobiales bacterium
CACCAAGCTCTTCTGCATCTCCGGCCACGTCAACCGACCGTGCAATGTGGAAGAGGAAATGGGCATTCCGTTCCGTGAGCTGATCGACAAGCATGCCGGCGGTGTGCGCGGCGGCTGGAACAACCTGCTTGCGGTGATCCCGGGCGGCTCTTCGGTGCCGTGCCTGCCGGCGGATACCTGCAAAGACATGCCGATGGATTTCGACACTCTGCGCGACCTCAAGTCGGGGCTCGGCACCGCGGCCGTCATCGTCATGGACAAGTCGACCGACATTATCCGGGCGATTGCGCGGATTTCCTATTTCTACAAGCACGAAAGCTGCGGCCAATGCACCCCGTGCCGCGAGGGCACCGGGTGGATGTGGCGCGTGCTGGAGCGCATGGCGCGCGGCGAAGCGCAGAAGCGCGAGATCGATATGCTGCTCGACGTCAGCCATCAGATCGAGGGACACACGATCTGCGCATTGGGCGACGCCGCGGCATGGCCGGTGCAGGGACTGATCCGGCATTTCCGTCATGTGATCGAACAACGTATCGACGACTATTCGGCCAATCCGAAACCGGATGAAGCGCCGATGGCGGCGGCGGAGTAGGGGAGCTTAGGGCGTATGCCAAAGATCATCGTCGATGGCACTGAGGTTGAGGTCGAAAACGGCATCACGCTGCTTCAGGCCTGTGAGGAAGCCGGCGCCGAGATTCCGCGCTTTTGCTACCACGAACGCCTGTCGATCGCCGGCAACTGCCGGATGTGCCTGGTCGAGGTGAAGGGTGCGCCCAAGCCGCAGGCCTCCTGTGCGCTGTCGGTCAACGATCTGCGTCCGGACCCGGACGGCAATCCGCCGGAAGTCTTCACCAAGTCGGCCCAGGTCAAGAAGGCGCGCGAGGGTGTGATGGAATTTCTCCTGATCAACCATCCGCTTGACTGTCCGATCTGCGACCAGGGCGGCGAATGCGACCTGCAGGACCAGGCGATGGCCTACGGCATCGACAAGAACCGCTATGCTGAAAACAAGCGGGCCGTCGAGGACAAGAATATCGGGCCGCTGGTCAAGACCATCATGACGCGGTGCATTCATTGCACCCGATGTGTCCGGTTTTCCACCGAGGTGGCCGGCGTCACAGAACTCGGCGCCATCGGCCGCGGCGAGGATATGGAGATCACCACCTATCTCGAAAAGGCGATGCTGTCGGAACTGCAGGGCAACGTCATCGACCTGTGTCCGGTCGGCGCCCTGACCTCGAAGCCCTATGCCTTCGCGGCCAGGCCCTGGGAACTGCGCAAGACCGAATCGGTCGACGTGATGGATGCGGTCGGCAGCGCGATCAGGGTTGATGGCCGCGGTTCTGAAGTCATGCGCATCATGCCGCGCCTCAATGACGAGGTGAACGAGGAGTGGATTTCCGACAAGGCGCGTTTCGTCTGGGACGGCCTGCGGACGCAGCGTCTGGACCGCCCTTATGTGCGTCAAGACGGTGCGCTGAAGGAGGCGACCTGGGAAGATGCACTGAAGACGGTCGGCGATAAGCTGACATCGACGGATCCTTCGAAGGTTGGCGTGATCACGGGCGACCTCTGCGCGGTGGAAGATATGTACGCCCTGCGCGATCTGATGGATGCGCTTGGCGTCAAGAGCATCGACTGCCGCCAGGATGGCAGCGCCCTTGGCGAGACGGGCGGCCGCGCCGCCTACCTCTTCAATTCGACCATCGAAGGTATCGAAGACGCCGATGCGATCCTGCTGATCGGGGCCAATCCGAGGCTCGAGGCGCCGGTGCTCAACGCGCGCATACGCAAAGCGTGGCTGGCCTCGCGTCTGCCCATCGGCGTGATCGGAGAACAGGCGGATCTCACCTACGATTACGACTATCTGGGCGCCGGTCCCGATACGCTCAAGGATGTAAGCTCCGGATCGCACAAGTTCGCCAAGGTGCTGGCGGATGCTGAGCGCCCGCTGATCATCGTCGGGCAGGGCGCCGTGGCGCGGGCAGATGGGCGTTCCGTCATGGGGCATGCGGCCAAGATCGCCCAGTCGTGCGGTGCCGTCTGCGATGGGTGGAACGGTTGCAGTGTGCTGCAAACCGCGGCATCGCGGGTCGGCGGTCTGGAGATCTGCTTCCTGCCGCGCCAGGAAGGCGGACAGTCGACCGCGGACATCATCGCAGGCGCAAAGGCCGGCGCGATCGAGGTCGTGTTCCTGCTCGGCGCCGACGAAGTCAAGATGCGCGATCTGGGCAGCGCCTTCGTCGTCTATCAGGGCACGCATGGCGATGCCGGCGCGCACCGCGCCGACGTGATCCTGCCGGGTGCCGCCTATACGGAAAAGAACGGCATTTACGTCAACACTGAGGGACGCCCGCAGCTTGGACGGCGCGCGGTGTTCCCGCCGGGCGATGCCAAGGAAGACTGGGCCATTGCCCGGGCACTGTCGGATGTGGTCGACAAGACCTTGCCGTACAACAATCTTGAGCAGCTGCGTGGCGCCCTGTGGGAAGAATGCCCGCGCCTGGCGGCGCTCGATGAGGTGGAACCGGCGGACGGTGCTCAGCTCTCCGAGATTGCCGAGAACGCCGGCCGGCTCAACAAGTCGGCCTTCACCAGCCCGGTAAAGGACTTTTATCTCACCAACCCGATCGCCCGGGCGTCCAAGACCATGGCGGAGTGCAGCGCCCTGCGCGCCGCTCAAGGGCAAGAAGGGACAGGGACCGATGGTTGAGGCGATCTGGCCCTATGTTTTGACGTTGCTGATCATCGGCGCGCAGTCGGTTGCGCTGCTGGTCTCGCTCCTGATCGTGATTGCGTTCCTGCTGCTGGCCGACCGCAAGATCTGGGCGGCGGTTCAGATGCGCCGCGGGCCGAATGTGGTCGGCCCGTTCGGGTTGTTGCAGTCGTTCGCCGATCTCCTGAAGTTCGTTTTCAAGGAAGTGGTCATCCCGGCCGGCGCCAACAAGGGCGTCTTCCTGCTGGCGCCGCTGGTCACCTGCGTGCTGGCACTGTCGGCCTGGGCGGTCGTGCCGCTTGCCGACGGGTGGGTCATTGCCGATATCAACGTCGGCATCCTCTACATATTCGCGATTTCGTCGCTGGGCGTTTACGGCGTCATCATGGGGGGCTGGGCGTCGAACTCGAAGTATCCGTTCCTGGGTGCGCTCAGGTCGGCGGCGCAGATGGTGTCCTATGAAGTTTCCATCGGGTTTGTGATCATCACCGTGCTGCTGTGCGCCGGCACCCTCAATCTGAGCGGGATCGTCGAGGCGCAGAACAGCAACTGGGGCATGCTGGGATGGTACTTCATTCCGCTGTTTCCCATGTTCGTGGTCTTTTTCGTGTCGGCGCTGGCGGAAACCAACCGGCCGCCGTTCGACCTGCCCGAGGCTGAATCGGAGCTGGTTGCGGGCTTCATGGTGGAGTATTCTTCCACGCCCTATCTCATGTTCATGTTGGGCGAGTATGTCAGCATTGTCCTGATGTGCGCCATGACGTCGATCCTGTTTCTCGGTGGCTGGCTGCCGCCGTTCAATATCGTGCCATTTACGTGGATCCCGGGGATCGGCTGGTTCCTGATCAAGGTCTGCTTCGTATTTTTCATGTTTGCCATGGTCAAGGCGATCGTGCCGCGCTACCGCTACGATCAGTTGATGCGGCTCGGCTGGAAGGTGTTCCTGCCGTTGTCCTTGTTTTATGTCGCGCTTACGGCCGGTGTGCTGGTCGCGTTCGACCTGGCGCCGTGAGGAAAGAACGTATGGGAGCGATTTCGCAATATGGTGTGATCGGTGCTTTTCTCGGCCTGGTGTTCGGGCTGTTCGACTACATCATACTCGATCGTCTGCTCTATCCGAAAATGAGAGAAAGCTACGAATACGCCAAGACCACGCAAACGCACCGCTTCGATCCGAATGTGATCATGGGTGTGATCAAGATTGCCTGTTTCACGGTATTTCCGGTGATCGGATACATCATCGGCAACGAACTGGCGAATCAGGGTCTGTAGAGGAAAGGGTCAATGTTCCGTCTCGGTCAAACCGCCAAATCGCTCTTCCTCTTGGAGTTCGTTCACGCCTTTGGGCTGGCGATGCGCTATTTCTTCGCACCCAAGGCGACGGTCAACTACCCGTTCGAGAAGGGCCCGCTGAGCCCGCGGTTCCGGGGTGAACACGCCCTGCGCCGCTATCCGAACGGCGAGGAGCGCTGCATTGCCTGCAAGCTGTGCGAGGCAATCTGCCCGGCGCAGGCCATCACCATCGAGGCGGGGCCCCGGCGCAACGACGGCACCAGGCGCACGACCCGCTATGACATCGATATGGTGAAGTGCATCTATTGCGGTTTTTGCCAGGAGGCATGCCCGGTCGATGCCATCGTCGAGGGGCCAAATTTCGAGTTCGCCACCGAGACGCGCGAAGAGCTCATGTATTCAAAGGAGAGGTTGCTGGAGAACGGAGACCGTTGGGAACGCGAGATCGCGAACAACATCATGCTGGACGCGCCATACAGGTAAGCGGCCTTCGGCCAAGCAGGACACAAGACAGAACCGATGATCATTTCCTCACTCTTCTTCTACCTGTTCTCCGCAATCATGATTGCGGCGGCTTGCATGGTGATATCGGCACGCAATCCCGTGCATTCGGTGTTGTTCCTGATCCTGGCATTCTTCAATGCGTCCGGGCTCTTCATCCTGCTTGGGGCCGAATTCGTGGCGATGATCCTGGTCATCGTCTATGTCGGCGCGGTCGCGGTCTTGTTCCTGTTCGTGGTGATGATGCTCGATATCGACTTCTCCGAGCTGCGCGAGGGCATGCTGCAATATGTACCGATCGGGGTGACCATCGGGGCCATCCTGATGATTGAGCTCATTCTGGTGGGCGGCGCCTGGGTGCTCTCGCCCGAAACCGCGTCGCTGGCGGCGGCCAAGACGCCGGCGCCCGACCAGTTGTCGAACACAGAAGCGATCGGGCAGTTGCTCTACACGAAATACGTCTACCTGTTCCAGGCGGCGGGCATGGTTCTGCTCGTCGCCATGGTAGGTGCCATCGTTCTGACGTTGCGCCACAAGCCCGGCGTCAAGCGCCAGGTGGTTGCGGATCAGGTTGCACGCTCGCCGAAGACGGCGATCGAAATGAAGAAAGTCAAACCGGGGCAGGGGATCTGACGGCGGTATTTGCGCCGCTCTTGGGGAAACGGCATGTTTCACATTGGGTTGTCACATTATCTGGCGGTTGCCGCAGTGTTGTTCACCATCGGCATCTTCGGGATATTTCTCAACCGCAAGAACGTGATCATCATCTTGATGTCGATCGAGCTGATGCTGCTTGCGGTGAACATCAATCTGGTGACGTTTTCGAGTTTCCTCGGAGATCTCGTGGGGCAGATCTTTGCCCTGCTTGTGCTCACGGTCGCGGCCGGCGAGGCAGCCATCGGGCTGGCCATTCTGGTCGTTTACTTCCGAAACCGCGGCACCATCGCGGTTGAAGACATCAACATGATGAAGGGGTAAGGCGGGCCATGTACTCCATCATCGTCTTTCTGCCGCTCCTGGGCTGCCTGATCGCCGGCTTCTTCGGCCGCTGGATCGGGGCGCGTGGGGCCGGGGCGCTGACGTCGATTTTTCTTTGCGTTTCCGCGGTTCTCTCCATGGCGGCGCTGTATTTCGTAGGTTTCGAGGGGCAGACCGAGAAGATCACCGTGATGCGGTGGGTGACGTCCGGCGCGCTCGATGTTCACTGGGCCTTTCGCATCGACACGCTGACCGCCGTCATGCTGGTGGTGGTGACATTCGTGTCGGCGCTCGTTCACATCTATTCGATCGGCTATATGAGCCACGACCCGCATCAGCCGCGGTTCTTCGCCTATCTGTCGTTCTTCACATTCGCCATGCTCATGCTGGTGACGTCGGACAACTTCCTGCAGCTGTTTTTCGGCTGGGAAGGGGTCGGTGTGGCGTCTTACCTGCTGATCGGTTTCTGGTACACACGGCCCTCGGCCTGCGCAGCGGCGATCAAGGCCTTCATCGTCAACCGGATCGGCGACTTCGGATTTGCGCTCGGCATCTTCGCCATCTTCATGGTGTTCGGTACTGTCGACTACGACACCGTCTTCACCTCCGCGCCGGACCAGGTCGGCCAGAGCTTCGAGTTCCTCGGGTACCAGGTCGATGTGTTGACCACGATCTGCCTGCTCCTGTTTGTCGGCGCCATGGGCAAGTCGGCGCAGTTCATGCTGCACACATGGCTGCCGGACGCCATGGAGGGCCCGACACCGGTGTCGGCGCTGATCCATGCCGCGACCATGGTGACCGCGGGCGTGTTCCTGGTGGCGCGTTGCTCGCCTCTGTTCGAGCTGTCCTCGACCGCCCTGTGGGTGGTGACATTCGTGGGCGCGACCACGGCATTCTTCGCCGCCACCGTGGGTCTTGTTCAAAACGACATCAAGCGGGTGGTCGCCTATTCGACCTGCTCGCAGCTTGGCTACATGTTTGCCGCTCTCGGTGTCGGCGCCTATGGAGTTGCCATCTTCCACCTCTTCACCCATGCCTTCTTCAAGGCGCTCTTGTTCCTGGGGTCGGGTTCGGTGATCCATGCGGTGTCGGACGAACAGGACATGCGCAAGATGGGCGGGCTCTATCCGCACATCAAAGTCACATGGGCAATGATGCTGATCGGCACCATCGCGCTCACCGGCGTGGGTATTCCGGGCTTCTTCGGAACTGCCGGTTTCCATTCCAAGGATGCGATCATCGAGGCGGCTTACGCGGCCAATTCGGGCATCGGCACCTACGCCTTCTGGCTCACGGTCATCGCCGCCTTCATGACGTCGTTCTATTCCTGGCGCCTGATGTTCATGACCTTCCACGGCAAGCCGCGGGCTTCGAAAGAGGTAATGAGCCATGTCCACGAATCGCCGCAGGTCATGCTGGTGCCGCTCTATCTGCTGGCGGCGGGTGCGCTGCTGGCCGGTGTGATCTTTGCACCCTATTTCATTGGGCACGACGAAAGCCACTTCTGGTCGAGTTCGCTGTTCCGGGCCGAGAGCAATCACATCGTGCATGATATGCACAATGTTCCCCTGTGGGTGAAAGGGTCAGCAACGGTGATGATGGTGAGCGGCTTTGCGCTCGCATGGCTGATGTACATCCGCAATACGGAGCTGCCCAGGAAACTGGCGGAACAGCATGCACTTGCCTACAGGTTCCTCCTGAACAAATGGTATTTCGACGAGATCTACGACTTCCTTCTGGTCAATCCGGCCAAGTGGCTGGGCCGCTTCCTGTGGAAGAAGGGTGACGGCTGGTTGATCGACGGCTTCGGGCCGGACGGGGTCTCGGCGCGGGTTTTGGACGCCACCAACCGGATCGTTCGGTTGCAGACCGGATATGTCTATCACTACGCCTTCGCCATGCTCATCGGGGTGGCGGCGCTGGTGACCTTGTTTATGTTCGGCGGCTTCGGAGGCGCCCACTGATGAGCAGCTGGCCAATCCTTTCCGTCGTCACGTTTCTGCCGCTGCTGGGTGCGCTGTTCATCTTCGCGATCCGCGGCGACGACGAGATCGCCCGGCGCAACACCCGCTGGGTGGCGATGTGGACGACGCTCATCACGTTCGTCCTGTCGCTGCTGATCTGGATCAACTTTGACGCCGGAACCGCCGAGTTCCAATTCCAGGACAGGAGCGAGTGGCTCGGCGGCAAGATCACTTATCACATGGGTGTCGATGGCATTTCCATGCTGTTCGTGATCCTGACAACGTTCCTGATGCCGGCCTGCATCCTCGCAAGCTGGCACATCGATGTCCGCGTCAAGGAAT
The DNA here is from genome assembly GCA_021775615.1 of Hyphomicrobiales bacterium. Taxonomy (GTDB): domain Bacteria; phylum Pseudomonadota; class Alphaproteobacteria; order Rhizobiales; family JAJFHB01; genus JAJFHM01. Next base: position 7,795 of record JAJFHL010000140.1, read on the forward strand.
ACATGATTGCGTTCCTGGTGCTCGAAACCCTGATGATCGGGGTGTTCTGTGCGCTGGACCTGGTGCTGTTCTACCTGTTCTTCGAAGGCGGCCTCATTCCGATGTTCCTGATCATCGGGGTGTGGGGCGGCGCGCGCAGGGTTTATGCCAGCTTCAAGTTCTTCCTCTACACGCTGCTCGGCTCGGTGCTCATGCTGCTCGCCATCATGGCCATGTATATCGATGCCGGGACCACGCATATTCCGACACTCCTTGCCCACAAGTTCCCGGAAGGCTGGCAGACGTGGCTGTTCCTTGCGTTCTTCGCATCCTTTGCGGTGAAGATGCCGATGTGGCCGGTGCATACCTGGCTGCCGGACGCCCATGTCGAGGCGCCGACCGCAGGTTCGGTGATCCTGGCGGCGATCCTCCTGAAGATGGGCGGCTACGGGTTCCTGCGATTCTCGCTGCCGATGTTCCCGATCGCCACGGACTTCTTCGCCCCGATGATTTTCGCGCTGTCGATCATTGCGATTATCTATACATCGCTGGTGGCGCTGATGCAGGAGGACATGAAGAAGCTGATTGCCTATTCCTCCGTCGCCCATATGGGCTTCGTCACCATGGGCATTTTCGCGCTCAACGCGCAGGGCATTCAGGGTGGCATTTTCCAGATGCTGTCGCACGGCATTGTGTCCGCCGCCTTGTTCCTGTGTGTCGGGGTGGTCTACGACCGGATACACACCCGTGAAATTGCCGCCTATGGCGGCCTCGTCAATCGAATGCCGCTTTACGCCTTCACCTTCATGATCTTTACCTTGGCCAACGTGGGCCTGCCGGGCACAAGCGGGTTCGTTGGCGAATTCCTGGCCATGGTCGGCGTGTTCAAGGTCAATACCTGGGTGGCGTTCCTCGCTGCGACCGGCGTCATCCTGTCGGCGGGATATGCGTTGTGGCTCTACCGCCGGGTGGTCTTCGGGGCGCTCGAGAAGGACAGCCTCAAGGCGATCACCGACATGACGCCACGTGAAGTCGTTGTGCTTGGGCCGCTGGTCGTGCTGACCATTCTGTTCGGCGTCTATCCGGCGCCGATTCTCGATATCACCGCGGCCTCGGTCGACAATCTGATTGCCGACTACGAGGCGGCTCTGGCTGCATTCGAAGCGTCCAAGCTGGCGTCGGCCTTCTAATAGGGAACTGCCAAGTCATGCAAAGTGCATTTTCCACGAACGACGCCATCACCGCGCTGCCGGAAATCCTGCTGGCCTGTGGGGCGATGGCGTTCCTGATGCTTGGCGTGTTCCGCAAAGGTGATTCCAATGCCCTGATCACCTGGCTCAGCGTATCGCTGCTGGTCGCGGCCGGGATCATCATCCTGCTGGCCGGCGACGGTCGCGTGACCGCGTTTGAGGGCGGGTTCGTGACGGACGGGTTCTCGTCATTCATGAAGCTCCTCACCCTTGCAGGCTCGGCGATCACCATCATCATGTCGATACATTTCATGCGGGCGGAGCGTATTGAGCGGTTCGAGTATCCCATCCTTGTGGTGCTGGCGACGCTCGGCATGCTCATGATGATCTCCGCCAACGACATGATTTCGCTCTATATGGGGCTCGAATTGCAGAGTCTGGCGCTTTATGTGGTGGCGGCGCTCAATCGCGATTCAGTGCGCTCCAGTGAGGCGGGACTGAAGTACTTCGTGCTCGGCGCCCTGTCGTCCGGCATGCTGCTTTACGGCTGCTCCCTGGTTTACGGCTTTACCGGCGCGACCGGCTTTGAACAGATCGCAACGGCGGTGCAAGCCGACAGCGACAACATCGGCCTCCTGTTCGGACTGGTCTTTATCATTGCCGGTCTTGCGTTCAAAGTTTCCGCGGTGCCGTTCCACATGTGGACGCCGGACGTCTATGAAGGCGCGCCGACGCCTGTCACCGCGTTTTTCGCAGCGGCCCCGAAGGTTGCCGCGATGGCAATGTTCATCCGCGTGGTGGTGAGCGCGTTCGAGGGCATCACCCCGGACTGGCAGCAGATTCTCGTCTTCGTGTCGATTGCCTCGATGGTGCTCGGCGCATTCGCCGCCATCGGGCAGAACAACATCAAACGTCTGCTCGCCTATTCCTCGATCGGTCATATGGGCTTTGCGCTTGTCGGCCTTGCATCGGGCACGGAAGAGGGCGTCCGGGGCGTGATCATCTATCTGTCGATCTACCTGGTGATGACGCTTGGGACCTTCGCCTGTGTGCTGGCCATGCGCCGACGCGGCGGTACGGTCGAGGATATTTCCGATCTGGCGGGGCTGGCACGCAACAATCCGATGATGGCATTCATCCTGGCAATGCTGATGTTCTCTCTGGCGGGCATCCCTCCGCTGGCAGGTTTTTTTGCCAAGTTTTATGTTTTTCTGGCGGCAATCCATGCGGAACTCTATCCGCTGGCGATCATCGGGGTTCTGGCGAGCGTGGTGGGCGCCTATTACTACGTGCGCATCGTCAAGATCATGTATTTTGACGAACCGGAAGAGGCGTTTGAACCAATGCCCGGCGAAATCAAACTGGTCATCGGGCTGTCCGGTGCATTTGTGCTCTTGTTCTTCGTTTATCCCGGACCGCTGGTGACCGCGGCGGGTGCGGCGGCGAAGTCGCTCTTCTGATTGTCCGCAGATGTCTCCAGTCCTTCCAGACGGATGGGATCTGGCGGCCCTCGATCATGTCGGTTCGACCAATGCGGAGGCCCTGCGCCTGGCGCAGGACGGCAAACGCGGCCCTATGTGGGTCTGGGCGCGGTCGCAGTCCTCCGGCAGGGGCAGGCAGGGCAAACCATGGGTGTCGGAACCCGGCAATCTCTATTGCACGGCCCTGTTGAATGTCGGCACGGGTCCACATGTCTGGACACAACTCAGCTTTGTCGCGGGGCTTGCGGCTTACGACGCGGCCGGGCGGTGCCTTGAAGGTGCGTCCGAGCCATGGCGACTGGCTTTGAAATGGCCCAACGATCTCCTGCTCAACGGGCACAAGATCTCCGGCATTCTGCTTGAATCCACCACAGTTGCCGATGTGGGCGCTGTGCTTGCCGTGGGCATCGGCCTTAACCTGCAGCACAGCCCGTCCGATGCGCCGCCGCCCTACGGCGCGACCCATCTCTGTGCGCTCGGGGGGGACATAGCCGTGGAATGCGCGCTTGAGCATCTGGCACAGGCCTTCGCGGACTGGCGCGACGTGTGGGCGGACGGGGCCGGGTTTTCGCGGGTCCGCGATGCCTGGACGGAACGGGCTCACGGGATGGGAGAGCAAGTCGCCGTGAACATGCCCGATGAAACTCTGACGGGGCGGTTTGCCAGGCTGGATGAAGACGGTGCTATGATACTGGAACTTGAAGATGGAACCGAGCGCCGGATACTGGTGGGCGATTTGTTCCTCGCCAATCAGGCACATGCCGCCGCTCGCGCAGCGCAGAATTTAAGAACCACATGAGCGATCAATCCTCACAAGCTGAAAGCGGCCGGGCGGCCAAACGTCTGCAGGAGATTGTGTTTCTGCCGCTCGGCGGGTGTGGCGAGATCGGAATGAACCTTTATCTCTACGGTCTCGGGCCTGCCCACAAACGGCAGTGGCTGATGGTCGATTTCGGCATCAAATTCGGCGATGAGCGCGATCCGGGCATTGATGTCATCCTGCCCGACATTTCATTCATCGAAGAGGCGGGCAGGGCGCTGCAGGGAATTGTGCTGACGCACGCGCATGAGGATCATTTCGGCGCCGTGGCGCATCTGTGGCCGCGCCTCAAGGTGCCGGTATACGCCACCGCATTCGCCGCCAGGCTGTTGCGCCGCAAACTGGCCGAAGCAGGACTTGAAGGCGACGTTCCCCTGCATGAGATCGGACTGGATCAACGTTTCGACGTGGGAGAGTTCGATTGCGAATTCCTGAGCGTCACCCACTCCATACCCGAGCCGAACGCCGTGGTCATCAGGGCGGGCGGGCACATGCTGGTTCACACCGGAGACTGGAAAATCGATGAGCAACCGGTCATCGGCAATCCGATCGATGAGGACCGGCTGAGCGATCTGCGCAAGGAGGGGTGTGATGTGCTCATCTGCGACTCCACCAACGTGTTGCGTGACGGGTCCTCGCCGTCAGAAGGCGAGGTGGCGGATGGACTGGCCGAGGTCATCCGTTCCGCCGCAAAGCGTGTCGCGGTAACCACATTCGCCTCCAACGTGGGGCGGGTTGCATCGATAGCGCGCGCCGCCGACGCTTGCGACCGTCATGTGATCATTGTCGGGCGCGCCCTGCGCAACAACATCGAGGCGGCGAAGGAGACCGGCTACCTGCGTGACATGCCGGAGTTCCACGATGAAGACAACTACGGTTACATTCCGCGCGAACGGGTGTTGTGTATCTGCACCGGCAGCCAGGGCGAAATGCGCGCGGCGCTGTCGCGTATTGCCCAGGGGTCGCACCCTCAAGTGGAATTCGAGGAGGGTGACACGGTCATATTCTCCTCGCGCACGATCCCGGGCAACGAGAAGTCGGTTGCCGGCGTGCAAAACGCTCTTGCCGCAAGTGGTGTCAAGATCGTCACAGCCGACGATGCGCTCGTCCATGTGACCGGGCATCCGCGGCGCGATGAACTCAAGCGCATGTATGACTGGTTGAAGCCCCGTGTTCTGGTCCCGATGCATGGCGAGGCCCGGCATCTTTGGGAGCAGGCGCGCTTTGCCAAGGAATGCGGCGTTCCTGATTCACTTGTTGTGCGGAACGGCGACGTGGCGCGTCTTTTTCCGCAACCGGCGACCATCGTCGACGAGGCGCCGTGGGGCCGGTTGCACATTGACGGCAGGCTCACGGTTTCGTCCACAGACGGGCCGGCGCGCGAACGCCGCAAGCTGAGCTTCAATGGTGTGGTTTCCGTGTCGCTGGTTGTCGACAAGAACGGCGACCTCAAAGACGACGTTCAGGTGGACATGTTCGGTGTGCCTGAGCTAGGCGAAGACGGCCAGTCGCTGGAAGACACGGTGCTTGACGTGGTCGAGGATGTCTTCGACGTCCTGCCCAAGGCGAAGCGGCGCAATGACGAAGTGCTTGAAGAGTTCGTTTATCAGGCGGTGCGCCGCGCGATTGACCGTCAGTGGGGCAAAAAGCCGCTCTGCATGGTTTCGCTGCACCGGATCTGACGGCGCCGGTTGCGCGTGGACCGAAAGTGCTCTACGCCGATGCTCGGTCTCCGTGTTTGTGAGGATGGAAGATGATCGGACGGTTGAACCATGTGGCTATTGCGGTGCCCGACCTGGCGGCGGGTACGGCGGTCTATCGCGACGTTCTCGGCGCCAAGGTGTCCGAGCCCCAGTCTCTGCCGGAGCACGGCGTAACGGTCGTCTTCGTCGAACTGCCGAACACCAAGGTTGAACTCCTGGAACCGCTGGGAGAGGCGTCCCCGATTGCGGCCTTTCTCGAAAAGAGCCCATCTGGTGGTATTCATCACATGTGCTACGAAGTGGACGATATCCTGGCGGCGCGCGACCGGATGCTGTCAGAAGGGGCAAGGGTGCTGGGCGATGGCGAACCCAAAACCGGTGCGCACAACAAGCCCGTCCTGTTTCTGCATCCGAAGGACTTCTGTGGCACGCTGGTCGAACTCGAACAGGCCTGACATGGCCGATAGGGCAGTTTCATGAGCCTGATCACCGCCATGGCGACCTACTTCATCATCTGGTGGTTGGTGCTGTTCACCGTACTGCCCTGGGGCGCGCGCAGTCATCACGAGGCCAACGCGGATATCGATCCCGGCAACGCCCCAAGTGCTCCGATCAGGCCACGGATTCTGCTCAAGTTCTGTGTGACGACGGTGGTTTCCCTGGCCGTGTTCGCGGTGGTCTATTCGCTGATAGCCTACCGCCTCATTGATTTCGACAGCATTCCGTTTCTGCCGAAATTTGAGCGCTGATCATGGCTTGGATCGTTTCCGTGTGAACGTGAAGCGATCTAGACCCTTTCTTCTTCTTGCGGAATCACTTGACCGGGTTTTCACGTCTGCTGACAAGGCACGGTTCACGCCGTGGTCTTTCTGACCACAAGTGGGCCGTAACGCGGTCAGTGGGCGTGAAAACCTGAGCCTTCGGTGGGTCAAATCGGCCCGCCGTCAGCGTTGCGGCGCTTGCCCGATGCACCACATCGAACTGCGCACCGCGCCTTGCCGAGCGAACCGATTTGGCACCATCAAGCGTTTCCGTAAGAAGAAGAAAGGGCCTAGAGCGACG
>JAJFHL010000015.1 GCA_021775615.1 Hyphomicrobiales bacterium
GCGAAAGGCAAAACGGTTCTGTTGGCGACCGGCCTGCCGGACGCCCGATTGAAGATGATCATCTGTGAGAAATGTCCTGTCAGTGAGACCGTCGGTCAGAGCCCGTTACCGATCAGAATTCATTGCCGAACAGCCTTGGAACATCACGCTGATGATTCACACCGCCAATACGTTGCGGTCAGTTCGGAACCTCCAGAGGAGAGGTGCGCCGGGCGGAATTGCCCACCAACGGAACCGGTAATTCCGGCACTCCAGGGGTCAGTCCTGTTGTGGAACACACCCGCTCCAGCCATCCATGTCCGTGGAATGGTCTGTCCCGTCCGTCATCAGAGCGAGGTAGCTCAGCGCTCGCAATTCGTACGCGCGGGCAAATCTGGTCGCCAGATCGACCGCCTTGGAGAGGTCTTGTATCGCGGCCATGTACTCTCCGGTCATGACCCGGCTTCGGGCCAGATAAAACCAGGCATGCGCGTTACTCTGTATGCCCCTTCCGATGTAGTGTTCGAGATCTGCAATCGCCTGTTCGTGCAGGCCGGCGCCGGCGAAGCTCAGAGCCCTCAAGTAGTGAGCCTCAACAAAATCATCCTCCATGTCGACCGCGGCATTCAGGTCTTCGATGGCAAGATCGAACCGCTCTTGAGCAAGGTGGATTGCCGCGCGATCGGCCCTGTAGTGCCCCGCGTCAGGATAGGCCGCGATGAGGGCCGCATACTCCTTCAGGGCATTGTCATAGTCGCCCTCGGCGGCGTACAAGGCAGGCAACACATATGGCAAAAGGCGGGCTTCGCTCTCGGGTTGCACCGCACTCAGTGCATAGGAAATCACGATCTCCTGCAGCCCGCGTTTCTCATATCGTCTTGCCTGAAGGTTGATGCTTCTGGCTTTTGGGCCGTGCTGAAACTCCACAGCGAACCGGGGCAGGAAATCGGCAAAGCCGTCAAATTGCCTGGAAAGTGCGTCGACCCCCGACATGTCACGCTGGAAGCAGAGCTCCGCATCATCGCCCGGTTTGCCGGCGCCGCCGCACATGCGCGCGAGCAAACGTCCGCGAAGGAAAGATACAAACCGGTGATCCGGCATTATCGCAAGAGCACGATCGTAGTCGGCAAGTGCCTTCGCGGCGTCGCCGAAATTGTCGTAGGCATAGCCACGCGCTTCATAGGCATCGATAAGGGTTTCGATGACATCGGGGATCGCCAGCATAAACTCCATATAGAAATCCGAGCGTTCCGACCTGGTAAGCTGCCGGCTCATGAACGGTCTGATCCGGTCCATCAGTCTGCGAGCAATTGGCGTCAGGAATTCGATGGTGCGATCAAATTCAACGATAGCATCGCGGAAATCGTTTTTAGCCGCGAGGACATGCCCCCTACCAGCCAGGGCAAATGGATTTTCCGCCCAGTGACGCAGGCTGATGTCGAACAGCACAAGCGCGGGTTCCAACCGACCCTCGATTAGATATTCTCTGCCGGCCAGGTATGACAGCCCGCCTTTTTTCTTGTCGCGGACCATCGGATGCTTCACTTCGACGAGGTGCCTTGCCCACGCATACCGGTCTTCGTCGGAAGTGAAGTATTGATCGGGTCCTGAATACCATGCAGAAACGAGGCCGGGCAGATCGATTTCACGGGCGCACGGCAGCTTCTGCCGTGCCGACTCGCGGCAAGTGTGTGCAGCCACATGGTCCGGCTGCGTTTCCAGTGCTCTGTCATAAGCCTCCCTCGCTGGCTCGTATGCCCGGGCGGCCTGCTCGATGCGGCCTCGAACATACAAGACATCAGGAAGCGGACGCAGCAACGCCTCGGACCGGTCGAGGTCGGCGCGTGCGCAGGACTGAAGAATCTCGCCGCGCTCGCCCGCTCCAGCCTCGGACACAGAAACCACTCCGCCGCTTAGCATGTTCAATGCCTGCAGCAAGACTGCTGCTACGGCAAAAGCCAGAACCGTCAGCCACTTTCGAAGGGTCATCATTCTCGCAATTTCATGCCAAAGGGTGTCGAAGATCACAAACGCATTGGTTGTATATAGACTTGACTATCCGCATTAAGTGCATACCCTGGACTCATTTGCAACCTCCGTCGATCAGCTCAATCGACCTGCAACTCGTCGAAATCAAGCAGAAACCACGTATCCAGCAAGTCTCGCCCCGCCCGTTTCCGCTCCTTGTCGGATAGTGGAAGTGCGAGAACAAAATACCTGGCGATATGCTCAACGCCTCGAGTGATTGCGGCGCGCCGGTTCTGCGGAGCACTGTTCACGATCCTCCTAAGGATGTTATCCAATGGTCCTCGAATGCTGGGGTCCGTGATTTTGCGCAGACGTGATCTGATCACGGCATGATTGTCCTGTGTGACGTGCAGGGCGTTGTGAAACAGGGCTGCAATATCTTCATCCAGGTCCGCCTGGCGCGCCAGGTTTCTGACCTGTTCTTCGTTAAGGTCCAAAGTGTGCTGAAAAAATTGTCTCAGCATTATCACCAGCCCTGAGTGACGGGCGCGTCCCGATTGCGCTTCCTCCATTAACTCGCCCAAGACGGTGTTCGGTTTCGGCGAAAGCGTTCCGCGGATCAGGCCCGACAGTTTTGCCACTGCCTCATTTGCGGGTTCCATATCCGGCCCGTCGGCCGTTGGATCCTGTGTGACCCTCGGCTCCTTATCGGGTGCGGCCGGCGGCTCTTTATCGGGCAAGGGAGTAGGCGACGACAGGGGTGGCACATCGATTTGCGCCACAATGCTGTTTTGCAACCTTGCATGACTGTCTTCCAATGCAGGATCACTCGGCGCAGGAAGCGCATCGGCGCTCGCCAGAATCAGCGGAGGGCGGCCATCGCCCGGACGGCGCGTCTCGGGTTCGGCCGGAAACAGCCTCGCCGCCTCCGTCTTGTCCGCGTCGAACTCGGCACCGAGAAAATGACCCAGCCCTTCACGTTCCAGACGGGCGACCGTGGCGGTCTTGAGGTGACGGCGTTGCGCCGGGCTCAACTGGGCCTTCTCAACCAGGCCGATCTGGCCGCGCACCAGGTCGTCCGCATCGTCGACGCCCTGCTTCAGGGCGGCGATCACGCTCTCGCCTGCC
>JAJFHL010000141.1 GCA_021775615.1 Hyphomicrobiales bacterium
ATCTCCGTTGCCGACAGCCCAGCAGTCGCGTCCTTTATTTCTGGCAACAGTTCCATTCACGCCATACTCGTTCAATTGCTTTCGTAGCGCAAGATCGTCTTGGGAGCACCGACATGAGTCTCAAGCAATCGTCAGGAAAGATGCCAATCATGTCAGAATTGCGCCCAATGGAGTGCATGTAAGAGGGAACTCGCGGTGGTCCCCGGCGGGCCAGTTCCAGACCATTAGGTTTGAGACATAAGACATCCGCCCTTCTCTTCGACGGAGAGACCGTACTGGGTCACTTGCCCTTTTCTGAATCGCGCCGACAAGGGATCGGTCTACTCCCAGATTCAGACATTAGGACAGGCGTTTGCCAACGACCGGTCGGTTGCGGTTCAAACGCCCAGGTGCTCCGAAGCGGACGCAGCGGCATCAGCGATCGCCGGTGGACGATTGTTCGCCCTGCACGGGGCGTCGGCAGGCCGTCGCGAATGTCGAGGACCGGTTTGGGAGAGGCCACGGGCAACGGCCTCAGTCTCGGTCGGCCGACCGGCCCATCGGCAGGCCGGCCTTGGCCAGTCCCTCCAGCATGTGTTGCAGATTCGCCTTGTCCTTGAACGGGTATCGTGTCGCCCAATAGTTACGCCATCCATTGCGGCTGCCGCCTGGGTCTCCTGCAAACTGCCCTGACGTCATGGCCAGAAAGTCACTCATGGCGCGCGCGGCGGCATCATGCTGGCCAAGCTGTGCATGGCACATGGCGAGGAACGCCTTCACATGCGCCGTTGGCTCGGCAATGGAGAGAAGCGCCTCCAGCGCATACTCGTACCGTTTTGCACCATAGGCGGCGAAGCATTGCGCCACACGGCAGTCCTCGGTCGTCAACGGGCTGAGCCGAATGGCCTGCTCGGCACAGGCGATCCCTTCGTCGGCCTGTCCGGAGAGCGCAAGAAGCCAGCTGCGCAGACAGAATGCGTCATAGTCATTCGGATTCAACTGGATCGCCCTGTCATACGCCAGGCCGGCTGCCGTAAAATTCGCGTCTGCGTAGTGATAGGCACTCGCGAGATAGAGATGCGCACGGGCGTCCAGATGATCCAGCCCGGTCGCCTCCTGGGCCAGCGCAAGGGCGCTTGCGGCCGCCCGGTCGGGCGAAAGCGTCCAGTCGGACCAGAACTCGAGCATGTAGCTGAACGCCATCTCCGCATGGGCACGCGCATAGGTCGGCTCGAGATCAATGGCCGTCTGGAACATTTCTCTCGCCTTGGCGACGCCTTGCTCAGTGCCCTGTTTCAGGTGCCAGTTCCCCAGCAACAGATGTTCATATGCGCTGAGGCTCTGTGGTCTTTTGCGCGCGGCGCGCCGCCGGCCCGTCTCCTCCATGTATCCGGCCAATTTGGACGCTATGGCACAGGCAATGTCATCGTGTACGGCAAACACATCGTCGGTCCGGCGATCATAGTTTTCCGCCCAGACAAGACGACCACTGCCAGGTTCGATGAGCTGGACATTGACACGAACGCGGCCGCCCGCCCTGCGGACACTTCCCCTGACGATATATTCGGCAGCCAGCCGATGAGCCAGGTTTCCGAGGTCCGGCGGTTCGGCGCCGTGCAGAAATGACGACTCGCTGGCGATGATGGTCAGGATGCGAAACCGCGCCAACTCCGCGATGATGTCTTCTGCGATGCCGGTTGCGAAGTGCTCCTGATCCATGCCGTCAGAGGCATCGGTGAAGGGCAGTACGGCGACGGTGGGTGTCAGCCGCGCCGCGGTGGGGCTCCCGGCTGTTGAATCTCCGCCTGAGACCGGTATGTCACCGATCAACCGGTACCCCATTCCGCGTGCGGTTTCGATGAAGCTCGGTTGTTCGGCGTCGTCATTGAGAACGTTTCGGATTTTCCGGACATAGTCCTTGACCAGGCCGTCCGCCACGTGGGTGTCCGGCCATATCTGGTCGAGCAACTCCTGCTTGGTGATCAGGCGTCCGGGGTTCTCGGCGAAAAACCGCAGCATCGAGAACAGCTTCGGCGTCAGCGCAATCGCGGTGTCATCCGCAAGCAGACGCTTGGAATAAACATCAAGACGGAAGTGTGGGGAATGTTTCTTGAGCTCCATCGATGCGCGATCACAAATTCCACCGAAACTCCACCCAGTCTACACCCACCGCGAGCCGCAATCGACTACCTTGGCGGACGCGGTGATTGGAAAGCTGCAGTGGTGAGCCATGATTTGTCTACCGAGGGAAGTCCGCCCATGACCGTTGAAATGGATTGTATGCCAGAGCTGGACGAAGCGGAAATCCAGGTGCTCGCGTCGCTTGAGAAGGCTGGAGGGGAGGGTGGCGCAACAGACAGATCTTCCCTGGAGGCCGGTGCCGATCGTTTCTGGATCTTTCGCGAGGACTGGTCGAAGGCGTATGCCAGCCTTGTCGCCAAGGCTCTCGTCGCGGGCGACGAAGACGGGTATCGCCTGACGGAAGAAGGGCGCCCCTTGGCGATCAGGTATCATCGCCAGCGGCCTGACATGTACTGGTACTACTATCAGAGGTTCTATCAGGCCGCCCGGCCGAGTGCGGCGCATTCCGAGCTGTGCCGCCGCGTGTTCGGGTTGGATCTGTGCCAGGAGGGTCAGACCGACATGGCGTCTCTCAAGGACCTTCTCGAAAAACTGGACCTCAAACCGGAAGAGCGTGTGCTCGATCTTGGATGCGGAGCGGGTGTTATCGCCGAGTACATCTCAGACCAGGCGGGCGTCTCGGTCACCGGCCTGGACTATGCCGGTCCGGCCATAGATGAAGCAAACGAGAGAACGGCTGGCAAGCAGTCTCGACTGACATTTCGGCTCGGCGATATGAACGCTCTCGACCTGACGGCGAAGAGCTTCGATGCGGTGATTTCGCTGGACACACTTTATTGGGCCGCCGATCTGGAGGGCACCCTGTCGCAGCTGGCGACAGTTCTCCGGCCGGGCGGGCGAATGGCACTGTTCATGAACCACCATATCGGGGATGGAGACGACGCCAGCCGGCTGGCGCCCGAGCACACAAGCCTTTCAAAAGCGCTGACGGCGCTTGGACTTCCGTTCGAAACCAGCGATTACACCAGGCAGATCGGAGAGTTCTGGCGGGTGAACTGGCAGGCGGCCACTGATCTGCAATCCGCGTTCGAGGCAGAAGGCAATGGCTTCATCGCAGCCAGCCTCATTCGCGAATCCGAGGAGGACTACCTGCCTGACGTCAGGGCCGGCCGCATTGCGCGGTACCTCTACAATGTGCGTGTCTAGGACCTTAGAGGTCTTGTTCCGCTCTATCCAAACGCGCTGACATGGGCCCCGGTCATTCCTCGACGAACTCGCCCGAGCCGCCGCCTTCAGCGGGCATGTCGCGGAACTTCGGCAGGCCGTCGCGGATGTCGAGGACCCGCTGGGCGTAGTAGACGTGGGCGGTTGCTTCATGGTGGAAGCCCTTGAGGACGCCGCCGAAGACATCCACCAGGCCGGCCGCGGGAATTGCCGCCACCAATGCGCCGCCGCAGGTCTTGCAGCTCTTGCGGATGGTTTCGCCGGTCCTGGAATACGACAGGATGTGGTCCTCGCCTTTGGTCACCTGAACCGCGTCGGCGGGCCACAGGGTCGCCGAAGTGACCGGGGTGCCGGACCAGGCGCGACAATCGCCGCAATGGCAGTAGGCCTGGACGATCGGGGGGCCGGTGACCTCAAGTTCGACGGCGCCGCAAAAGCAGCCGCCTTTGTGTTTTTCTTCCATGCTGCCGTCTCCCGTCTGGTTCTCTGCAAATTCGTTCTTGCTGCCGGCCTCCACTTTAAGTCCGGCAGGGGCTTTTCCGCCAGACGATATTTGCCATGGCCGCCGTGTGACTGTCCCGATATATTCCGGCGATGAAATCTTCGCTTTCCCAGCCGCCCACCCTGGGCGATGTCGCGCGCGCTGCCGGCGTGTCGCCGGCGACGGTGTCGCGTTGCCTGAACAATCCGGGCATCGTGCGGCCGGAGATCCGCGACAACGTGAAGGCGGTGATCGAGACGCTGGGCTATGTGCCGCACGCGGCCGCCCGGGCGCTGGCGTCGCGGCGCTCGCGCACCATCGGCGCGGTGCTGCCCTCGCTTGAGAGCAGCCTGTTCGGCGGCACGGTCGGGGCGCTGCAGGCGCGTCTCACGGAAGCCGGCTACACGCTGGCGGTGGCGGCCACGGGATACGACGCGGATGTCGAACACGACCACATCCGCAACCTGATCGCCAGCGGCGTCGACGGCCTGGTGCTGGTCGGAGCGCTGCGCGATGAAGCAACCTACGCCGTGATGGAGCGCAAGAAGGTGCCCTATGTCCTGGCATGGGTGCGTGAGCCCGATCCCCGTCATGTGTTCGTCGGCTTCGACAATGCGAAAGCCGCGGGGGACATTACCAGTTATCTGCTCGATCTCGGCCACGGCCGTTTCGCCATGATCGCCGGCGTCACCCGCGGCAATGACCGGTCATCGGCGCGTGTGGTCGGCTTCAGGCAGGCGCTGGCGGCGCGCGGCCTTGACCCGGAGGGCGCACCGGTTCTGGAAACCCGTTTCGGGATCAGCCAGGGCAGGGAGGCTTTCCGGTCGCTGATGCAGCGCAGCCCGCGTCCAACGGCCATCGTGTGCGGGGCGGATCCTTTCGCCTATGGCGCGATGTTCGAAGCAAGAGCCATGGGGCTTGATGTGCCGGGCGATGTGTCGATCACCGGCTTTGACAGCATGGAACTCGCCGAGCACCTGACCCCTGGCTTGACCAGCGTGCAGACGCCGCAGGTGGAGATGGGCACCATCGCCGGCGATTATCTTCTTGCCCGGCTTGCCGGCGAAGAGGTCGACGATCCTCCGGCGCTCGAGACCACTCTCATGATCAGAGGCTCGACCGGCGCGCCGCCGGCATAGAGCGCGTCGCGCTTTATGTGATTCTGCACTGGCCCGGCCACGCCGGGTCGTCCCTGTATGCACTGTGTCTTGTCGCTGTTTCCGCGAGGCGGCATGCGCAGTGCTCGCGCATAAAAAATGAACAATGTTCATTAATTTGTGATTCACATCACATTGAATTGTAAATTACCCATTATTTCTGACTCATGGGACCGGAGGATGACCCTCCGACGATATGAGGAAACGGGACAATGGCAAAGTACAACTCCATCAAGGGAACCTCCAAGACCGACTGGTTGACGGGATCCCATTTTCAAGACGACATCATCTATGCCGCGGGCGGCGATGACTACCTGTTCGGTTACAACGGCAACGACAGGCTGTTCGGCCAGGAGGGCAACGATTACCTTTCCGGCGGTACGGGAAACGACGTTCTCGATGGCGGTGCCGGCGCCGACCGTCTTTACGGCGGTTCGGGGACCGATACCGCGGACTACCAAAACTCTGCCGCCGGGGTGCAGGTGAGCCTGCGCCACAACACGGCCTATGGCGGCGATGCTGAGGGTGACAGCTTCTCCTCGATCGAGAACCTGACCGGCTCCGGTTACAGGGACACGCTCAAGGGCAGTGATGTCGCCAACGTCATCAAGGGCCTTGGCGGCAATGACACGATTTATGGCTATGACGGAGACGACCGGCTGGAGGGCGGCGCGGGCAGAGACTTTATCCGCGGCCACGACGGCGACGACACGCTCATCGGCGGCGACGACGACGACACGCTCATCGGCGGCAATGATGACGATACGCTGATCGGCGGTGGCGGCGGCGATGCCCTTTACGGCGACACTGGAACCGACACGGTGTCCTATGCGGGCTCAAGTTCAGGCGTAAATGTCGATCTGGACCAGGGCGTTGGCTTCTGGGGCGATGCCTACGGCGACACCTATGACGACATCGAGAATGTAATCGGCACCAACTACTATGACAGCATCACCGGCACCGACGGCGCCAATGTCATCCAGGCCGGCGGCGGCAACGACAACATTTCCGACGGCGCCGGCGACGATACCGTCTATGGCGGTGCCGGACGGGACACCTTCTATGCCGGTTCCGGCGCCGATGCCTATTTTGGCGGAGAGGGCAGAGATGCCATTCTCTTCAACGACAGCGATGCGGGCGTCACGGTCGACCTCGCTGCGGGAACAGGCGCCGGAGGCTATGCCCAGGGCGACACATATGACGGTATCGAACGGGCCTATGGCAGCATGCACGGCGACACGCTTATCGGCAACGACGGCGACAACACTCTCAACGGCGGCGGCGGCGCGGATGTGCTTGTCGGCGGCCTCGGAGACGACTGGCTGACCGGCGATGTCGGCGCCTGCGGCCCCTACGGCGCCGGTGCCGCCCATTCGGACACCTTCGTCTTCGGCGACACAAGAGGGCCGGAAGCGGACACCATCGACGACTTTTTCGCCGGCGTCGATCGGATCGACCTCACGGCAACCGAATTCAACGGCTTCAACGATCTGGACTCGCCGGGAGACCGCTATTGGGAACAGGACGGCAACGACACGGTGATCCATTACTACGACCACACGATCACTCTGCTGAACGTCAATATCGACGATCTCAGCGCCGACGACTTTCTGTTCGCCTAGATCCGTTCATCATTATCCGCACACCACATGCCGGGTTCGGGCGCAAAGCGTCCGGTCCCGGCATGTCCGCGGGATGGTGAATGGGCGGTCGAACCCGAAATTGCGGGTCCTCCTCAGCCGATCTCCTCCACCGGTCGGACCGGCCCGATACACTGAATCCTTGCTCCGCCCGCCCCGGATTCGGGTCAGGTTACCGTCCGGCACAATATGGTCGCAGAGATGAGTGACACTGATCTGTTGTGAGCGCGCATGACGTCGTCAGGTCATCGGCCGCAACACCTGAACTGTTTCGATAAATCAAGAGGGAGGGATAGATGTCACACAAGTATGCTGGAGGGTGCGATCATATACATACCCATTCGGATAACGAACCGATCGACAACCACACCTGCCACTGTTCTGTCTGCAAGCGTGTGACCGGCCAGGACACAACGCATGTCGTGTTCTTTAAACACGGCGATGTGGCGGTCGACAATCTGGACGGCCTGAACCGTCAACCGTTCAATGCGGAAAACGCCGACGGACCATTGGAACTGTGCACTTGTGCAACCTGTGGCACACCGATCATGCTGGACGACAAGGAAAGCCGCATTCGGGCGATCGTGCCGAACCTGATGGGCTATGATCCGGACAGCCTGCCGGCCACCTATCACGCCTTCTACGATCCGGCCAGCGGCGCCCCGGCGCCCGATGACGGCCGCCCCGCATATGAAGGTCTTCGCCCTGAATTCGTCTGGCCTCAGTCGGCCTGATTTGCGGTTTTGCGGGTGAAACATCCATGCCGCCCCGCGCCTGTTTGCAGACGCGGGGCGGCATGATGATGCCGTCACCTAAAGTGTGTCGCGTTCAATCTGCACCAGCCCGCTCCCCCTGCCCAACCACCCCAAGGGTACCCTTATCGGGTGGTTGGGCAGGGGGAGCGGGCCGGAACTGAATCACATAAAGCGCGGTGCGTCTATTCCTGACCGCCCTTGTTTTTCCGCTGAACGGCGCTCCTGTACATCTTGCCGAGCGTCCGGTCGCGGGCCCGGCGCTCCGCCAGGCTCTGCGTGTTGTGGACTTCTTCGGCGGCAAGCTTGCGCCAGCGCCGCAGCCTGTCCGCATCGAGGGCGCCGGTATCGACGGCTGAGCGCACCGCGCATCCAGGTTCAGTCTCATGCAGGCAGTCGCTGAACCGGCACTGCCCTGCCAGGGCAACGATGTCGGCGAACACATCCTCGAGGCCGGCGGCGACGTCCGCCAGTTGCAGTTCCCGCATACCCGGCGTGTCGAGCAGCCATCCGCCCTGGGGCAGGCGGTGCAGGGCGCGCACGGTGGTCGTGTGGCGGCCTTTCCCGTCGTCCTGGCGGATGTCTTGCGTTTCTGCCGCCCCGGCGCCGGTCAGCGTGTTGATCAATGTCGATTTCCCCACACCCGAAGAGCCCAGAAACGCGACCGTCTGGCCGTGCGTGCACCAGGGGGCGAGGCAGGCGACGCTTTCACGCGCACGGGCATCGACGGTTTCCACCAGCACCCCGGATTGCAACCGGCGGGCCGCCGCGGCGAAGTCTTCCGGGGCCTCCGCCAGATCCGCCTTGGTCAGGATGATGACCGGGGTGACGCCGGCCTCGCGCGCGAGCACCAGATAGCGTTCCGTTCGCGCGATGTTGAAATCCTGGTTGCAGGACGAGACGATGAAGAGCGTGTCGATATTGGCCGCAATGAGCTGCAACTTGCGGCCGGTGCCGGCGGCCCGGCGCTTGAACAGGCTTTTGCGATGCAGAATGCGCTCCGGGCGGAAGGTTTTGCGGTCAAGCAGGAGCCAGTCCCCCGCGGCCGGAAAATCTTCCTCATCGGTCACATGCGCCATGCGCGAAGGAACCAGGCGGTCGACGCCGGGCGCCGCGACGGCGAGTTGACCGCGATGGACAGCCGTCACGCGGACGGGAAGGGACTGTTCGAGATCGTCGGTATCCAGTTGGGAAGCGAAAAATTGGGTCCAGCCGAAATCGGCCAGATCGGATCCATGAGATGTCATTGTTGTTCACCAGCATTTGCGCGGTGCCCGTGGGCCCGCGCGAAAAAGACGTAGAGACAGAACCCGCCGCCTGGTCAGGCGTCAGGTGTCTGACTGGCCGGAAACCGGTGAAACGGGCCGTCGGCGGCAGGAATATCCTTCCCGCAAACGTGCCACGCCAAGGGCGCGTCAGCCCAGGTGGTTTCGACCAGCCCTGCTGGAAACAACGACAGTCACAAAATCCCCTTTTCCTGTTTGATTGCAACCGTACCAATATAGGAATGCCGGCCGCGATCTGCAAATGATCGAGCCTGCGCGGGGTTATGCTCGCGCTATGGTCTTTAATCCCAGCCATGATTTTGCGGAGTTGAAGCAATCTCGGGCTTGACAGAACCCTCCAGAACACGGCTAAATCCCTGAATGAAAGCGCTTTCATTACCACATGAAACCGCTATCCGAATGGGGAGGGGACATCCGTGAAGACACACGCGCGCGCTGTTGTGATCGGCGGTGGGATCGGCGGTTGCAGTACGCTTTATCATCTGACGTTGGAAGGCTGGAGCGACGTGGTGCTGGTCGAGCGCGACGAGCTCACCTCGGGCACCACCTGGCATTCGGCCGCCCAGGTGACGAATTTCGGCGCGGTGCAGACCATGGTCGGGCTGAAGAGCCACTCGATCCGGCTCTACAAGGAAATGGCGGCGGACCCGGACTATCCGATCAACTATCACCACGGCGATGGCGGCATCCGGCTGGCGGCGACCCCGGACCATATCGACGGCTACAACCACTTCATCTCGGTGGCGAAGGGAATGGGTGTCGAGTTCGAGCTGATCGACGCGGCCGAATGCAAGAAGCGCCATCCGCTGATCGAAACCCACGAACTGCTCGGCGGCCTGTGGGACCCGCTCGACGGCGACATCGATCCGGCGCAGTTGACACAGGCGCTGGCGCGGCGCGCCCGCAACGCCGGAGCGGAAGTCTACCGGCACAATCCGGTGCATGACATCTCGCGCACTTCGGGCGGCGAGTGGGTCGTTCACACCAAGAACGGCGACATCACCTGCGAGCATGTCGTCAATGCGGGTGGCTATCGCTGCAATGAAGTGGGCGCGATGATGGGCGTGGAGCACCCGGTGGTCTCCATGGAGCACCAGTATTTCCTGACCGAGCCGATCGCCGAGCTGGAACAGCTCGGGCACCGCGTGCCCCTGCTGCGCGACCCGCTGGACGATTTCTATTCGCGCCAGGAAAAGCACGGGCTTCTGGTCGGCATCTACGAGCAGGACTGCCGGACCTGGGGTATGGACGGGATCGATCCGGACTTCACCAATGCGCTCTGCCCCAACGATCTCGACCGCTGTCTCGACAATGTCGAGCGGGTGTTCGAGCGCATGCCCTGCCTGACGCGCACCGGCATCCACACGGTGATCAACGGGCCGATCACCTATTCGGCGGATGGCCTCCCGCTGGTCGGCAGGATCCCCAGCCTCGATAACGCCTATTGCATCACCGGCCTGAGGGCCGGAATCGGCGAGGGCGGCGGCCATGGCAAGATTCTCAGCCAGATCATGGTGCATGGCGAGGCAGAGT
Source organism: Hyphomicrobiales bacterium (assembly GCA_021775615.1). GTDB lineage: Bacteria > Pseudomonadota > Alphaproteobacteria > Rhizobiales > JAJFHB01 > JAJFHM01. The sequence continues at coordinate 10,135 of JAJFHL010000141.1, forward strand.
GGGACACCTGGTGCCTCGATCCGCGGCGCTTCACCGGCCATACGACCCAAGCCTACACGGCGGCAAAGGCCATCGAGGACTACCGCAACGAGTTCCGGTTCCATATGCCGCACGAGCACCGCCCCGCAGGCCGTGAGGCCAAGACAACGCCGCTCTATGAAACGTTGCGGGAGGCCGGCGCGGAATTCAGCGTGGTGAATGGCTGGGAGCGGGCGAGCTTCTACAAGCCGACACCCGACTTCGAGGAGGACCTGACCTTTCACTTTCCCAACTGGCACGAGGCTGTGGCCGAAGAGGTTCGGACGGTGCAAGAGGGCGTCGGCCTCATGGAGGTCTCCGGCTTCAACCGTTATGAGTTAACAGGGGCAGGTGTGCTCGACTGGCTGGACGGTCTGGTGTGCAGCCGGGTGCCGCGCAGGTCCGGCAGGATCGGCCTCGTCTATGGCCTGAACGCCCAAGGCAACGTTCTGACGGAGGCGACGCTTGCCAATCTCGGCGGGGACCGCATCTGGTACGGCTCGGCGGCGGCGGCCGAGTATCACGACTGGGACTGGCTGACGCAAAATGACCCACCCGAAGGCGTGGAGTTGAAGCGCCTGACCGACAATCACACGATCCTGGTCGTGGCGGGGCCGCGCTCGCGCGAGGTGCTGGCCGGGGCGGCCCCGCATGCGGACTGGTCGGGCGCTGCCTTCCCGTGGCTGTCCTGCCGCGAGGTGGAGATCGCCGGAACGCCGGTTGTGGCCATGTCGGTGAGCTTTTCCGGCGAGCTCGCCTGGGAACTGCATGTGCCGAATGAGAGGCTGTGCGGCGTCCACGACGCATTGTGGACAGCCGGTGGGCCGCTGGGCATGGGGCGTTTCGGTCTTTATGCCACTGAATCCATGCGCCTTGAGAAGGGCTATCGGCACTGGAAGGCCGACCTCATTACCGAATTCAACCCGATGGAATCGGGGCTTCAACGCTTCGTCGCCGCGGACAAGCCGGACTATGTCGGCAAGGCGGCGCTTGCGGTGCAAGTTGCGCGCGGACCCAGACGCACCTTTGTTTCCCTGGTGATCGACAGTGAGTTTGCACCGGCCCATCCCGGCGATTCGATGGTGGTCGGAGACGAGGTGATCGGGACGGTAACCTCGGCGGCCTATGGCTTCAGAACGCAGGAAAATCTGGCCATGGGGTTCATCCGGCCCGAATACGCCGCACCCGGCACGGCGCTTGACGTGCTGGTGCTCGGCGAACGGCTCGCCGCCCGGGTGGTTGAAGAATGCCGCTACGACCCCACTTATGAACGAGTGAGGTCTTAGGGTCCGTCGACCCTTGAGTTATCGAGGGAGGGATTTGCGGTGAAAGCATTCCTGTCGCTCATCGTCATGTTTTTGGTGACGATGTCCGCCACCTGGCTGCCGACCAGGGCCGTGCAGGCGGCGCAACCGGAAATCAATGTCCAGAAGCCGTCGAAAGTGGCGATTCACGGACATGACCCGGTTGCCTATTTCAATGACAGCAAGCCGGTGAAGGGCTCGGGCGAGTTCACCTTCACCTACAAGGGCGCCGAATGGCATTTCGCCAGCGCCGCCAACCTGGCGCTGTTCGAGGCCGATCCGGCCAGATACGCGCCGCAATATGGCGGCCACTGCGCCTATGCCGCGTCGAAAGGCTATTTCGCCGATGTCGATCCGGCGGCCTGGCGCGTCCATGACGGCAAGCTCTATCTGAACTACAGCCTCAAAGTGCAGAAGCTGTGGGGGCAGGACGTTGCCGGCAACATTGCAAAGGGCGACAGGAACTGGCCGGTGATGCTGGCGCAGTAAGGGGGTTATCCCGCCCCCCGGGCCGGCTCGTCAGGCCGACTGGTAGCGATCCAGGAGCCCTGTGAAACCGGTGCGTTCACGGGGTTTGGCGCGCATCGTCTCGATGGCCTCACGCAGCTCATCGGCGCCGCCGGGCCTGCCGACCACCACCAGCATGACCATGCCATAGCGGCCGTGCCGCCGGCAGCGAAAGCCATAAAAGCCTTCGCGGTCGAACGTTACGGAGGCTTCCTTCTTGTGGGCGATTTTGACGAGTGGCACGCCGTCGGGCCACAACTCCGGGACGGAGTGGACCGTGTGATCGGACCGGCTGTTGAGAAAGGTCAGTTCATCGCCGGGGGAGAGCGTCACAAAGTCCGGCTCGAAGCGGAACATGTTTGTCGCCGCCGTCGCATGTGGATCGGTGATCTGATCGACCGTCTGCGAGGCCCGGGCGTTGGCCGCGCCGCCGGTCATGCCGGAACAGCACAGAACCGCGACGGCCGTCTTGAGCACCTGACGGCGCGTTGACGTGGATAGATCCGATGTCATGGGACGGTGCCTGCATTGTTGAACGGGATGTGTCGCCACTGTCCACCCGTTGCGCAGGCGTTTTGTTGATTTTGATCAATGCGCGCCGGATGGCACCGTGCGCCGAACGGACCGCTTGCGGCGGCCTCGCGTCGTACCAAAGCTCAGGCCGGCGCCGCGACCGCACTCTTGCGTTTCAGAGCCCAGCCGCAGAGCGCCACCAGCGCCAGCGAGATCAGCACGTTGTAGCCCGCCAGCGATAGGCCGAAGAGCCGCCAGGCGGCTTCGTCACAGGGCACGATCGGCGGTTTTGTCAGATCGGGCAGGCCGCTTGAATCGCCGGAAAAGGTGCCGCCGGCGGCGCAGGTTGTCGGTCCGGGCCACCATTTCCACTCGACGCCGGCGTGATAGGCGCCATAGGCGCCGCCCGCCAGGATGCCCAGGCCGCACAGCGCAAGCGCGGCGCGCGACAGGGTGCCGTCGGCCGAATCCCGGCGCAGAAACAGAATGAGCAGGCAGATCGGGATCGCCGCATAATAGGCCCAGCGCTGCACCAGGCACATGGGGCAGGGGGCGAGATCGCCGATCAGCTGGAACCCCCAGGCGCCGGCAAGGGTCGCAACCGATGCGGCAAGTACCACAAGCGCCGCAAGAGATATGGTGTCGTTCTGTCGGATCACGGTTCGCACATCCTTCGATGTTCACATTGGCCCGGAGGTCAAAACACATATTTGACGGCGATAAAACCGCCGATCAGCAACACCACAAATGCGGTGAAAAGCAGGCCGAGATACTTTTCGATGAAGGTCCGGATCGGCTCTCCGAACCAGTAGAGCAGGCCGCAGACCAGATAGAAACGCAGGCCGCGCGCCAGGATGCTGGCAATGGTGAAAACAAAAAAGTCGAGGCCGCTGACGCCGCTGGCGATGGTGATCACTTTATAGGGAAACGGGGTGACCCCGGCGATGAAGACGATCCAGGCGCCCCACTCGTTGTAGCGTGCGGCGAATTCTGAAAACTTCTCGCCATAGCCGTAAAACTCCAGGAGCGGTTGTCCGACCGAGACGAACAGGAAAGCGCCGATCACATAGCCCAGCATGCCGCCGGCCACGGACGAGACGGTGGCGATGGTTGCGTAGAGCCATGCCCTGGCGCGCTCCGCCAATACCATGGGGATGAGCAGGACGTCCGGCGGGATCGGAAACACCGAACTCTCGATGAACGAGATCACGGCAAGCAGCCACCGTGCATGGCGGTGCCCGGCAAGGCTCATGGTCCAGTCGTAGAGGCGGCGCAGCATGGCTGCCTCTTAGCACCCCCGATGGCGTTCGCCAACGGACTTTGCGGCCGCAGCGGATGCCGTTGACGGCGCATGATTCTAAGGTTGACGTCGAATGGCGCCGGCGTATGATCGCGCCGCATTGCCAGGGCCCCGATCGGGCCGCCGGTTCATGTGTGCGGATGTGGCGGAACTGGTAGACGCGCCAGATTCAAAATCTGGTTTCCGTAAGGAAGTGTGGGTTCAAGTCCCTCCATCCGCACCAGATACCCGCGATTGTACTTCTCGAGTGCTGCCGCATCTCTGCAGCCAACGCACAGCATATGATTGTTGGAATGCCGTGGCCGCGAACCGGCACGGCGTGCATAACGCAATCATAACCTTAATTTCCGACACGCATTTTGAACCATCCTCCGCATGCTTTGCTAACCGCCGAAGGCTAGACTCCTTTGCAGTGTGCCGGAGGCAAGAAATATGAGAAAAACCGGAGTCTGGTTAAGCAGTACCGGCGCCGCACTGTTGATGATCGGTGCGGTGAGCGTCATGGATTTTGACGACCCTGCGGGAACGCTCGCCTGGTTCGATGAACCGGTTCGTGCCGAGCTCCACGACTTCGACACGGAAGTCGCCATGACATTCTGTGACATCACCGCCATGCGCCGCATGAAGTCCGCAGACAGTTTCAGCGGCGGTGAGTGGGAAACAGCATTCGACCGGAAGACCGGAATTGCCAGCATCACCCGTCATTTCAATGCTCGAAGCGGCGATGGCGGCACGCGCAAGCACACCTACAGGTGCATCGTGAACACCTTCACGAACCTGGTCAGCAATTTCCAGATTGCCGACGGGCATCTGTAGAGCGCGTCGCGCTTTATGTGATTCGGCGCCGGCCCACGCCCCCCTGTAGATTGAACACAACAAGTTCTAGATCGCATCGCGTACACACGAGCAAAGCCGTGTACGCCCGAC
>JAJFHL010000142.1 GCA_021775615.1 Hyphomicrobiales bacterium
GACGCCCACATTGAGGGCGGCGCGAATGTGGAACTCGAGTTGCCCGGGCGCGGTGCCCATGGCGGTCAGGGCGGCGACGGTCATCATTTCGCGGGTCTTGAGATCGATCTGCGGACGCGCGGCGACGTCGGCGAAGGCGAAACCGAGGATGATTTCGGTGAATTCCGGCGACAGCGCGTCGAGATTCGCCGTCACCTTGTCCGGCGCCCCCGGCTCGAGCTGCTCCAGCAGTTCCAGCGCCCTTGTCAGGCGCTAACTCCTTTCTCCTGCAGTCATTGCTCGCTCCTTGGTCGTTCCGTTTGGGATGGCCCTTTTGTCTTCCAGGCTATCATGCCTCTCAAGATCTACCGGGGGACGTCGGACGCTAGCGGTAGAATTCGATCTGGAACTCGACGGGACCAATAAGACAGACGCGGTGCGGTACGGTTGGCTCAATCACCGCGAATCCGCCGGCTTCGACCCGCTGCTTCGATGAGGGCGGGCCGGGAACGATGAACTCCAGCGCACCCTTGCTGACGACGAGCTTGCCCCAGACGCCGGATTTGGTGTCGTGATCTGTGGTGAGTTTTGTCGGCGTGGATGCTTCGGCGAACACCGGAGACTGCGAGTACTTCTTCACTCCCGACGGTAGTTCTGCGGCCATCACGGGCCCTCCTGACATTTACAAGAAGCATGCGCACGGCGAACGGTGCCCGGGTTACGGCCGGTACCCCGGCAGGCCCGGCGTGCCGAACATGGCCAGTTGCAGGCTCTCGGCGATCCGTTCCGCCCGTTCCATGAAATAGTCCACGGCCTCGTTTGAAGGGGCGGTGTCCTCCAGCGTCTGGCGAAACAGTGCGAGCCAGGTCTGGAAATGGGCGCGCTGCACATGGGTCAGTTTCTGGTGCGCGGGAACCGGCTTGCCCGAATACTGCCCCGAGTTGAGCGCCACCGAGGCCCAGAAATCCTTCATCTTCGACAGGTGAGGGTCCCAGTTGTCGCCGATGACCTCCTGGAAGATCGGCCCGAGCACGTCATGCGCCCGGATCCGGGTGTAAAACGTGTCGACGAGCCTTGCGATATAGGCCTCGTCAATGCCGAGGCTGGCGGCATGGGCGCGGATCTTGGCGCGCCGTTCCGAAGCGCTGACCACATGAATGCTCATCAAACGGCATCCTGTTCCAGAAGGAGGCGCAGGTCCTTGTTGTGCGCGACCAGATCATCAAGCGTGTGCCGGTCGAGCACCGCAAGAAACGCCTCCATGGCGTCGCTGAACACCATCTTCAGCCGGCAGGCCGGCGTGATAAGACATTGGTTTTCTGCGCTCCGAAAGCATTCGACCAGGGCAAAGTCGCCCTCCATCCGGCGGACGACGTCACCAACGAAAATCGTCTCTGCAGGCCGGGCGAGGCGCAGGCCGCCGGAGCGGCCGCGGACCGTTTCGATCAGCCCTTCGCGTCCAAGCACATGCGCAACCTTCATGAGGTGGTTCCTGGAGATGCCGTAATGCGAGGCGACCCCGGCAATGGTCGCCAGCGCGCCCTCATTCACCGCCAGATGCATCAATAGGCGGAGCGCATAGTCGGTCTGGACATTAAGGCGCATGAGGCTCTCCTGGAGGTGGGTCAGAAAAGATGCATTTCATATATTGCTTATTGCGGTCCATTGCAACAAAAGATGTATTTAAAATACATCAAATCGCGCCGGGCACGGCCCTCCGCCCACAACGTTGAATGTCCGCCGCCTCATCCGGCAATATTCGGCCGTCCCGTCGCCACTGCGCGCACCAGGCTTTCGATGATGGTCTGCTTGCCCTCGATATCCGCCGTCTTGTCGGTACGCCCAAGGCGGATCTCGAACTCACCTGCTCCGGCATCTTCGGCGCGCCGGCCGGCTTCGTCCCGCAAGGTTGCTTCGGCAAAGGCCAGAGCCGCTTCGAAGCTGGCAAAGTCGCCCGGCGCCAAATGCGAATAGACCCGGTAGCGGCCCTGTTCGGGCTGCGCGATGGAAGCCTCCACTGTGACCCGTACCTGGCCGACAACCGCACCGACAGCATTGGCGACACCGGCATGCTCGGGGATCGCGGCGGTGGTGCCGAGCGTATCGGCGACACGGGGGTAATAGGTCGGGGCCGACGCCCCGAGCCCGATCAGCGGCACTTTGAGTCTTGCCGAGATTTCAGTCAGCCGGTCATCTCCCGCTCCGTTCCGAGCATCGAGCAGGGCGCGCGCCAGAGACCTGTCGGCGATGCCGTCCTTCTCAAGGCTCGAGGCCAGCAGAGTAACGGCGGAGGTGTCGATCAGCGTATCGACGATCCAGCGGCCCATGGCGTCTTCGTCCTCGGCAATGGCGCGGCCCATGCCGCCTCGCTGTAGGGCAAGCAGCTTCACGCCGGCGCGCGCCGCGTCACCGTCCCACGCATCGTGCAGGCCCAGCACATGGGCGGCATCGGTCGGCGTCGCGGCGCTGATCATGACAAGCCCGTGCGACACGAGGCGGTTCAGAACCGAAATGTGCACCCGGCTCTCGATCAGCCGGTCGAGGGCGATCGGGCCGCCTTGCACCTTTTCAAGTAGCGCGTGCTCGCTGTTGGTGAGGGTTGCGAAATAGGCGCTCTCGCGGTCGATGGCGAACGCGAAGCGCCCGTCAAGGTCCTCCGGCCGCGGCTGCTCCAGCTGCCGGCTGAGCGTCTCCATGACCAGGGCGCCGTGATCGCGCGCCAGGAGGCTCAGGGGCACCATGCGCCGCGGTCCCAGTTCCAGCCGCGTCTGTGAGCCGTCGCGGATCACCCGCACTTCGGAATCGCCGCCGAGCCCGATGGTGTTCATCGCCACCGCTTCGACCATTGTGCGCCAGCCGCCGACCCTGGCGCCGTTGGGATCGAGGCGCGGCCGGCCACCGGTCAGCAGCGCATAGTCCGTTGTGGTGCCGCCAATGTCGGAGACGATGGCATTCTCCGCTTGCGTCAGATAGGCGGCCCCCACCAGGCTCGCCGCCGGGCCGGAGAGGATGGTTTCGATCGGTTTGACCGCGGCGACCTCCGCCGAGATCAGTGCACCGTCGCCGCGCACCACCATCAACGGCGCATCGATGCCGCGGGTGTCGAACAGTTCGGTCGCGGCCGAGATCAGGTGATGGATCAGATTGATCAGACGCGCATTCAGCACACAGGTGAGCGCCCGCCGGGGACCGTCGAGCTTGCTGGAGAGCTCATGGCTGCAGGTCACCGGCTGGCCGGTCTGCTCGATAATGAGATCGCGCGCCGCCACTTCGTGCGCCGGATTGCGCACCGCGAACTGCGCCGCTACCGCATAACCCGAGACCTGGCCCTCCAGGGCAGCCAGTTCGGCGGCAAGCCGGTCGCGGTCGAGCTCGGCCTGCGGCTCGCCATGCGCATCGTGGCCGCCGGCAATCAGAATGACCGGGTCCGATTTCAGGGCTTCTGAAAGGTCGGCGCGCTTCAATGCGGCTTCTTCGAACCCGATCAGGACCAGGCAGACCCGCCCGCCCTGGCCTTCGACCAGTGCGTTGGTGGCGAGCGTCGTCGAGAGGGAAACAAGGGCGATGTCGCCCGCCTCCCACTGGCAGGCGGCCAGCACGTCGTCGAGGGCGCCGCCAATGCCGATGGCAAGGTCGTGCCGGGTCGTCAGTGCCTTGGCCGAGGCGACCACTCCGACATCCTCGTCGAACAGCACGGCGTCCGTATAGGTCCCGCCCGTATCTATGCCCAGAAGCAGCGGCATACCGGTTTAAATCCCTCATCCCTCGTCGCGCGGCCGGCGCGCCGTACTGTTTAGTCATAACAACGGCCCTTGGAAAGCGGCACCGTACACCGGGCCCATCAGGCTTTACTGAAAGTTAAGCCACGCGGGTCACAATCAGGGATAGAACTGTATCTGTTTGCGTATTTGGACCGGTGGGATGAGCTTGAGGAATATAGGCAGACCGTTTGCGGCGCTGACGATGATCATTGCGGTGGTCGTCGTTTCAGGCTGTACCTACGAGTTACCGAGCATGACCGGCGAGCCCGATACCGCGACCATTCAACCGGTGAACGCCCCTGTTGGAGCCGACCAGATTCATACCGGATCGGTACCGCCATCGGACAGCCCGGGAAACCTGACGGTCGTCCAGGTCAGGCGCGGCGACACACTGGCGTCGATTGCCCGCGAGCACGGGTTTGACTGGCACCAACTCGCATCGGCCAACCACATCGAAGCGCCCTACGAAATTGCCGCAGGTCAAACCCTGGTCTTGCCTGTTAACAGCAATTGACGTATCGAACCCACGTCCGCCGCGTCACGATTTTGTCGTTTTTGCCCTGCATCTGCTTGGTCTGCGGCGTCCGAGCGTAGGGAGAGTGTACGAAACGCATGGCCAAATTCCGCAAGAAACCCGTCGTCGTGCAGGCCCATCAGTGGTTTCCCGGCAGGCGCGTGGCGGGGGTCAGGGAACGTCGCGGCAACGGCTCTCCGGCCAGCATTGTCGGTGTCATCAAGACGTCGAAAGGCGACATGATCGCCATGCCCGGCGACTGGATCATCACCGGCATCGAAGGCGAAAAGTACCCCTGCAAGGATGAGATCTTCCACAAGACCTATGAGCCGGCGCCCAAGCGCTGACCACTTCTCAACCGCCCGCAAGTTTCAATTCACGTTCCACGTCGCCGGCAAAATCGCCGGTGCCATGCGCCCGCACGCTGTCCAGTCCAAGCCATTCAGCCATTGAGATGAGCTCACCGGCCAGTGCCGCGGCGACCCGGTCTCTGGCAATCTTCGGTTCGGAATGCGCGGCCAGCACTTGCAGCGTCTTGCCCTTGCGGTCCGCCTTGAGATCGACCCGCGCCGCGAGGCGGTCGCCGAACAGAAATGGCAGGACATAGTAGCCATACTCGCGCCGCTCGGCCGGTGTGTAGATTTCCAGCCGATAGCGGAAGCCGAAAAGCCGCTCCGTGCGCGCCCGCTCCCAGACAAGCGAGTCGAACGGCGAGAGCAGGGCGCGCGGGCCGGCCCGCGCCGGCATGTTGGCGCCTTTGGCGAGATACGCCTGATGCTTCCAGCCTTCGACCTCGACCGGGATCAGGACACGCTCTTCCACCAGTTCGGCAATGCGTGCCCTGGTGTCCGCAACCGCCATGCGGAAGTAGTCGCGCAGATCGGTTTCCGTGGCGACCCCGTGCGCGCGGGCGGCGATGCGGATCAGTTCGCGCTGGGCGTCCTCTTCGCGGGGGGTTGGAACCGCAAGGATCTCCTCCGGGATGACCCGTTCGGGCAGGTCGTAAATCCGCTCGAAATTGCGCCGCCCCTGGGTGGTGATGCGGCCGGTCCAGAACAGCAGCTCCAGGGCGGTCTTGGTGTCGGTCCAGCCCCACCACGGGGCATTGCGCTTTTCGTCGTCGGAGAGATCCGATATCCCGGAAGGTCCCTGTTGGCGCACCCGCTCGAACGTCTCCTCGACCTTGGTCTTGTTTTCACGGCCGAATTTGACGATCTCCTTGTAGACCCCTTGCCCGTTCGCGGCGCGCGCCATGCGCCAGCGCATCAGGGGTTCCAGCGCCACCGGCAGCAAAGACGCCTCGTGACCCCAGTATTCGAACAGCCGCCGCTTCGATTGCGGGCAATAGGCGGCGTCTTCAAGCAACCGTTTGGAATAAGGCCCCAGCCTGGAGAACAGCGGCAGATAGTGCGAGCGCTCCACGACGTTGATGGAATCGATCTGCAGCAGGCCGATCGTATCGACCACCTTGTCCACATGCCGCCTGTCGGGACGCGAGAGGCCGCGCCGGCTCGGCACAAACCCCTGGGCGCCAAGGGCGATACGGCGCGCCTGGCGGTTCGACAGGCTGGAGGTGGTCAAGCTGGAGGTGGTCGAGGGGGCTCGCGTCATGGCGCTGTCCGGATCGCAAATCAAGACGGCAACCTAGTCCGGTTCGCACCGGCGTGCCAGTGGGCTGACGGCTATTCCTGACACGATGTGTCAGCACCCCTTGAACTGCCGCGGCGCGCCCGCCATAGTTGATCCCATGGGAGTGATCGAAAAAACCGTCCGGACCGCCGAGACAACCGCACGCGCCGCGGAGCTGACCGCGGTGGCGCTCGACCTGTTCGAGAAGCGCGGGTTTGCGGCAGTCACCATCAAGAGCATCGGCGAAGCCGCCGGCGTCAACTCGGCCCTGATTTACTACTATTTCAAGGACAAGGACGATCTGTTCCGCGCCTCCATCGAAAGCGCCGTCGATCAGGCGTTCGAACACTTCCAGGCCTTGCGCGAACGTCATGACGATCCCGCCGAGATCATTTCCGACTGGCTCGACACCCATGTCGAGCTCTATCAGGTCGTCCGCAAGATGGTGAAGGTCAGTCTCGACTATGCACGCTCGGCCAAATCGTCGCCGGAAGTCGAAGCCTCGATCCGGCGCTTCTACGACGAGGAAGCGGAAATAATTTCCGCCTGCATACGCGACGGCATCGCAGGCGGCCGGTTCCGCGATGTCGACCCACGGGCCACCGCGGAACTGATATCGACCTTCCTTGACGGCGCCATGGTGCGCTCCAACATTTTGCGCGAGTTCGACCTCAAGGCGGCGGTGGAGCAGTTCCGCCAGCACCTGTGGGCGCTGCTTGGTGTGGCGGCGGAAAACCGTACCGGTATTTAGCTCGCTTTTGCCGCACGCGAATTTCTTCCGCAACGGGTTGCCGCGCGCCCTCTTCAATGTTTAACTAATCGATTAATTAGGGACTTCGGCGAGGCGCTTTCCGCCCGTCGCGAGCACACCGCCACCTGCACTTCGCCACCTGTACCAGGGGATCACCTATATGGCCGCCAAGACCACCAGCCCGAAGGCTCTCAAGAAATCGCTTATGGACGAGGGCGTGCTCT
>JAJFHL010000143.1 GCA_021775615.1 Hyphomicrobiales bacterium
GGTCGAAATGCTATTGGTAACATTTTGCTCCAATTGGGAATCTACCCGGGCCCTCCCCCCCTGCCCAACCCCCCCTGTTTACCTTATGGGGTGGTGGGGCTGGGGTTGTGGGCCGGCGCGGATTGCAGATTTATGCGTACAAGCCTCTAGGCCTCGACCTGCGCGATGTAATCGTCATTCTCGTCAAGGTGCGGAATGCCACGGTTGTGGCCGCCATGGGCTTCCGTGCCCTTCAACACGGCAGTCCTGCGGCTGAACTCAACCTTCATCTCGCCGGCCATGACCTTTCGGATCGTTTCATACTGCCAGTCGCTCACGGCCTTGCTGGCCGGCCGCGACGACATCCTCTCGAACCACACCGTGATCCGCGGGTGCTTCTTCCAGACGTTCTCCGGAATGATGTTGCCGGCGTCGTGGGAAACCAGTTCGTGGAACGCGGCGAGGTCCGCATAGCTGACCTCGTTGCCACAGAGATAATCGCTGTCCTTGAGCCAGTAGTTCTCCAGAACCTCCAGTGACTCATAGAGAACGTGGTAGCCCTTGCGGCGCTCCGCGGTGAAGTCCTTGTCGGTGCCGTAAATCATCGGGGCGAAGATGGTCCAGTGGAACGCGCCGCCTCCGAGGCGAAGCGTGTAGGCGTACCACTGCACAAACTGGTTGATTCTCGTGCGTTCCTCCAGCGTGGACCCGAACCAGTGGCTCGGACAGTCGAACTTCTCGTTCAGATAACGCCCGATGGCCACATTCTCCCACACCTTCAGGTCGCCATCGACGAGGATCGGAACCTGACCGGTCGGATTGTACGTGTCCCTGAACTCCTGCGTTTCGTTGATGTTTGTGGTGATGTCGACGATTTCGTCTTCGAAGGGAATGTCGTTCTCGATCAGGAACTGACGCGCCGCGCGGCACGGTTGGGACGCGGGATGGTGCAGGTAACGCAGTTTCGAGCTCATGGGGTTTCCTCACTGCCTAAAGGTGGACTTTGTTTCGATCGTCCACTCCGATTGTCCGTTTACGTCTGGATAGCCCTGTTCGCCAGGATTGTTATTGACGCCTGTCATGGGTGGGATTGGCCGGGCGGACACGGGGGTCCCCGCTCCCGGCCCGGCATCCAATTCCGCCCAAAGATTAACAATGCTGAACATTCATTGTCAATCAAACGACAGGAAAGTATATGATTGGACAGGAATGCGAGATGAAGTCTGCACCGGTTGCAGGGCCACGCCCGGTGTTGCGGCAGGGATCGCCGCCGCCCGACTGGCTCGGATGTCTCGCGGCGCGAGAAGACTATGGCGAGGATTTCCAGGTGACGACACGGCCCGACCCGAACGCGGATCTCCTGAACATCAAGGAAGCGGCCGCCCTCCTGAAGGTCAGCGAGGCATCCTTGCGGCGCTGGACCAATGCGGGCCGGCTGGCCTGCCTGCGCCTCGGCGCCAAGCGCGAGCGCCGCTTCCGGCGCGAGGACCTGATGGCGTTTCTCGAAGGCGGCGCGGCGGCGGCTGCACCGGCTGCGCCGGCGAGCGCCCGCCCGGCCGAGGTTCTGCTGGAAGGCATCGCCATCGAATACGGCAACCACATCTGCACTCTTTACGAGAACGATCTCGGCCGGCTCAAATGGTCGGTGCCCTTCATCGCCGACGGGCTGCGCAATGGCGATGGCTGCTTTCTGATCGCCACCAAAGCGGTGCGCAATGAGATTCTCGGCCACATAAGCGAGGTCTGGGAGGGGGTGGAGGAGGCCGTGGATCAGGGCCGGCTCGTCCTCAGCGACGGTATCGCCGACGGCGAAGAGATGTGCCGGTTCGTGGAGCACGCCCTGGTCATGGCGACCCGTTCGGGCATGCGGTCCTTCAGGCTGCTCGGCGACATGACCTGGTGCCTACATCTCGGCATGACCTACGCCGAGTTGCTCGCCTACGAGGCCAAATACAACTACGCCATTGCCCACCGTTTCCCGCTGGTCAGCGTCTGCCAGTACGACGTGCGCGAGTTCTCCGGCCCGGCGGTCCTCAACGCCCTGAAGTGCCATGAGGACACCTTCAACTACCCGCTCTCCCGCTTCCTGGCGCTCTAGGCTGAAGCGCAGGCGCGCGCGGAGAGACGACCGTGAAGCCGCTTGCAGTGCCTACTCAGGCGTGGGCAGGGCGAGATCGGGGGCGGATTCAATCAACTGCGTCGACGTGCCCTCAAACCCCTCGCCTTTCGTCTGATAGGTCGCCTTGGAGATCCAACCCGTCTCCCGGTTGACCCAGTATTTGTAATGGTTCTCGGTCTTGTAGTTCTGCAGAGTATTGAAATCCGCTTCCACGGTATCGTGCGCGACGCCGTCGAGCGCCTCTTCGCCGCAGGCCGCATCGCGGACGGTTTTAGCGTTTTCCTGCCTGTCCTTGCGGGCATTTTCATCATTCTGTTCGCTGTCGAGGGTTCTGATCTTTGTCCAGGACTTTCCCTCGTCCGCGGACGTGAACATGGTGTTTTTGTAGGTCAGCACCCAGGGCTGGTCGGCCGGCTCGATCATCACCGTCATCCAGTGCCCGGTCGTCTGCTGAAAGAAATCGTTCTTCGACGGCTCGGCTCCCTTGGAGTTCTGAATGACATGTATCTTCACCGGCGTATCGCCGTTGCCGCCGACCATCAGCCGGACGAATTTCTCATGGCAGGTTTCCGCCTGCGCAGGGAGTGCGGACACGAACAGAATGGCAATTGCGGCAAGAGCTGGTCTCATGGGTTTTCCTTCTTATTCAGCATACGAATGATAACGGGAGACCCGATTTGGCGCTATGCCAATTCGCAGATTGCGGCCAGCTTCCGCGCAACCCTCAACGCCCTTCAGACACCTGCTTCCCAAGCGCACACACGAACTCCACAAGGTGATCCGCGATGACCGGCTGCAGGGACAACGGATGATTGTGACCGGCGCCCTTGAGGATGCACAGCCGGGCATTGGGCATCCGTGCGGCCATGTCTTCTCCATGCTCGATGCTGAAGATCGGATCCTCGTCGCCATGGAGGATCAACGCGGGGCACCGGATGTCGCCCGTCTTGTCGTAGATCGGCTCGGAGGCCATACGCGACAGGATGATCCGACCGGTGCCGTCCGGGCAGTACATTCTCGCCACGGACGTTTCGGCGCTTTGCCGGGCTTCGCCTGAATCCAGCGCATGGAGGGAGCCATTCGTCGCCATTCGAAGATTGACGATCGCCTGGATCTTCTCCTCCGCTGTTGCATAGTCCCGCGTCGCCCCGAGCAAGGCCTCCTCCACATCAGGCGATCGCGGCGGCAGGGCCGGATCGTAGGTGCTGCCTTGCAGGCACACCAATGCGGAGACCATTTCCGGTGCCGCCAGGGCGAGCGCCTGCGCAACAAAGGCCCCGAAGGAATAACCGACGACGCAGGCCGACGAGATGCCCAGATGCTCGAGTAAAAGCCTCGCATCCTCTGCAATGTCCTGCGCCGTATAGGGCGCGGGAGGACGCTGGCCCGCATCGAGGTGCTCCCTGGCCGCGCTCAGGTCCGCGGGGCCGTGCGCATCGAACCTGGTCGACAGTCCGGAATCGCGCAACTCGTGCCGAACGACGCAATACCCGTTCGACACCACCGGTTCATAGAGGCCGCTCGGCCAGTCCGTGATGTTGTCGGTGATCCCCAGAATGACGAAAATGATGGGATCCGACGGATCTCCGTGGATCTCGTAGGCGAGACTTACGCCGTTCGGCAGCGCCGCATGAGGCATGCTCAGGCCTCCGTCCGAAGCGGCATTAGGACGCCGGAGAGCGTTCGCTCTCTTCCAGCCGGGTGAGGATCAGGTTGGAGAGCGTATAGTGCATGGCATCCCAGAACGGCGAGTAGAACTGGCTGTTGACGCCGGGTGAATGGCGCGCCCGCTGCACCGACTCGCAGACATAGTTGTCTTCCTGGCGCGCCTGCAGGCCGGCCTTGCGGGACGCCTTCCTGTCCGCCGCCAGATCGGCATCGGAGGCCCCGTCCCGGTCGAACAGGGTCATCACCCTCTGTTCGCCTTCTTCAGGTCCATGAGGCAGGAAGAGGGCGACTCTGGCTGCATTGCCGAGCACCGTGATCACCCAGTTGGGATAGACATTCGCGATGGTGTTGATGCTGTTGGGCGAGCCGTCCTTGTTGAGCACCGGCGGGAGATCGGATTCGCCGTAGAAGGAGGCGCCGATGGAGTTGTCGTAACACAGCCCGAGAAAGCCGGAGGGATCGTTGATCTCGGTATAGGTCTTGTTGCCCTCGCCATCGACCCGGGGGCTGTGCGGCGACTTGCGGTACATCGCATGGACGAAGGCCTCATGGTAGACGTTCGGGGAATAGTTCTCGTAGACGGTCTTCCAGTTCGCCTTGATCGCAAGGGAATTGATCATCGGCTCGCCGTCCTCCCCTCGCCCCACCGTGAGACGTTCGAGGTCGACCTTCTCAAGATGCTCAAGCACCGGCCGGTACTGCTCGGCGAAAGGCCGGGGGCGCTCGCCCAGATAGACGAACACCGTGCTCAGCCAGACTTCGCACGGCACCTGCACCAGGTCGGCATTGAGGGCCTTTAGATCGACGCCCGCCGCGTCCGGCGTACCGTCCCAGAAATTCGCTTCCAGCAGTTCTCCGGCGAGGCTGTATGTCCAGCCGTGATAAGGCGACGTGATGGTCCGGGCGCCCTGTTGCGGGCGGATGCAAACCTCGCACCCATCGTAGGGGCAGACATTGTGAAAGGCGCGGACAACACCATCCGCACCGCGCACCACAATGAACGGATAGCCGATCGCATTGAGGACCATGATGTCGCCGGCATCCGGAATCTCCTGCGAGAACGCCACCGCGAGCCAGCTCTCGCTCAGCGCATGCCTGACCTCAAGCTCGAAGAAGTCGTCATCGAAGAAGGCGCGTCTGGGGAACGTCCTCGCCTTTTCGATCGGCGCTCGTATCACCGCGCGTTCCTCCGAAGTCAGCAGATCCTTCAATGCCGTCACGCCCAGTTCCCTCCCGGCGATACGCACGTGAACGCTGACCCCGTTTTACCGTCCACGCCGGCAATCGCAAAGCCGAACGTCTTATCTGCAACCAGACGGATCCCGGCACGTGATGCGGCAACCGGTGTCAGGTCTGGCTCTACCCTACCCTTTACCACCGCCGTCATCCCGCACTTGATCCGGGATCCACTCGCCGCGCGGCAAATCAAAGCGGCGCACTTCTACACGCAGGACGGCGAGTGGGTTCACGCCCTCGCAGGAACGGCGAATGCGGGCGTGGCAAGATACCACCCCCAACGTCCCGAACATGATGCGGGACCCAGGGGCGGAACGGCGCACCGTCGCGGCCGTGACACGCTCTCTCACCCGGCACCGCCGCCATCTTCCGTCCGCCGCACCCCACGCTGGTCGAGTTCACGCATCTTCATGAGCCGCTCCCTCATGCGCTGGCGCGCCTCTGGCGTGCGGCGGCATTCGGTCCGGTCGCGTTTATCCTCGATCAGCAGATAAACCTTCTCGCGCGCCCATTGGCGCAGCCCCCCTAACCGGCCATATTGCACTTCGCGGCTTACAAGGAATGCCGATAGTGGGACAAGGAATGCCGATAGTGGGAATCGTCCGGACCAAACCTATGAGATCGTGGCATGACAAGCGCCGCCGATAACCAGCAGGCCCGTCTTGCCGAGACCTTTCGCGAAGCCGAGCAGGCCGGCCTGCGCGTCGCCCTCAAGGGCCGCCTCGTGGCATTGGTGCTGCTCGGCGCCTTCCTCGTCCTGTCGCGCCTGAGGAACCCGGAGCATGCGCTGGATCTTGGCCTCGGCATCGCCGGCTTTGCCGCCCTCGGCCTCATCCATCACGCCCTCATCGGCACGCGGTACGACCGGGCTTGGCTCAAATACGCCTTCATCACCCTCGACATCGCCATCTTGTCCGCGCTCATGGCCACGCAACCGCTCTACGACACCATCGACGTGCCGCAGGCGATGTCGTTTCGCAACGCCGTGTTCCCGTTCTATTTCCTGATCCTGGGCCTTGCCGCGTTCAGCTTCTCGCCGGGCCTGGTGGTCTGGGCCGGATGCGCGGTGGTGGCCGGATGGCTCGGTGCCTTTGCCTGGGCGATCCGTGACATGCCGGTGCGCCTCGACTGGGGCGACATTGGCACCGCGCCGACCACCGAGCAGTTCCTGTCGGTCTTCCTCAGCCCCGATTTCATCGGCACCGGCAGCCGTGCCCAGGAAGCCGTCGCCTACATTTTGGTGGCGGTCCTGATCGCCGCTGTCATGTGGCGGGCGCGGCGCACCGTGCGCCGACAGCTGGAGCTGGTCGAGGAACGGCGCACCTTGACGGACGTTTTCGGCCGCTACGTTCCAAGGACCATAGCCGACGCGCTGATCGCCGACCGCGGCCTGCTGGAACCGGTCGAGGGCACGGCGACGGTGCTGTTCATCGATGTCGCCGGTTTCACCGCGATGACTGAGGCGAGCGGACCGCGCCGCGTGGTTGGCGTGTTGAACGCCTTTTTCGATCAGGCCACCAAGACCATCAACCGCCATGACGGCGTCGTCACCCAATTCATCGGCGATGCCATAATGGCGACGTTCAACCTGCCGGCCAAAGATCCCGAACATGCCGCCAAGGCCGTATGCGCCGCCCTCGACATCGTCGATCTGGTGGCAAGTCAGACTTTCAACGGCGAGCGCCTGGCGATCCGCGCCGGTATCGCGACCGGGCCGGTCATTGCCGGCAGCGTCGGCGGCGGCGGCCGGCAGTCCTATTCGCTCTATGGCGACACCGTAAACCTCTC
>JAJFHL010000144.1 GCA_021775615.1 Hyphomicrobiales bacterium
CTCTTCGATGCCGACTATGACCGCATCATGCCGTGGCTCGAAAACGCCATGGGCCGGATGCCGATCTTCGCCGATCTGGGCATCAAGCGCGAAGTGCACGGCGCCATCTCCCATCCGCCCGACGGCAACCCGCTGATCGGCCCGGCGCCCGGCGTCGCCAACTACTGGTGCTGCTGCGGCACCCAGATCGGCATCGGCTGGGGCCCGGGCCTCACCCGCGAGCTGGCGCGCTGGATGGTGCATGGCGCCGGCGATATCTCCATGCGCGAGTACGACCCCCGCCGCTTCGGGTCCTACGCCAGCAAAGAGTGGCAGGTGATCAAGGCGAAGGAAGACTACTGCCTGCGCCATGAGATCCCGTTCCCTCACTTCAACCGCCTCGCCGGCCGGCCGGTCAAACCGGGGCCACTCTATGAACGCCTCAAAGACAGGGGCGCGATCTACGAGGAAGTCTATGGCCACGAGCGCCCGCGCTGGTTCGCAAAGGACGGCGTCGCGCAGCACGACCACTATTCCTTCCGCCGCAATCAGGTGCACGACATGGTCGGCGCGGAAGTCAAAGCGGTGCGCGAGGGCGTCGGCATCATGGACATCTCCGCCTTCACCAAGGTGGAGGTCTCAGGCGCCGGCGCCGAAGCCTTCCTCGACCGCCTGGTCGCCAACCGGCTGCCGCAGAAGGTCGGCGGCATCATCCTCACCCACCTGCTCAACCGCCGCGGCCGGATCGAGATCGAGCTGACCATCGTCAGACTGGCGCAGGATCGCTTCTATCTCGTCTGCGCCATCTTTTTCGAACAACGCCTGCTCGACCACCTCAACCGGCATCTGGACGGCGAGACGCTTGAAATCATCAAGCGTTCCGACGACTGGTCGGCCATCGCGCTGCAGGGGCCCAAATCGCGCGATGTACTCGCCGCCAACACGGACGCGACACTCGACAATTCCGCTTTCCGCTGGTTGTCGGCCCAAGAGATCGACATCGCCGGCCATTCAATGTGGGCCTTCCGCCTGTCCTATGCCGGTGAACTGGGCTGGGAGATCCACGGCCCCCGCGAGCATATGCTTGAGGTCTATGACGCGCTCTGCGCCGCAGGCGATGCCCATGGCATCGCCGATTACGGTTCCTTCGCCATGAATGCCATGCGCATGGAGAAGATGTTCAAGGGCGCCGGCGAACTCACCAACGAGGTGACGCTGCCGGAAGCCGATGTGATGCGCTTCGTCAAGCTCGACAAGGGCGACTTCTTGGGGAAAGGCGCAACCGAGACAAGCCTCGGGGGCGAACTGCCCTGGATCTGCGCCTATCTTGAGATCGAACCCGACGGCCTCGAAGACGGCCATGGCGGCGAGGCCGTTCTGTTGGACGGCAAGGTTGTTGGCTCCACTGCATCCGTCGCTTTTGGCCATACGGTCGGGAAAATCCTCGCCTTTGCCTACATCAAGCCTCACGCAGCCGACCCCGGCACAGCACTTGAAGTGGTGATCGCCGGCAGGCCGCGGCCAGCCCGCGTGCTGGGCGAGCCGGCCTATGACCCGCAAAGCACGCTGCCTCGCACCGATTCCGCACGGTCGGCTGCGGCCGAATAGTAGATCCCGGAGAGGACAAGACAAATGTCGAGTGTTGAACTTATGCCGGCCCAGGACGATGCCGCCCAGGACCGGCTCTACGAGATTGCCGAAGCCAATCTGCCCGGAGCGGGTCTTGGCGGATATTCACTCCCCGACGATGTCCGCTTCATCGTCAAACGCGGCGTCGGCAGCCGTCTCGAGGCGGTCGACGGGCGCACCTATATCGACTATGTCGGCGGCGCCGGCGCCAATATCCTCGGCCACTGCCACCCTGCCGTGGTCGAGGCGGTTCAGCGTCAGGCCGAACGCGGCCTGCACTATTTCGGCACCCTGAACGACATCGCGGTCGAGCTGTCGGACAAGCTTGTCGACCTTATCCCCTGCGCCGAGAAAATCGCCTATGCCACCACAGGGTCGGAAGCCACGTTCTATGCCATGCGCATGGCCCGCGCCTTCACCGGCAAGGACAAGATCCTGAAGTTCGAAGGCGCCTATCACGGCAACCACGATTATTCGTCCTTCGCCCTGTTTCCCACCAAGCCGTCCAACTACCCTGTCGGCACCGCGGATTTCGGCGGCGTGCCGCAGGCGCTGCAGCCGACCGTTCTGGTCGCGCCCTACAATTCGCTCGACGTGGTCGAGGACATTGTGCGCGAACACAGCGGCGACCTCGCCGCGATCATCGTCGAGCCGGTGCAGCGCATCATCTTTGCCGAGCCCGGGTTCCTCGAAGGTCTGCGGCGCATCTGCGATGACTATGGCGTGGTGCTGATCTTCGACGAGGTCGTTACCGGCTTCCGCCTGGCGCTGGGCGGCGCCCAGGAGTATTTCGGCGTGAAACCGGATCTGGCAAGCTACGGCAAGATCGTCGGCGGCTGCGGGCCGCTGTCCTGCGTCGCCGGCCGCGCCGACATCATCGAAGGCGCCAGCCCGGCGAAGAAGGGCCAGCCAGACTACGCCTATATCAACGGCACCCTGCACGGCAATCCGGTGGCCGCCGCCGCCGGCCTCGCCACGCTCACGGAGCTTGAAAAGCCCGGCGTCTACCAAGACCTCGCCGCCAAGTCCGACCGCCTGCAGGCGATGTTGCAGGAGGTCCTCGACCGCCGCGGCATCCCCGCCATCGCGGCCGGACGCAACACCTTCTGGCAGATCCTGTTCA
>JAJFHL010000145.1 GCA_021775615.1 Hyphomicrobiales bacterium
TTCAAGCCGGTTCCGGCGCGCGCTGGCCGATCAGGCCGGCGTAGCGGTCGGCGACGTGGAAGCGATCACGCTGGGCAGCCACGGCGACGAAATGGCGCCGATCGTCTCCGCCTCCAAGATCAGAGGGCGGCCCGTCACCGAGTTTCTTTCGTCCGAAGTGATCGACCATTGCGTCAAAGATGCAGTCACCGGGGGCGGCCAGGTGGTGGCTCTGCGCAAGACCGGATCGGCGGTGCTGGCGCCGGCCCATGCCATTGTCGAGGTGATCGATCACATGCGCGGTGCACGCGCCGGCGCGGTTCCGGTCTCGGTCATGCTCGAGGGTGAGTATGGCATCGATGGCGTGGTTCTCGGAGTGCCCTGTCAGCTCGGCATGGGCGGGCTGCTCGATGTGGTCGAGCTGCCGCTGAGTGACGATGAGCGCGAGAAATTGCGGACCGCCGCCGACGCCATCCGTGGCCGGCTGGGGTAGGGCATAGCTACGCACTCATGCGTCATTCCCGCGAAAGCGGGAATCCAGAACGTAACTTGCCGTGGTCGTGCCAGATGTCCCTGGATTCCCGCTTTCGCGGGAATGACGGTGAATGGTGGGCTGCGATGAGCGTGCGACCCGACGGTTTTACTCCGCCTCAATCGCGACGACCGAGTTGCTGACAAGCCGCTCGATTTCATCCTCGTCATAGCCAAGAGCCTCCAGAAATGCCCGGCTGCCTTCGCCGATCTTCGGCGGCCGTGCGGCGCTGGCGAAGTCATGGGTGTCCATGCGCAGGGGGATCTTGGGTAGTGGTGCGGTTCGGCCATCGGCAAGGACCGTTTTGACCAGGCCGCCGCCCTGCACCAGTTGTGGATCGTCGAAGAGTTCGTCGGGCCGGCGCACAGGCGCGAACGGAATGCCGGCGCGCTCGCACTTTTCGATGGCGTCCGCCGTCTCCAGCTTGGCAATGCGTTCGGCGATGCGGCCAAGGAGACGTTCGCTATGGGCGTGCCTGCCGCTGTCTTCGGCATATTCGGGTGCGGCGGCCAGGTCATCCAGGCCGAAGTGCTCGCAGAAGCGCAGCCAGTGTTTGTCGTTGACGATGCCGATGAAGATCTGGTCTCCGGTCCTGGTCGTGAAGAGGTTGTAGATCGCCCAGGGGTTGGAGCCCTCCGGCATCGGCGGCGGGCAGGCCCCGGTGATCGCCGCGCCCGACATGTGCTGGGCCACCAGAAAGGCGGTCGCCTCGAAGAGCGACGAGGTGATCTTCTGTCCCTTGCCAGTTGTATGGCGTTCATGCAGCGCGGTGACGATGCCAAGCGCCCCGAAGGTGGCCCCGAGAATGTCGGTGACCGAGGCGCCGGCGCGCAGGGGCCGGCCGGAAGGGCCGGTCATATAGGCGAGGCCGCCCATCATCTGCACCAGATTGTCGAGGCTCGGCCGGTTCTCGTAAGGTCCCGGCATGAAGCCCTTGAGAGAACAATAGATCAGGCGGGGATTGATGTCGGCGCAGGCTTCATAGCCGAAGCCCAGCCGGTCGACGGCGCCGGGCCCGAAATTCTCCACGAAGACATCGGCGCCGGCAATGGCCCGGCGCAGGATGTCTTTGCCGGCTTCGGCCTTGAGGTCGACCGCAAGGCTCTTCTTGTTGCGGTTGAAGAAGTGGAACAGGCCGACGCCGAAGCCGCCGTAACGTCTGGTGTCGTCGCCGTCGGGCGCTTTTTCGACCTTGATCACTTCAGCGCCCATGTCGGCGAGAACAAGGCCGCAGGTCGACCCCATCACCACATGGCTGAGTTCGATCACCCGGATGCCGGCGAGCGGCAGCTTGGCGGGCGCTTCAGGCATGAGCCGATTGAGCGGCCTGGCCGTCGCGTGCTATCGGGCCGCTCTTCATCACCTGGCCGGGCAATTCGTAGCCAAGTACCTTTTCGAGATGTTTCGCCGCGGCGATCAGGTGACCAAGGTCGATGCCGGTTTCGATGCCCAGTTCGTCAAGCATGCAGACCACGTCTTCGGTCGAGAGGTTGCCGCTTGCCTGGGGCACGGTCGGGCAGCCGCCGATGCCGCCGAGGGCGGTATCGAACGTGGTCGCGCCGGCGCCTAGTGCCGCATAGAGGTTGGCCATGGCGGTACCACGGTTATTATGAAAATGGAGCGAGAAGTCGTCGCTTGCAAAGCGGTCGTGATAGGCCTTGGTGAATGAGATCACGCGGCCGGGTGTCGCCATCCCCGTTGTGTCGCCGATAATGAGACCGTCGGCGCCAAGCTCGCGGAAGCGCGCCGCAATGTCGAGCACCCGCTCCAGCGGCACGTCGCCTTCGTAGGGGCAGCCGAAGCTGACCGCGATGGCGCCCAAGACCGGGATGTTGCTGTCGCCGGCGAGACGGAATATGGCGTCGAGCCCGTCAAGCGACGCCGCGATCGAGCGGTTGACGTTGGCATGGTTGTGCGCCTCGCTCGCCGACAGGAACACCACCAGTTGATCGGCGCCGCCGGCAATCGCCTGTTCGGCCCGTTTCGGCGTCGGCACAAGGACCGATCGGGTAAATCGCTCTCCTTTGAGCCGGTGCATGAGCGCGTCGGCGTCGGCCATCTGCGGGATCACCTTGTCGCTGACGAAGGATGTGACTTCAATCTCGCAAAGGCCGGCGGCGGCGAGGTTCCGGATCATCTCGACCTTGGCATCCGTCGGGACGAAAGCGGCGACGCTCTGCAGCCCGTCGCGCGGTCCAACCTCGCGCAGCCTGACGCGGTCGGGCAGGGCGCCGGTCACGCCAGTTCTCCCTGCGGGCCGATCCAATCGTCAAGGGTCATCGAGGTCTGATAGGCATAGTGATCACCGCGCAGATAGAGGTGCGTTACCGCGGCAACCGCGCCGTCCGAGTCGCTGTAGACGTTCTCAACGAAGAACATAGGATCGCCGAACTGGCTGTTGAGCAGGTCGGCAAGATCGCGGTCGGCAACGGTTGCCTCGACAAGCTGATCCATGCGGTGCAGCTTGATGTCGAGATCCTTGCGCATGACATCGACGAAGTTCCGGTTACCTGCCATCTTTCTCTCGTCGATGCGCCCAAGCTTGTGTGGCAGGCCGTAATTGAGGTGATAGGACACCACGTTGCCGGCGATCCAGCGCACCCGGCGCATGGTCCACAGCGGCGCCGCGGGCGCGACGCCGAGGATCTTGGCGACCCGGGCCGGCGCCGGCCTGATGACCGAGATGTCCAGGATCTTCTGTTCAACGGGTAGGCTTTTGCCGCTCGCCGTATCGACCCACAGGGCGAAGTTGCCGGAGACGGCGATCTTGACACGCTGGTCCGGCGCCGACGACTTGACGATGGTGCCGATCCCGCGCTGGCCGGCAACCCAGCCTTCGTCGGACAGGATTGCCAGTGCCTTGCGGATGGTGATGTTGCTGACCGAGAACAGCTTTTCAAGCTCTGCGGCGGTTGGAATGATGTCCCCTTCGCGGTACTCGCCATTGAGTATTCGGCGGCGCAGGGTGTCGGCCACCTGACGGTATTGTGGAGAGGCGTTTGTCGCGTTCATACTCTGGTCTTCAGGCCGTTCGTCTTCAAACGAGGAGCTCAGGCAACCTAGGCCGATTCGGACGCGGCGACGACCAGCTGAGGTTCGGTTCGCCTGAACGTGTCAGGCGCCGAACCGTTGCTCGGCGATCCGGTCCGAGGCTTCATGGCTCGGCAGTCCGTGCTGGTCCGCATAGCTCAGAATTTCGACACAGGTCTCCCTGATCTTCCTCACGTTGGCTTCAACTTGCGCCTTGTCGTGGCGGTACCACTCCGCGGCACAACTGATCAGGCCGCCGCCATTTGCCACGTAATCGGGCAGGTAGACAATCCCGCGGTCGGCGAGCATCTGGCCGTGGCGGTCTTCGGCAAGCTGGTTGTTTGCGGCCCCTGCGACCACCTTGGTCTTGAGTTGCGGGATCGTCTGATCGTCGATGACCGCACCCATGGCGCAGGGGGCGAAGACGTCGGCGTCAACGCTGAAAATGTCATCCGGTGCGACCGTGTCGGTACCGTAAGCCTTCACGGTGCGCTCGAGGTTCTCCTCAAAAACATCGCAGACCGTGACTTTGGCTCCTGCGTCGGTCAGCAGGCCACAGAGCCGGTGGCCGACATTGCCGGCACCCTGTACGGCGACCCGCATGCCCTCCAGCGACGTCGTGTCGAAGGCCTTTTCGACACCGGCGCTGATGGCCTGGAGGACGCCGAGCGCGGTCATTGGCGCGGGGTCGCCATAGCCGCCGTCTTCCTCGCGCAGGCAGCTCACGCATTTCGTCTCTTTCTTTATCTCCGCCATGTCGAAAGGGTTGGTGCCGATGTCTTCGCCTGTGATGTAGCGGCCGCCGAGGCTGTCGATCCACCGCCCCATGGCGTGGAGAAGTTCGGGGCTCTTGTCCTTGTGGGCGTCGGCGATGATCACCGACTTTCCGCCGCCGAGTTCCACATTCACCATGGCCGCCTTGTAGGTCATGCCGCGGGACAGGCGCAGGACATCACGGATCGCTTCAGCTTCGCTCGCGTAGGGCCACATGCGGCAGCCGCCGAGCGCCGGGCCCAGATTGGTGTTGTGGATGGCGATGATGGCGCGCAGTCCCACCGAGCGGTCATTGACGAATAGCGCCTGTTCGTGTTCGTCGAATTCTGCGGAGTCAAAGATGGCCAAGACGAAATCTCCCTGCCTTTGCGTTTAAACGGCAATGGCCGCCGGTGTGTCTGGTTCGAGAAGCACTTTGCCCGGGTTCATGATGTTGTCCGGGTCGAGCGCGCGCTTGATGGTCCACATGACGTCCACCGCCTCGCCGAGTTCGGCGACGAGGAAGTGTTTCTTGCCGAGCCCGATGCCATGTTCGCCGGTGCATGTACCCCCAGCCTCGAGGGCGCGGTGGATCATGCGTTCGTTGAGCTCTTCCGCCTCGCGGATCTCGGCCTGGTTGTTCGGGTCGATCACGTAGAGGAGGTGGTAGTTGCCATCGCCGACATGGCCGAGAACCGGGGCCGGGAAGGAACAGCCTTCCAGGTCTTTCTTGGTGTCCATGATGCACTTGGTGAGTTGCGACAGGGGTACGCAGCAATCGGTCGCGAAGAGTTCAGCGCCCGGCCGGTAGGCCTTCATGGCATAGGCCGCGTCGTGGCGGGCCTGCCACAGCGCGTCGCGCTTGGCCTGTTCGGTCGACCAGCGAAATTCGCCGCCGCCATGGTCTTCGATGATCGCGCGGGCGGTGTCGATCTGTTCTTCGACGCTCTTCGGGCCGCCGTTGAACTCCATGAAGAGGGTCGGCATGACGGGATAGTCGAAGCCGGAGTACTTGTTGATGGCGTCGAGCTGGATTTCGTCGATCAGTTCCACCCGGGCGATCGGAACCCCGGCCTGAATGATCTCGACCACCGCATCGACGGCCTCTTCTATGGAAGGAAACGGAACCACCGCAGCGGCGATGGTTTCGGGAATGCCGTGCAGCCTCAGCGTGACTTCGGTCATGATACCGAGAATGCCCTCCGAGCCGACGAACAGCCGGGTGAGGTCGAGACCGGCCGATGACTTCTTGGCCCGTGTGGCGGTGGTGATGACGCGGCCATCGGCAAGGACCGCTTTCACCGAAATGACGCTGTCTTTCATGGTGCCGTAACGCACCGCATTGGTTCCCGACGCGCGGGTTGCCGCCATGCCGCCGATGGAGGCATCGGCGCCGGGATCAATAGGAAAGAACAGGCCGGTGTCGCGGATATGCGTGTTGAGCTGCTTGCGTGTGACCCCGGCCTCGACGGTACAATCGAAGTCCTCGGCGTTGACCTCGAGCACCTTGTCCATGTGGCTCAAGTCGATGGTCACGCCGCCGTGG
>JAJFHL010000146.1 GCA_021775615.1 Hyphomicrobiales bacterium
GAGCGGTCTTTGCTGATATCCGGGGAACTGCTGCGCCAGATGGCATTGCCGCCGGAATACACGGCGCTAAGCGTCGGCAAGACGCAACTGCGTGGCCGCGAGAGCGAAACCGAAATCTTCACCATCGAACGCGGTGTTCGCCGGCCGTAAATGCGGGGGCACTATAAATGCGGGGCATGGCAGTAGACTCGTGCAGTTACGCTCCGGGTTTGTGATACGGGATCTGTGTTGAGCAGCCCCAATAGGCCGGATCCTGTCTGAAAGGTTCGACTATGACTGACTGGCATGTGCGGCTCACCGCGTCGAAACGGATTTCCGTCTTTTTCCGGCTTCGAAGGGGATGGCTGTGACCTTTGGCGGCATGCGCCCCGGTTGTCGGGAGACTGCCGTGCGGTATGATCGAGCGCGCCAGGTCCGAGCACGCCATGTCCGAGCACGCCATGTCCGCGCGTGCGATGTCCGCGCAACGACAGACAAACCCTGAGGAGCCAAGATGACCCGCCGCCGCTATCTGTTGGTCGTAATCGCCGTCGTGCTGATCGCCATCGGTGTGTTCAGCAGCGAAAACGTCACCAGGCTCGACTTCACCTCATGGGGCCGCGACATGTGGCAGCGCCCCGCCGATGTGGTCGCGGCGCTGGACATTGAGCGCGGCCAGCGCGTCGCCGATCTTGGAGCCGGCAAGGGCTATTTCATTCCCCATCTGAAGGACGCGGCCGGCCCCGGCGGCGTCGTCTTCGCGGTGGAGGTCGAAGCAGACAAGACCGCGGCGCTGGAGAAACGCTTTTCCGATGCGTCCGTGCAGGTCGTCCTCGGCGACTACGGCGATCCGAAGCTCCCCGACCGTTCGGTCGATCTGGTCCTTCTCGTCAACACCTATCATCACATCGAGGACCGGACCGCCTATTTCGCAAAGCTGAAAAGCGACCTCGCCCCCGGAGGCCGCGTCGCGATCGTGGAGCTGGACCGGGAGCTCTCGGGGCTGCTCGCCCTGTTCTTCCCCGAAGATCACGCGAGCACCCTCGCAAACGTCCGCGAAGAAATGCGCGCCGCCGGCTACCGCGAGCGCAAGCTGCACGATTTCCTGCCGATCCAGTTTGTTGTTGAGTTCGTGCCGGAGTGAAGGCGGCACTACCCGCTCCGCCGTCATCCCGCACATGATGCGGGATCCAGGGGCGACTTGGTGTCGGCGTGCCGTTTTCCGGCCTCCCACGCGACGCCGCCCGGGCAGTTGTCGAAATAAGGGCCGCGCCTCTTTGAGATTCCGGGTCTCATAGGCGACCGTCGGCGCGGGCCGTTCGAATTTTTCCTCCGCGACAGAGAACCAATGCTCCGCCTCGCGTGACCAACGAAGTGAGACCCGGCGGTTCGGACCGGACTTCTCGCTAAGGCGAGGGCGGCCGACCGCGGCTCTTTCATCAACCGCAGCCCCAGGTGGAACGGCACCCATCGTGCCGCTGCCGGCGCGTGTCCGGGGGCAGCTCTGACAAAGGAGGCCGTTATGGCAGACTGTAATGACCTGGAATGCCTGCAGGCGTTTTCACGCCTGCAGGACCTCAGAAATCGTATCATCACCATTTGCAGCCGGATAGATCTCAGCTCAACATCATCGCCTCGATGCTGCGGGCGCTCGCCCTGGCGCTGATCATCCTGGGACTGGTGCTGGTCGACCTGAGCCAGCCGGCCTGCTGACCGGCCGGGATGTCGAGGAGTGTCGAATTACGGCGACGGTAACCGAGTTACGTCGCCGCCTTCGTCTTTCCAACTACATTGACGGTAACTGAATTGGAAATATCGAGCACCGGCGTGACAGCGTAATTCTGTTACGGTCACCATAATTCGGAGGCGCGTTATGGATGGACTGAAGTGCCTGATCGCAACCTTGTTAATTGCATTTCTTGCAGCATCGGGCATGCAGGGCCCGGCCGGCGGCACGGAAACGGTTGATCTCGAGCTTGTCCTTGCCGTCGATGTCTCGCTGTCGATGGATGACGACGAACAGCGCCTGCAACGCGATGGTTATGTCGCTGCGTTCCGTGATCCAAGCATACTGAATGCTATCAAAAGCGGGGCCCACGGTCGCATTGCCGTGACCTATGTAGAGTGGGCCGGCAGCCGCCTCCAGTCCGTCGTCGTGCCATGGCAGGTCATTGAAACCTCTGAGGATGCCCATGCTTTCGCGGAGGCATTGGCCGGCAAACCGATAGGGCGCGCCCTCATGACATCCATCTCCGAAGCCGTCCTGTCGTCCAGCCGGCTCTTTGCAGCCTCGCCGGCCCGGGGATTGCGGCGGGTCATAGATGTTTCAGGTGACGGCCCGAACAACACGGGGCCCCCCGTCGAACTTGCCCGCGACCGCGTGGTCGCATCCGGCATTGTCATCAATGGACTGGCCATCGATCTGGGAAGGAGCGGAGGCCTCTACTCTTACTTCGATCTGCCCGACCTTGACCGCTATTACGAAGACTGCGTTGTCGGCGGCGCCGGTGCGTTCGTGCTGCCCGTTCGCGACAAGCGTGAGTTCGCCGCCGCGATCAGGCAAAAGCTCCTGCTGGAGATCGCAGGTCTCGCACCGCGCAGGGCGTCGAGCCTATGGCGTACGCAATATGTGAAGGGAACCGGGAAATACGACTGCCTGATCGGCGAGAAGCTCTGGCAGCAGTATCAGCGCGACCGGGGCGGGGATTGGCCGTAGACCGTTTTCCGTTCAAATCAGGTTCGGCACGCCCGGCCGGGAGGGTGCTGCGAGATGTTGAACAGCCAGTCTGTGTTCAGCCCGTCGTATACCGGCCTAGCAGCGGAGTGCAGGCGCTGCCCTTTCTTGGCCTTGACGTTGTAGATCTTCAATGAGCTGGAATTTGCAGAGACACCATACTTATCCACAAGTTGCGATTGGCATGTCGAATTAGGTATCGTGTCCCCGTAATTTATAGGTTTTCGACCTGGAAATTATTGTTACTGGAAGCGTTGATGCTCGGGTTTACGGCGAACGTATTCAATCGGAAATTGTCTATGTTCCGAGGGAAAGAAAAGGCTGTGCTCATCGTTCCGCCACGCGTTAGCGTTCCGATGCCTCCCGAGATGGCCATGTAGGAGAGTGGTCGCCGCTTGCTTGCGCGTACGGCGTTTAGCAAGATCTCCTTGTTGGTGAAGTCTGCGATTGCCCGATTGTACTGAACGGCCTCGTCAGTCACATAAAGTTGAGTGCACGCCGTCACTGTAGTAACAAATATCGCTAGGCCAATTCTAAGTAACGTTGATTTTGATGCGTATACAAACATGTTTTTTCTCCCTGAACACATAAATCTTAGGGAGAGGTTGAATCGCGCATCAACGCTGATCGAAAGCTGCGCACATTTACTATTCGAGTGAAATACTCGATAGAATTCTGACCTGCCCCCGCAAAAGAATTCTACGCTCAGGTCAATCGAGACGCAAGCGTACTTCGGAAGTGTAAGACACTGAATTCTATGAATTGTGCGAGGTAGTTTATCACATCTGGCCTGTTCACTCTGTAGCCGTTCTCTGCTAACCTAGAAGAGCGGCGAAATTGCAAAAATTGGGGGCAACGATGACACGCCTGTCTTTGTTCGTATTGTTATCCTTTTTGACTTTGTGTCCAGCAATTGCGGCTGACTATCTAAAGATTGCCAGCTGGAGCATTCAAAATCTTGGCAGCGATGGCTCGCGCCAATCGAAATACGCCCTAGCCCAACATATTGAGCTTCTGTCGCCGAATAGTTGCGGGGACACAATACTTATCTCCTAGACACCGATGGGATCAGAGATAAGTATTGTGTCCCCGTGATTTCTAAGCCTGCCGTTCGCTGGAACGGTTCCCGGTACGTGCGCCGGCCCTGCCCGAGTTGAACGACGCGCGCCGCCTGGTTCACGGCAACCACAACATCTATTAGAAGGTCGAAAGCGGAGATGTCATCATCCTGCGGGTTCTCGAAGGGCACAGGGACATCAGCGCAAGGGATTTCGAGAGATAACGAGGATTGCTTGCGTGCTACGAAGCGGCGACAGGTGCCACCCTACCGCCTAGAGCGGGATCAGGAAAAGTGGCCACCGGTTTTTCGTCCGATCCCGCACTAAAGCGTTGGAATCAATCACGTTTTATCAACTTAGGTGAGTCCACCTAAGTTGATCGTGATCTAGACCCTTTCCTCTTTGTACGGAAACGTTTGATGGAGCCAAACCGGTTCGCCCGGCAAGGCGCGGTGCGAAGCGCGATGTGGTACATCGGGCAAGCGCCGCAACGCTGCCGGCGAGCCGGTTCGGCCCACCGAAGGCCGGATTTTCACGCCTCCTGACTGCGTTACGGCCCCCTTGTGGACGGCAAGTCCACGGCGGGACCCGTGCCTGGTCAGCAGACGTGAAAATCTGGTCAAAGCGATTCCGTATGAAGATGAAAGGGTCTAGACCGCCAGTATCCCATCCAGGTGTTTGGGTATTTCCTCGTTCGGCAAGGGCGTCAGATCACGGGGCTCCTCCGACATGACCAGGGCGCGAACGCTGTCGGGCAATTGGCGGCGCAAATCGCCAAGCGCCTGCGGAGGCGCGAGCACCACCAGTCGATCGTAGCTCTTGGCCTCCGCGTGGGTGCGCAGAAAATCCGCAAGCGTCTTGAGAAACATCCTCTTGGAGTGCCTGTGCGGATCGGAAGACGGCGCCATCGCATGTCGCCCGCCGCCGACCGAATCGAAAGACCGTCCCGGCCGGTCTGACACCAGGTCCGACGACGGCGGATGCGGCAC
>JAJFHL010000147.1 GCA_021775615.1 Hyphomicrobiales bacterium
GTGCAGTTTCATTACGCCGGCCATCGTCGACCGCGATCCCTTAGTGGTCGCCATCGGCACGGAAGGCACAGCTCCTGTGCTCGCACAGGGGATCAAGGCGCGTCTTGAGTCGATCCTCCCCCATAGACTGGGCGCGCTTGCACAGAAAGCCGGGCGGTTGCGCCCACGTGTTGCGGAAACCCTGCAAAACGGAGCGCGCCGTCGGGCTTTCTGGCGAAATTTTTTCTTCGGCCCGGTCCGTGACGCCTTCCTGGCGGGCGACACGCAAGACTTCGACCGTCGCGTCGACCGGGCACTCGATGACCAAAGCGGCAACCATGACGACCTGGGAAGAGTGTTTCTGGTTGGGGCGGGACCCGGCGACCCGGAGCTGCTGACCCTGAAGGCGCAACGCCTGCTGCAGGATGCCGATGTCATCGTCTATGACCGCCTGGTCGGCGACAAGGTGCTGGACTATGCACGCCGCGATGCAGAACGCATCTGCGTCGGCAAGACGCCGGGCCGTCCCTCCCCCACACAACGCCATATCAACCGTACCCTCATTGCCGAAGCGCTCGCCGGCAAGCTGGTTGTCCGGCTCAAGGGCGGTGACCCTTATGTGTTTGGGCGCGGAGCCGAAGAACAGGCGGCGCTCGAGGCGGTGGGTGTTACGGTCGAAGTGGTGCCGGGCATAACGGCTGCCGCCGCCTGTGCGGCCTCAATCAGGCTGCCGCTCACCACACGCGGGCGCAACCGCACTTTTTCCGTACTCACGGGGATGACCGAAAACGGCGCGGCCGAACATGACTGGGATGCTTTGGCGCAACCCGGCGCCGCCTTTGCGATCTATATGGGCGTTGGAACAGCGCATAACACGCAGACACGACTGATCGACGCGGGCATCGGTGCCGATACCCCGGCGGTGATCGTGGAAAACGGCACCCTGCCCGGCGAGCGTGCCTTTGCGACGCGCGTATCTGAGCTCTCGCAATCCATCGCTGCGGAAGAAATAGCCGGGCCGGCGATCATATTCATCGGTCTCGAACCTACCGCTGAGACACGGGTGAAACGGTTGCCCGCACGCTCCGAACAACACAAAGCAACAGTGGTGCCGTTCCGCCACGATGCGGCGAAACGCTTTCTGGAGGCTTCGTGATGAGCGGAAAGATCCTGACGGCCAACAGAGTGAATGACGGAGATGTGGTCTTCTTCACAAGCGATCATCAGTGGTCGCTGCGTATCTCCGATGCGTTGTTTGCCGAGGATGAGGCCGTTCTTGAACTGCTCGAAGACCAGCTTCGGCTGGCCGAGACCGGCACCGAAGTCACCGACGCATACGTGTTCGATGCCGAAAAGTTCGACGGTGTTCTGCGCCCGCGGCACATCCGCGAACGGATCAGGACGCTCGGGCCAACCGTGCGTGCGGACCTTGGAAAGCAGTCGAACGGCACCGGCGGTGCCTTTTCGGCCGTCAGTTAAACAGGAAGCGACAGATCATGTACCGGTATGATGAATTCGATCACCGTTTCGTCCGCGAGCGTGTCGGCCAGTTCCGCGACCAGGTCGAGCGACGGCTCGGCGGCGAATTGAGCGAAGCGGAGTTCAAGCCGCTGCGCCTGATGAACGGCGTCTATCTTCAACTGCACGCCTATATGCTGCGGGTCGCCATTCCGTACGGCACCCTTTCGTCGGCCCAGATGCGCCGGCTGGCCGAGATCGCCGACACCTACGACAAGGGCTATGCCCATTTCACGACGCGGCAGAACGTCCAGTACAATTGGCCCAAGCTGAAGGACATGCCCGACCTGCTGGACGATCTGGCGGATGTGGAAATGCACGCCATTCAGACGTCGGGCAACTGCATCCGCAACGTGACGACGGATCAGTGGGCGGGTGTTGCGGCCGACGAGGTGGCCGACCCGCGGCCGGTCTGTGAGCTGCTGCGGCAGTGGTCGAGCCTGCATCCGGAATTTTCCTTCCTGCCGCGCAAGTTCAAGATTGCGGTGACCGGGGCGCCGCGCGACCGCGCCGCTGTGGCGGTGCACGACATCGGCCTTCGCATGCACGTGAACGCGGACGGCGCCCGGGGCTGGGAAGTGTTGGCCGGCGGCGGTCAGGGCCGCACTCCGATGATCGCCATCACCGTGCGCGAGTTCCTTCCCGAGGCCGAATTGCTTGGGTATCTCGAAGCTGTGATGCGGGTCTACAATCTGCACGGCCGGCGCGACAACAAGTACAAGGCGCGCATCAAGATCCTGGTTCACGAGCTGGGAGCGGATGCGTTCCGCGCTCAGGTGGAGGCCGAGTATGCCAAGCTGGGGTCGCCGACCGTCGATGTCGAACAACGCGAACTGGAACGCATATCCGCCTATTTCGCGCCACCGGTTTATGACGAGTTGGACGAAACATGTGTTCCGTTCGAGCTTGCCAAGAACGAAAACCGGGAGTTCGCCTGGTGGGTGAAGTCCAACGTGTCGGCGCACAAGGTGTCGGGCTATGCGATCGTCAATATTTCACTGAAGCCGACTGGCGGAATCCCGGGTGACGCGACGTCGCAACAGATGTTCGTGGTCGCCGATCTTGCCGAACAGTACAGCCATGCGGAGATCAGGGTCACGCACCGGCAGAATCTGGTGCTGCCCGACGTCAGGCTGTCGGACCTCTACACGCTGTGGATCGAGCTCAATTCCGCAGAACTCGCAACCGCGAATGTCGGGCTTATCGGCGATATCGTGGCCTGTCCGGGCCTCGATTACTGCGCCCTGGCGACAGCCCGTTCCATTCCGATCGCGCAGGACGTATCGGAGCGCTTCGAGGATCTCAAGCGCCAGCATGACATTGGTTCCCTGACCATCAACATTTCCGGCTGCATCAACGCCTGCGGTCACCACCATGTCGGCCATATCGGTATTCTCGGTCTCGATAAGAAAGGCGAGGAGTTCTACCAGATCACGCTTGGTGGCAGCTCCGACGAGAATGCGTCCATCGGCACGATCCTGGGCCCCGGTTTTGCCGGCGACCAGGTGGCCGATGCCATCGAGACCATCGTGGAGACCTATCTCGGTCTGCGCGCGGACGACGAACCCTTCATCGAAACCTACCGCCGTGTCGGCGCCAAACCTTTCAAGGAGGCCCTTTATGAGACTGCTTAAGAATGGCGAATTTTTCGAAGACACCTGGCTCACTCTCGATAACGAGGAGGCCGTGCCGCAGGGCGCGGACATTCTCGTGAGCGCGGAGCGCCTACAGGCGGAGTTCGGAACGCTCATGCTGCACAACGGGCGCCTTGGCGTGGTTGTGGCCAATGACCGGGCTGTCGACGATATCGCCGACTATCTCGAGGTCATCGACACCGTGGTCCTGGAGTTTCCGTCTTTCACGGACGGACGCGCCTACTCTCAGGCGCGCAAGCTGCGTGGCTCGCTCAAGTTTCGCGGCGGCCTGCGCGCCACCGGCAACGTTCTGCCCGACCAGTTGGCGTTTATGCGCCAGTGCGGGTTCGACACGTTCGAAGTCAACGGCCGTTTCGGCCTGGACGTGTGGCAGCGCGCGGTCACCGCGATGACGCTGACCTATCAGGGTGGTTATGTGCCGGACCGGGGCTTTGCGCCGGCCGATGTCTGGAGCGCACGCGCGGGAAACGCAGATGATACGCTACGATCTGATTTTGAAGAGATATGGACCGCTTAGCGGTCCGGAACTTCTCGCACCTCTTATCGGGGAGGTCTTCCCCGGCAGGATTGCGCTGGTTTCGTCGTTCGGGATCGAGTCGGCGGTGCTGTTGCATATGGTATCGCGGATCGACCCGGCGACACCGGTGATCTTCCTCGACACCGGCAAGCTGTTCGGAGAAACCCGCAGGTATCGCGATGAACTGGCGGCGCATCTGGGGTTGAGCGATGTGCGCAGCGTTCGCCCTGACCCCACCGACGAGGCGGCGCGCGACGGGCAAGGACATCTTTGGATGTCCGAACCGGAAATGTGTTGTCACATGCGTAAAGTCGAACCGCTTGAGCGTGCCCTTCGGGGATTTCAGGCGTGGATCACCGGGCGCAAGCGGTTCCACGGTGGTTCGCGCACGGATCTGACGGGCCTGGAGGTTGCGGACTGGCGCCTGAAGGCCAACCCGTTGGCGGGCTGGAGCCACGATGAGATTATGGCCTATCGGGACGCGCATGACCTTCCCATGCATCCTCTGGAAGAGCGTGGCTATCCTTCGGTGGGCTGCATGCCCTGCACTGACCTGCCGCGTCCCGGCGGCGGCATCCGTGATGGCCGCTGGTCCGGGTCGGACAAGACCGAGTGCGGCATCCACTGGACGGTGAACGGGCGACCGGTAGCTTCAAAGCGAAGCGCCTGACATCTTTGGACATTGGCGGTGGACATCGCTCCACCAGCCCCACAAACCAAGTTCTTGCCGGACGGGGTGCCAGTTCCTGTGGGCGGACATCAAGGGTCTGTCGAGGAGCAGGTCCTAAACGGTTCAGGCAAGTTAATAATGTTGATTGCTTTGACTTTTTTCGAACGAACGTAAACACTAGGCTTATTGCAAGGTGCGGTGTTCTGGCATGCCGATTGCTCACTAGGGCAAATCGTAGACGCTCAATGGAGAGATGTGTCAAATGAATACAACTATGCAATCAAAGCCAAATAGTCCGGTGGATATGCGCAAGCCCACTCCTGAGAAGGCGCCGGTGGCCGAGCCGACCATCACCTCTCAGAATGATCTGAACCTGATCCGCGAGATTTTGGTGCGGCCCACCGAAGAGATCAATGAGGAGCGGATTGTCGAGCTGGTTCGTATGCTCGAAGATCAGGAAGATGCTTTCCAAAAGCGCATCAACAAGCTGGAGAGCCAGGTCAAGAAATTGGCTGGAATGGCTGATAACAATCAGCTCCATGCCATTGCCGAAGTCGGAAATGCTCTGATATCCGCCGGGCAGAAGGTTATGGACCTGCAGGAAAAGCTTCAACCAGCGGCAACCGCCACGAAGCCCTAATTGGGGACAGCGGGTTCGGTTTTGACCAAAGTTGCTGGCGTTTCGGCAGCCGCGAGACGCTGTGCCGCAGCCAGGTTCTGGCCGGATTAAAGTGAGTGGGAGAGACGATGTCTTGTTCAGTTAAGGTCTTGGGGCGGCTCGTAACAGCGCTGATTCTTGTTGCGCTCGGGTTCGAACAAGCCGTGGCTCAATGCCGCTTCAATGGGGTGCGCGGGTACACCGACGAATCACGCCCCAGCCCGAACAAGTCGTGTCAGTCCCTGTATCTGTTTGAAGCCCGCTCTTCTGCTGATGGCAGGACGATTATGTTTGAGAGCGAAGGCCGCCACTACACGGCCGAATTGGGTGGAGGTGAGTATTACTACATCCAGAAGGGTGATGTTGACCCGGTGCCAAAGAACGATTTTGCCGCTGTGTTCCAGATTGACAAAGAAGGAATGATGACAAGCGGCTATTGCGGGGATGGTTTCATCACCATTGCGCTCGACAAATGTGAGTAATTGCGGCCGAAAGAATGGATATGCACCGCGCAGACTTGAGAACGATGACATAGGGCACGGTTTGCGGTCGTTAACCACACTCTGTATAAGCATCTAATGACATGGTGGTACATTTGTGTCTACGCTGAATATGGCGCAGCTTAACCAATTTACTATGTAGCCCCCTTTTTGTTAAATGCCTGCACAAACTGATATATTTTTTGCTGACGTATAACTGGGAAATGGCGAGGAGCCGACTATGGGTGATTACAACCGACATCTGAGGGACTTTGAGAAATCTGTTTCTGCTCTTTCAAGCGCCATGGAAGGTATGCATCAGCAGCATACGACCATGAAGAAGCAGTTCCGCAAATATGTTGCGGATCATGAGGTCTTTACCAGAAACGTTCGTATGTATCTCGATGAACTGGATCACGGTGATGAAGAACAGAACAACAGTGTCTCATCTACGACCAACAGAGGACAGAATGACAACCGGAGAGACGAGTATCGAGTTCCAAACCAAGCCGGAGAGTGAGGAGCAAGGTCTTTCCATGCGGCAACTGTCTGTTTCCAGCATTCCGGTTTTTCTGCTCGCAGCGCTTGCGTTCGGATACGGTTATTCGAACGGCAAGCCCGAGGCGGCCGACCCGGCTGCGTATGTTACCAGTGTTCCGGCAAGTGTCGAGGCCACCAGCCCGGAAGCCCAACGGGTGCAGGGAGATCTTTCCGGCACTGTTGTAAAGGCGCAGATTCGCTCACACCTCGAACGTCATGCCTGCCTGTCACAGGTTCAGTTCACGACCGTCGAACTGGAAACCGCGGGCGGGGCGAACCTCGAAGCCATGCTGCCCTTGCAGATCACAAGTCTGGAAAGCGCACAAAAACTGTTTCCCACGGGAAAGGTGGAGTCATTCCGCCTGAGCAAGGTCGAAAACATCAAGTCCGTTGATGGCTCCGACTTGTACGCAATCACCGACGCTGCTCTGCAGAGGCAGTAATCTAAAAAACTAGACCCTTTCTTCTTCTTACGGAAACGCTTGACCGGTTTTTCACGTCTGCTGCCAAGG
Organism: Hyphomicrobiales bacterium; assembly: GCA_021775615.1. Classification (GTDB taxonomy): domain Bacteria; phylum Pseudomonadota; class Alphaproteobacteria; order Rhizobiales; family JAJFHB01; genus JAJFHM01. The sequence continues at coordinate 6,529 of JAJFHL010000147.1, forward strand.
CACGGTCCGCGCGGTGGTCTCACCGACCACAAGCGGGCCGTAACGCAGTTCAGAGGGCGTGAAAAGCCGGCCTTCGGTGGGCTATATCGGCCCGTCGGCGGCGTTGCGGCGCTTGCCCGATGCACCGCATCGAACTGCGCACCGCGCTTTGCCGAGCAAACCGATTTGGCGCCATCAAGCGTTTCCGTAAGAAGAAGAAAGGGTCTAATGTTTGGAAGGCCTTCGCTCCTGGTGTTTGCCCCTCGTCGCGCGGCAAACACCAGTGCTTCTGGCCATCCGGCTGCCAGTGAGCCCGGCGCCGGTTCTGCCCCCGGGTGAAACTTATTCGGCCGCCTCGACACCGCCAAAAAACGGTTCGTCGCTCAAAAACGAGGATGCCAGGTCTTCGTCGTCACGCTTGTCCGTCTGACCGGATTCACGCACCTTGAGGAGGTCTGGCGTGGTGAGATCGATCGGGCCCTTGAATTCAAGCAAGGCACGCAGGAAGATGTGCAGCTCGATCAGCGTCATACGCAGAGTTGATGACGTGCTCTGCGGAGCTCTTGCTTTCGATGGGTTATCAGCCTCATCGGCCTTTCTCTTCCCCAGAACGGTCACTTTGACTCTGACATGCGTCAGATCAAATTCCACGATTTCTACAGATAGCCTGAGCTCTGTCATTTGACTGTCCACGACCATTAATTAGGTTACAATAGGACCTTAGCGATGATTGGGTTACGAATCTGTTAACCCTAGTTTCGCCGTAATCTGGCCAAAGTGGACGGTACCGGTTGCGTTGTTGGCCGCTGGACGCGGCCTGGTCGAGTTGCACTGTTGGCGAATCGATTTTTCAGAAGACGTAGACCTCTGCACCGACCTGAACTCTCGCGTAGAGGTCGATCACCTCTTCATTGACCATGCGAATGCAGCCTGAAGATACCGCCGTTCCGATGGTCGAGCGCTCAGCGGAACCGTGGATGCGGTAGAGGGTGTCGCCCAAATAGAGGGCCCGGGCGCCAAGCGGGTTTTCGGGGCCTCCCGGCATCAATCGCGGCAGATCGGGCTGCCGGGCGATCATCTCTTCTGGAGGACGCCATTCGGGCCATTCGGCCTTTCGGCTCACCCGAACGTTTCCCGACCAGGTAAACCCATCCCTTCCCACGCCAATGCCGTATTCGATGGCCTGTCCATCGCCAAGAACATAGTAAAGCTTGCGATAAGCGGTTCGAATTATGATCGTCCCCGGCTTGAACTGTCCCGCAAAGGGAACGGTCTTTTTACCCGTATAGACGGAACGGGTCGCATAGTCGGACGAAAAGTTGAACACGGTCTCGGCCTGTCCGGCCAAAGGCGCAAGGCACGCGCCGACGCCAATGCAGGCGGACATCAGCCCCGTGCGCCATCTCCTGTTGAGAATTCCCGTTGAAGTATTTGAGATCATTGGATTGCTCCGAGAGGTTCGTGGCCCTTGACCGATTTTGACCTGGAGCAATGCACGAGAGGTGCCATTTGGCGTGCTGGTGCGGCACGGATGCGGCATCTCGCCGAGATGTCGTTAACAGGTGCGGTTAAGAGGACGTGCAGGCGCCGGCGAACGGGGCCGGTGCCGGGTTGGTTACCTGTTTCCCAACCTGATGGCGATTGCTGCCCGGATGACATGCATGTCGAACTCCAGGTCGTCGGTCGCCGGGCCGACCGTGTAGTTCCGCCTTCCGAAATGGCCGTAGATGTACTCGGTGCGAAGGCTTACCGTTTCAGAGACGGCCCATTCCAGTCCGCCACCGACGACCAGACCGAGATGGGTGTTTTGGCGCCGGACCGTAGCGGCGGTCTGCAGGGTTTCCGTGACATGGGCTTCGGCAAACCCCAGACCGATGCTCGAGAAGACGAGAAGCTCCTCCCAGGCATAGCCAAGCCGGGCCCTGAACGTTGCGGCGAAGTCGATCTCCAGGCGAGGATCCGAGAACCCGGCCAGGGTGGTGCGACCGTCCACATTTCCGAATGAGAGATCCCCTTCAAGCCCGATGACAAACTGCTGATACTGCATGTTGTAGCCGAGGAGAGCGCCGCCCAGGAAACCGTCCGCGTTGACGTTGATCGGGATGTTCAAGGCCCCTACCCCGGCGCGGTACCGCGCGTCGCCGAAACCGGCGCCGGCGTGACCGCCAATATAGAGGCCGCTCCAACTGGCGGCTCGATGATCATCGTTTGCGGTGGGGATCAGGTCCGGCTCGCGGACCCGCGGCGGTGCGGGACGAAACACTGGAGGGTTGGGAGCTGTGTCGGCCGCAACAATGTCGGGCTGCGTTACGACATCGTCGGGATGCGGTATGGGATCTGGCTGCGCGACCGGGTCTGGTTGCGGCAGAGGGGCTGGTTCAGGCGCCGGGTCAGGCTGCACCGGCAGTGTGGCGATTGCGTCGCCGTCGCATTCCCGCAAGCTGGCGGTCAGCGCCGTAAGGTCTTCCTCTGCTTGTGTCGCCAGATAATAGAGGAGCCATACGGATTCGATCGCCGACGCATGGGCCGGCGCCGGTCGGACATCGGAGTTCTCATCCGCTAAGCGGCCGGAACCGTCGGCACTGTAAGCGGGCAGACCATGAGCGGTGCGCAGTGGTGTGAGGGTCTGAAACGCCCTTAACGCAGACGGTGCATCGTCCACGGCCCTGGCAACCTCGTCACGCAGATCGGGCGGCGCCGTCTTCAATCCCGTCCTGATCAGCGCTCTGGCGCGGCTCTTGTGCAACGAGAGCTCATCATGCAGCACCGGGAACCGGCCCAGGAGGATTGACCTGATGGCGTCGGTCGGCAGGTGCTGTTCGCCATTGATGCAACTGATACCGCTGAAGTCTTCCAACGGGCTGAAACGATCCGTACTCAGCCGGCCGCCCGGCACCATTTCGGTTTCGGCATCGCCTAAAACCACCCGGGTGGACCAGTAACTTGCCCCACCGGGGCCATCAATGCGGATTGATACGAGATATGCACCGATGGCGGAAACCTCCAGCACGGCACGCCCGGCCGCATCGGTGTTCCCGGTCGTCGTAACATTCTCGCCGCTAAACGAGAGCAAAAGAGGTGTGAGGGAAACCGTCGCCCCTGCCTTGTTTTTCGGCGGTTCTCCGACCACGCCGGAGCCGTCTTCCAGGGAGACTACAAGTCGTGGGCCGGCGTGCAGGCCGGTTGACGCAAAGGCGAGCGTCACCATCACCAAGAGGCAGGTCGTCAGCCCACGAGTGTTTGCCCAATTGGTTCCGGGCAGGGAAATTCCAGCCATCATCGCGGCGCTTCTCACCAAGCGTTCTATGTTTTGATACGCTGTAAGCAACCACTGCTTGTGACTTCGTTCCTATACGCGACTGACGAGTCCTGCGTTATCCACAGGAAAAAACGCAAGATATCTGATTCGCGTTGACTTTGTATTTGGAATTTATTTCGACTTTGTCGCATGCCGTAATGGCGCCGCATTTGGTTGCGGCGCCGGCCCTGTGGCGACCACCTTTACTGTCTGAACGGTCCGCCGGCTACGAGGTGTCGGTGAGGTTTATGGCCCCGTCTTCTGCCAGCGCATTCAGTTCGTCGGCCCCGTAGCCGAGTTCACCCAGAACCTCTTGCGTATGCTCGCCCAGCAACGGGCCACCGAAACGGACTTCCGGCGGGCTTGCGGAAAACCGGGCGGCGGGTCGTGTCTGGCGCACCCGGCCGGCGTGTTCGTGCTCGGTTTCGATGATCACTCCGCTGGCTTCGACCTGCGGGTGAGACAGCACCTCGGTTCGGGTGAGAACCGGCGCACAGGGCACGTCCTCGGCTTCCAGCCGTTCGAGCCATTCGGCCGCAGGCCTGGCGAGGAGCGCGTCCTGGATCATCTGCAGGCGGACATCGATGTGCTTCTGCCGCAGGGCCGGCGTCTTGAAGCGCTCATCTTCGCGCCATTCCGGTTTCTCCAGGGCGCGGGTAAGACCCTCCCATTCTCGGTTCTGCTGCACAGCCACTGATATGTAGCCGTCGGCGGTCTCATAGATCAGGTCGATGAAGCTGGCTGCTTCCTGCTGCGGAATGTCGGCGCCGACAAAGGTCTGGCTGCCCATGTCCGAGCCCCACAGGAAGGATACCACTGAATCGAGCATCGACACCCGCACATGCTGTCCCTCGCCGGTACGTGCCCGGGCAAGCAGCGCCGCCGAGATCGCCTGTGCGGCGGTCACGCCGGTCAGCTTGTCGGGCAGGATGGTGCGCACCAGCCTGGGGCGCTCGCTGTCGGAACCGGCCTGCACCGAGGCGAGGCCGGACAACGCCTGAATGAGCGGGTCGTAGACGGGCTTGTGAGCATAGGGGCCCTCCTCCCCGAAACCGCAGATCGAGACATAGACGATGGCGGGATTGACCTCGCGGATCGCGTCCTCGCCAACACCGATGCGATCGGCCACGCCGGGCCTGTAGTTCTGAACGAAAACGTCGGCATCGCGGGCCATCTGCTTGACCAGCTCGACGCCGCGGACATGCTTGAGGTTGACCGCGACCGACCGCTTGTTCCGGTTGTTGTTCAGGAAGGCCGCCGAAAGGCCGTTGTTCCGGTTGTTGGAGGCTCGGGTATGGTCGCCCTCCCTGGGGTTTTCGACCTTGATCACGTCGGCCCCCTGGTCGGCGAGCAGCATGGTGGCAAGCGGTCCGGAAATCATCGATGTCAGATCGATGATGCGATAGCCGTGCAACGGTCCGGGCATGATTGTGTGGTCCTCAGCTCAAGTTCTGGCGGGCCGTCACGTAATCACATCGCTGGCGGCTTCGCAATGTTCCGCTGGCGGGCTCAGGCAGCTTCGCCGATGGCCTGCGTCAGATCGGCGATCAGATCGTCGGTCTCCTCAAGGCCTACGGACAACCGAAGCATGCCCTCGCCGATACCGACCCTGGCCCGCTCCTCCTCGCCTATGTTGCGATGAGTGGTGCTTGCCGGGTGGGTGATCAGGGATTTTGAATCACCGAGATTGTTGGAAATGTCGACAATGGTCAGCCGCCGCAGGATGTCGAAGGCCTGCTCGCGGCCGCCGTCGATGATGAACGTGACGACCGTGCCGCCTTCCCCCATTTGCGCCCTGGCGAGGCCGGCTTGAGGATGGGTGTCAAGGTGGGGGTAGATCACTTCGGCGACGTCGGGCACCGACTGCAGGGCTTCGGCAATCGTCAGCGCGGACCGGGACTGTGCATTGACCCGCAGCTTGAGCGTTTCAAGACCTTTCAGCAGCACCCAGGCGTTGAACGGGCTGAGCGAGGGGCCGGTGTGCCGGATCATCGGCTTGAGCTCTTTTTCCTTGAACTCTTCGGTCGACAGAATGGCGCCGCCGAGGCACCGCCCCTGTCCGTCGATGTGTTTGGTGCCGGAATAGACGATGATGTCGGCGCCGTAGTCGAGCGGCTTCTGGAGAACCGGTGTTGCAAAGACATTGTCGATGACAACGCGGGCGCCGACCTTGTGGGCCATTTCACAAACCGCCGCGAGGTCGATGATCTCGAGTGTCGGGTTTGACGGGGTTTCCACGAAGACGCACTTGGTCCCCGGCACAAGCGCAGTTTTCCAGGCGTCGAGATCCTTGCCGTCGACCAGTTCGAAGGTGACGCCGAAGCGCGGCAGGATGTTGGTGACGATCTGAAAGCAGGAGCCGAACAGCGCCCGCGAGGCGACGATGTGGTCGCCGGCGGTGAGTTGGCAGGCGAGCGACGTGAAGACCGCGGCCATGCCGCTGGCCGTTCCATAGCAGGCCTCCGCGCCTTCGAGCAGGCGCAGCCGTTCCTCGAACATGGAAACCGTCGGATTGCCGTAGCGTGAATAGACGTATCCGTCGTCGTCGCCGGCAAAACGCGCCGCGGCGGTTTCCGCGTCGGGATAGACAAAGCCCGAGTTCAGATACAGCGCTTCTGAGGTTTCGCCGAACTGGCTGCGTTCCAGACCGCCGCGCACCAGCTTGGTGGCTTCGCCCCAGGCATCAGGACCGGCGTCTGCAAAGTTCTCGGGCACCGCGGCACCGTTATCCTTGGATCCAGGGAAGACCCGCATGTTTCCATCCTCCAACCGATCCGCGGTGGCCGGCGGCGTCTTTATCGCCTTCGAAGCCTTCCGCGACGTTGTAACAATTCTCAAATCCGGCCTGTGTAAGCGCCGTTGCGGCCGCCGCCGACCGTTGTCCGGAGCGGCAAATCAGGAATATCTCGGCAGACTTCGGCACGCCGGCACCCTCGACTTCTGCAACAAAGCCTGCATTGCGCTCCATGGTCGGGTATTGCTGCCAGCAGATCCGCATGAGCCCGTCGATGGCGGGAATGCCGACGAATGCCCACTCCGCATCGGTGCGCACGTCTATCAGAACCGCATTCTGCGATGCCCTGATGCGCTCGTAGACTTCCCTTGGGAGCAGGTCGCCCTTGTACATGTCAGATCGCCTTTCGAGAGTGATGTCGTTCTTTTTAACGAACGAATTGGACTATAATTCAAACGTGCCCGCGGGGAAACCGCATTTTCGTTCCGACTGACGCTTTTTTTGCTTGGTTCCAGCACAAAAAAAGCTATGGAGCCAGTCTGAAACGGGGATCGTTTTGAAATGGTCGGCGCCAGCGCGTCTGATATGTTCGCGGCGCCGTTTCTGGGGATTGTTATTATGGGGTTTTGTGATGGCGAAGGAACTACCAAGCAGGGCTGACGTGGTGATCATCGGCGGTGGTATCATCGGCGCCAGCATCGCCTATCATCTGACCAAGATCGGCATTACCGATGTGGTGCTGCTGGAGCGCAAGCAACTCACCTGCGGAACAACGTGGCATGCCGCCGGACTGGTCGGTCAGTTGCGCGCCACCCGCAACATGACCGAACTCGCCAAATACACCACCGAACTGTTCGAGACGCTTGAAGAAGAAACCGGACAGGCGACGGGGTTCAAGCAGAACGGTTCGCTCGGCGTCGCCACCCATGAAGGGCGGCTTGAAGAACTCATGCGCGGCGCCTCGATGGCGAGCAATTTTGGGCTTGATGTGCAGGTGGTTCCGACCGGCGAGATCAAGGAGCGCTGGCCCCTGATCAATCTCGACGGCGTGGTGGGCGGCGTGTTCCTGCCGAATGACGGGCAGACCAACCCCATCGACACGACGAACGCACTGGCCGCCGGCGCGCGCAGCCGCGGCGCCAGGATTTTCGAGAACACGCTTGTGGAACGCATCGTTGTCGAAGACGGCAGAGCAAGGGGCGTCGTGACATCCGCCGGTGAGATCGCGGCGGACACGGTGGTGCTTGCGGCCGGCATGTGGTCGCGATTTATCGCCGAAGACATCGATGTGAGCATTCCGCTTCATGCGGCCGAGCACTTCTATATCGTTACGGAACCGATCACGGATCTGCCGGCCGACCTGCCGGTGCTGCGCATTCCGGACGAATGCGCCTACTACAAGGAAGACGCCGGCAAACTCCTGCTTGGGGCGTTCGAACCCAATGCCAAGCCCTGGGCCATGGACGGGATCCCGGAAGACTTCAGTTTCGACAGCCTGCCCGACGACTTCGATCATTTCGAACCTGTCCTGGAGGCGGCAATCCACCGTGTGCCGGCTCTCGAAAGCGCGGGGATCCAGCTTTTCTTCTGCGGGCCGGAGAGCTTTACGCCGGACGTGCGCTATTGCATCGGTGAGACGCCGGAGGTCAAAAGCCTCTTTGCCGCCTGCGGCCTCAATTCCATCGGCATCCAGTCATCGGGCGGTATCGGCAAGGTGATCGCCGAGTGGATCCGCGACGGCCATCCGCCGATGGACGTGGCCGATGTCGACATCCGCCGCATGATGCCGTTTCAGTCGAACCGCAAATATCTGCATGACCGGATCTCGGAATCGCTCGGCCTGCTCTACGCCATGCACTGGCCCTACCGGCACTATGAGACCGCGCGCGGCGTGCGGCGCTCTCCATTCCACGACCGGCTCGCCGCGGCGGGCGCCTGCATGGGCGAGACGGCGGGCTGGGAGCGGCCCATGTGGTACGCACCGGATGGGGTCGCGCCGGAGTACGAGTACTCGTTCCAGCGGCAGAACTGGTTCGATCACTGCACCGCCGAGTGCGAGGCGCTGCGTGACCATGTCGGCGTGTTCGATCAGTCGAGCTTTCCGAAATACCTGGTCCAGGGCAAGGACGCCTGCGCTGTGCTCAACCGCATTTCGGCCAACAACGTCGATGTCGAAGTCGGTCGCTGCGTCTATACCCAGTGGCTCAATGAGCGCGGCGGCATCGAGGCCGATCTGACTGTCACCCGCACCGGCGAGAACGAGTTCATGGTGGTGACGGCGGGCGGTGCGCAGACCCGCGACCTTGCCTGGCTGAAGCGCCATATTCCCGACGATGCGCATTGTTTCGCAACGGACATTACCGCCGGCCTGCCCATGCTCGGCCTGATGGGTCCGAACAGCCGGGCCCTGCTCTCTTCGGTGGCGCGCTGCGACTTTTCCAACGAAACCTTCGCCTTCGGACAGTCGCGAAAATTCGAACTCGGCTATGCCACCGTCAGGGCCAATCGGATCACCTATGTCGGCGAACTGGGCTGGGAGATCTATGTGGAGGCCGACTTCGCGCAGCATGTGTTCGATGTCATCCGTGAGGCCGGTGCCGACCACGGTCTCACCTTCACGGGCTATCAGGCGATGAACGCCTGCCGTATGGAAAAGGGATATCGGCACTGGGGCCATGATATCGCCGATGAGGACACGCCGATTGAGGCGGGCCTCGGCTTTGCGGTCGCCTATGACAAACCGGGAGGCTTCATCGGCCGCGATGCGCTTTTGAAACAGAAGGAAGCGGGCATTCCGCCCAAGCGGATGGTTGCGCTGTGTCTTGACGACGACAGTGAAGCTGCGCCGATGATGTATCACGAGGAGCCGATTTACCGGGACGGCGAGCGTGTCGGATCGACCACAAGCGGTTCATGGGGCCACCGGCTTGGAAAGTCTCTGGCACTTGGTTACCTGCACCATGAGGGCGGGGTAACCAAGGACTACGTCGAGGGCGGCTCCTATGAAATCGAGATCGGCTGGGAGCGCTACTCCGCCAAAGCGCAGCTGCGGCCGTTCTATGATCCGGCTTCGGAACGGGTGAAAGCCTGATCTGAAAACAAAATGGCCCGGCGGTTGCCGGGCCATTCTTGTTCGCGGTCGCGCCTATGCGTCCGGCGGAATCCGCAGAACCTGACCGGGGTAAATCCTGTCGGGATGCTTGAGCATCGGTTTGTTGGCTTCGAAAATGGCGTTGTACTTTGCGCCGTTGCCATACGCCTTTGTGGCGATGGCCCACAAGGTGTCGCCCTTCTGAACCGTGTGGAACACTGGATCTTTTTCATCCGGCACCGCGACGTCGGTTTCCACTTTTGAGATCCCAAGAGTGTTGCCGACGGCAACGATCATTTTTTCGAAGGCGGTCTGGTCTTCGACCGAGCCTTTGACGATTGCCTTGTCGCCATCAACCTCGATCGTCACGTTCTCCGTACCAAGATCGTGGGAATCCAGCTCTTTCTTGAGGTCTTCAGCCGACGGCGGTTCGTCTTCACCGCCAATGCCCAATGCCTTGCCTGCCGATTTGATGAAGTCGAACAGTCCCATACTTTCACGCCTCCGCAAATTCAGGGGTGAAAACCGCATCACCCAACCCATATTTACTAGCATCAAAGTTGACGGAGACGCACTAGGTTTCTTGTTGCTCCCCGGCGGTGTTTGTCATTAAAACAAGACTTCGGCCCGGGATATTTTTTTACCAGATTGGCGTCGCCATTTCGGCAGGCGCCAGCATGAGGAGGTGTACCATGTCATTGTTAATCGACTCCCCAGTGCCTGACTTCACGGCGCAGACCACAGAAGGCGAAATCAGCTTCCACGACTGGATCGGAGATTCCTGGTGCGTGCTGTTTTCGCATCCGAAGGATTTCACCCCTGTCTGCACAACGGAACTTGGCCACATGGCCAAGATCAAGCCGGAGTTCGACAAGCGCAATGTCAAGATCCTCGGGCTCAGCGTCGACGGGGCCGACTCGCACGCCGAGTGGGCCAAGGACATCGAAGACGTCATGGGCGCCGCGCCGAACTATCCGATCATCGGCGACTCGGACCTGAAAGTCGCCAAGCTGTTCGGCATGCTGCCGGCCGACGCCGGTGACACGGCGGAAGGCCGCACGGCGGTCGACAATCGCACGGTTCGCAATGTCTATGTCATCGCACCGGACAAGACGATCAAGCTGATCCTCAGCTATCCGATGAGCACCGGGCGCAACTTCGCCGAGATCCTCCGGGTCATCGATTCCATGCAGCTGACCGCGAAGCACAAGGTCGCAACGCCGGTCAACTGGGAACAGGGCGAAGACGTGATCATCGTGCCGGCGGTTTCCAACGAAGACGCGGAAAAGATCTATCCCGACGGCTGGAAGTCACCGAAACCGTATATCCGGATTGTGCCGCAGCCTGAGTAAGGCCCGGCGGCGATCGCACCACATCAACCCCGGCCATCGCGGCCGGGGTTTTTCATATCCTGCGGCGTGGAGACGCGGAGGCAGCAGGCGCGAATCCGGTCACACTGGGGGCTTGCGAATTCTCAGGGACAAGCGGGAGGCGACATGCCTAAGAGACGATTGGCAGGTCTGTGCGCGGCACTGATTGCGTTATGCCTTGGAGCCACGAATGCCACGGCGCAGCAGAATGTGCCGATGCATCCGATGGATGCACTCACGATCCAGGAAGTCCTTGCGACGGTAAAGCTCCTCAAGGCGGCAGGCCATGCCGATGAGGCGACCCGCTATCCCATGATCCGCCTGAAGGAAATGCCGAAGACGGACGTTCTAGCCTGGAGCCGTGGCGGCGAGATGACGCGAACCGCCTTCGTCATTCTGCGGCGAGACGGCAAGACGTTCGAAGCGGAAGTCGATGTGACCACGAACATGGTGACGCTGCATCGCGAGGTACCGGACGTCCAGCCCAACATCATGATGGAGGAATGGCACCTGGCGGCAACGCTCACCCGGGCCGATCCGCGCTGGCAGGCGGCGGTGGCCAAGCGTGGCATCAGCGACTTTTCAAAGGTGTTCTGTTCGCCCACAGCGGCCGGCTACCTCGATGAGCCGGGCTATCTGGGGCGCCGTCTGTTCCGTGTGCCGTGTTTCAGTCCAGGCACCGGAGAACACGCCTACGGGCTTCCGATCGAAGGGATCACCGCCCTCGTTGACACCGACACCGGAGTGGTCGTCGACGTCGTCGATACCGGGGTGGTCCCGCTTGGCGACGATGCGGGCAAGGCGCCCGAAGTGGTCGACCGCCCTGCCCTCAAGCCGGTGGTGAACATCAGCCCGCAGGGCGCCAATTTCGATCTTGCCAGAGGGTTCCGGGTGCGCTGGCAGAAATGGTCCTTCCATCTGCGTCTGGAGCGCCGCGAAGGCCCGATCGTTTCCCTGGTGCGTTACAAAGACGACGGCACCGACCGCCTGATCGCCTATCAGATGGCGCTGTCGGAAATGTTCGTGCCTTACATGGACCCCGATCCGAACTGGTCCTACCGGTCGTTTCTCGATGCCGGGGAGTTCGGTCTCGGCTATCTGATTTCGCCATTGAGTGTAGGGCGTGACTGCCCCGCCCATTCGGCGTTTTTGCCGGCCATCATCCCGAGCGATCTCGGTGGCCTGTTCAAGGTCGACAATGCGCTCTGCGTATTCGAACGCAATACGGCCGACCCGGCCTGGAGACATCCTGATGCGGCGACGAATACCACCAACTCGCGGGCGAATGTCGAGCTGGTCGTGCGTGTGATCCCGACGATCGGCAATTACGACTACGTCATGGACTACGTCTTCACCCAGCACGGCAACATAAAGGTCAGGGTCGGCGCAACCGGCATTGACGCCGTCAAGGCGGTTGCCGCGAAGACGATGTCCGACCCGACCGCCGCGCAAGACACTCAATATGGAGCGCTGGTGGCGGCCAACCGGGTTGCGGTCTATCACGATCACTATTTCTCGTTCCGGCTGGACCTCGACATCGACGGCCAGGCCAACCGGCTGGTGCGGGACCATCTGGTCGCCAAGCAACTTCCCGACGGCAACCCCCGGCGCAGTGTCTGGGTGCTGGAGCCCGAGGTCGTTCCGCGTGAAGGGGTTGCCGACGACTACGTGAAAGGGCGCGGCGTCTGGCGTGTCGTCAATGCCAATCACCGGACGCAGCTGGGTCACAATCCAAGCTACCAGCTGGCGACCGCCCATCGCGTCACGTCGCTGCTGGACCCGGGGGACGGGCCACAGAAGCGCGCGCCGTTTTCAGCCCACGAGCTGTGGGTGACCAAATATGATCCGAGCGAGCGAAACGCGGCGGGACGATATGCCAATCAAACTGTACCGGGCGGCGGACTGCCGGAGTTCATTGCCGATCAGGCGCCCATCGAAGATCAGGACATCGTGTTGTGGTACACGGTCGGGTTCCATCATATAACCCGTGCGGAAGACTGGCCCGTTCTGCCGACTAGGTGGCACGAGTTCACGCTTCGTCCGGTCAATTATTTCGAGCGCAGCCCGGCCATCGATCTGGCGCCGGCGTTCGTCAAGTCATCACAATAAGTCAAAAACACCTCAGGGAGCGCAGTGGTATGAAACTTCATCACAATCCGGCATCGCCGTTCGTCAGGATGGTCACGGTCACGGCACGCGAAGCGGGCCTGGCGGACCGGATAGAAGAGATTTTCACCGGCGTGTTCCTGCCGGTCTCTCCGCATGAGGGCGTCATTTCCGACAGCCCGCTTGGCAAGATCCCGACCCTGGTCACCGATGACGGCACTGCGCTCTATGACTCGCGTGTCATCTGCGAGTATCTCGCCGACATGGCGCCGGACAAAAACCTTCTGCCGGCATCGGGAGACGCCCGCTGGCGGTGCCTCACGCTGCAGGCGTTGGGACAGGGCCTGGCGGATACGGCGGTCAACCTGCGCTACGAAACGGCACTTCGGCCGGAAGAACTGCGGTGGTCCGAATGGATCGATGCACAACGCGCCCGCATCAATCGCTCGCTCGACGCGCTTGCCAATGACCGGATGGCGGAACTGGCTGATGTAACGGTAGGGTCGATCTCGGCCGCCGTGTGTCTCGGCTACATGGATTTCCGCTATCCCGATGATGACTGGCGCACTCCCCGCCCGGTGCTGGCAGAGTGGTACGCGGGCTTTTCGGAGCGCCCGTCCATGAAAGAAACGGATCCGGCGGTTCTGGTCTAGGTCATGGACTCATAAATGGCCTAGAGCGCTTCACGTTCATATGGAAACGTTTGATGGTGCCAAATCGGCTCTCCGGCCACGTTGCGGCGCTTGCCCGATGCACCACATCGCGCGGCGCACCGCGCCTTGCCGGACGAACCGATTTGGCCCACCGAAGGTCGGGATTTCGCGCCTTCTGGACTGCGTTACGGGCCCCTTTTGGACGCGAAGTCCACGGCGGGAACCGTGCCTCGCCAGCAGACGCGAAATCTCGGTCAAAGCGATTCCATATGAACGTGAAACGCTCTAGGGCCCGGACCAGTCGATCTGGCAAAGCTCGGCGCTGCGGCCCTTGAAGTCCCAATTGCGGCCCCAGGCGCGGAACTTGGACTTGTTGGCCTGAGCCACGGTGATCGTGTCGGCGATCCAGTACTGCGAATTGTTGATGACGACGGGCTCGCCTTTTTTGGCGCCCTGGATCGGCTCGATCTCGCCGTCGATCAGTTTGGGCACCTTCAGGCGGCGGATGTCGCCGTCGATCTCGTAGGTGACCTTTTCCTGGAAGACGCCGACGAACTGGCCGACCAGAATGCTGAAAAGATGGGTGGTGCCGCGGGCCCTGCCTGACAGGATCTTGGTCAACGCGCGCATCTGGTAGGCGTCCGCCTTCTGGTCGATATAGGCGCCGACCGTCCAGTTGCCGCGGCTCATCAGGCCGGGAATTTCAATCATGAGGGCGATGTTGATGCCGGACAGATCGATGTCGCCGTAGTTGCTGCCCTTGGTGAGCATGATGCCCCCCCAGGTCTGGCAATGGCCTTCGGTCGGCGGGTGCTGGCCCAGAGAGATGACGCACGGACAGAACACCGTGCAGCTGCAGCTGAGGATCAGCTCGCCCTTCATCTTCCATGGTTCAATTGCTGCCATTTCTCGTCCCCTCACTCTTCACATAAATGTCGTCGTGACCAGCGCCACCGCAAAACCGATCAATATGATGCCGGTTCCTTGCACGACCGGCCGTGGATTAACAAGCGTCTTCTCCAGCGCCATCACCACCGCGAGTGCCGCCATCCAGATGACGTTCATGAGGCCTACCGCGAACATCACAAGCATCAGCGCCCAGCAGCACGCGACGCAGAAAATGCCCTGGCGAAATCCCAGGGTGAACACGCCGGATGTCCTATCGGTCCAGTTGGCCATGAAGAACGGTAACGGCGTGCGGCACTTGGTCAGGCAGGCATGTTTCATCGGCGTCAGCTGATAGAGGCCGGCGACGGCCAGGACGGCGGCGGCCACATAGGAGCTGTTGAGCGTCAGTTGCGGGCTTATGAGCGCACTTGATGTCATGAGCCACTGCCCCGCCGTCGCCACGGCACAGAAGCCAAGCCAGGCGGACAGATAACCCGAGATCAGTATGGTGGTCGGTACGACGGTGATGTCCTTCTCGCGTGCCGTCAGCGCGATATCGGCATAGGTCGAGATCATGGGAGCCGCGGTCGGCACCATCATGGCGAGGGTCATCGCGAACCACATGGCGAATACCAGCGCGATGTCTGCCGCTGTCCAGGCGCCGGATGCGTAAATGTCCTGCGATGGCGTGCAGATGGCGCGCAGAAGTTCACGGGTAAAGCTGCCGAATGTCGCCCAGTCCGAGAAAACGTTGAAAACACCCATGCCGAAGCCGGTCTCGGCCATGTCGGTGCGCGGCAGGGCTTCGACGACCATCAGCAGGAGATAGACCCAACCGAGCGCGATGAGCAGTGCCACACCGGTCCACAAGATGGCTTTGGGACTCGAAAAAACACGCGCCGCCCAGCCGCTGCCTGGCCGCAGCAGTTCTTCATGGCTTATCGGTGCATGTCCTTCAGTTGCCGCCAAAGTCGCGTCCTCATGGGGGTCTTGTTCAAAGCGTCCCAACCTAGCAGATCAGTGAAGGCAGACAAGGCCCGGTAACTGCGGCAACAGGCGGCGTTGCCTCCAGCCTCGGACGCAATGCAGGCTGAGTGCGGGCGCAAATCAACGGATGCCTTGAGCGTGGTGAAGACAAACGATTATGACGTTGCCGTTGTCGGCGGCGGGCCTGCCGGTCTCACCGCGGCCCTGCTGTGCGCGCGGGCCGGTCTCGAAACCGTCCTGTACGGCGGTCTGGCGATGCATGGAGGGCGCGACGATGCCCGCACCACGGCACTGATGCAGGGCGCGGTGCGGCTTCTCGAGCACCTTGACCTGTGGCCGGCTCTGTTGCCTCACAGCGCTCCGCTGCGGCGATTGCGCCTGATCGACGATACGGACTGGACCATCAAGGCGCCGTCGGTGTCCTTTGACTCACAGGAACTTGGCGACGAGCCCTTTGGCTGGAACATCCCCAACCATGACCTTCTGGAATGCCTTGACGCCGCCTGCCTCGAGGCCGGCGCCCTGCGGGTGATTTCCGAAGAGGTCCGGTCAGTTGCGATTGAGCCGGATCGGGTGCTGCTGACGGGAGGCGGACAAACGCCGGCGACCGCGCGTCTGGTCATCGCCGCCGATGGCCGCAAGTCCATCTGCCGTGACGCCGCCGGCATCGGCACCACCGAATGGTCCTACCCACAGACCGCGATTGCCTGTTCGTTTTCCCATAGTCTGCCGCACAACGACACCTCGGTGGAATTCCATAAACAGGCAGGCCCGTTGACCCTGGTTCCACTGCCGGGCAACCGGTCCAGCCTTGTGTGGGTGGTGGCGCCCGAGGATGCGGAGGAGTTGGCAGCCCTGCAGCCTGCGGATTTTGAACACAGGTTGAGTGCCGAGATCCATGGCGTGCTGGGCGACATCTCGTCGTCCACCTCCAGAGGCGCATTTGCGATCAAGGGGCTGACAGCGCGCAGCTTCGCCGCCAACCGTGTCGCGCTCATCGGCGAGGCGGCGCATGTGTTGCCGCCGATTGGTGCGCAGGGCCTCAATCTCGGCCTCAGGGACGCCGCGCTGATCAGCGAGCTTGCCGCACATGCGCAGACGGCGGGCGAAGATGTTGCCGGATCATCGGTGCTCGAAGACTATGACCGAAGGCGACGGCTGGACATCCTGCCGCGCACTGCGTTGGTCGACTTTCTCAACCGGTCGCTGTTTTCAGGTCTCATGCCGCTGCAGGGGCTGCGCGGCTTGGGCCTGTTTCTGCTCGACACGGTAGGTCCGCTAAGACGCGCAGTCATGCGCCAGGGCATGGAACCGCAGACCAATCTGCCGGCGGTGATGCAGCGCACGGGTACCTGACAGCAGCGGTGTCTACCCGCCGTATTTCTTGAGAATTGCGTCATTGTGAGCCCCCACCGCCGGAGCCGATTTCCTGGCGGTCGGGCTTTCGCGAAACTGCGGCGAGACACACACCACGGTTGCGGGAATGCTGTCGCCCTCCTCGTTTTCGAGAACGTAGTCGAACAGGCCGCGCTCAAGAAAATGCTGATCGGCCAGCGCCTCCTTGAGTGTCTGCACGATGCTGCAACAGCAGTCCTGATGATAGAAGACGCGCTTCCAGTCGTCGGAAGATTTGGTGGCGATGATCCGGCGAGCCCCGGCCAGGGTCGCCGCCGGGTCCTTCGCGTCGTCGCGCAGGTCATCCGGCATTTCGATCAGATTGCAGAAAGTCTCCCAGAACCTCTGTTCGATCGGGGCCGCGGCCACGAAGCGGCCATCCGCGGCGGGGTAGATCTGATATCGGGCGGTACCGCCGGTCAGCAGTTCGTTGCCACTTTGGGGCCATTCTCCGGTGACCAGTCCCTGGCCGATGGCCCAGGTCATCAGCATGAACATGTTGTCGGTCATGGCGATGTCGAGGTGGGTTCCCTGCCCGGTCTTTTCGCGCAGCAGGAGCGCCAGCAGAATGTTGACGATGGCCGGATAGGTGCCACCCGCGAGATCCGCTATGAGTGCCGGTGGAACCACAGGCTGGTCCGTCGGCCCCATGCTCAGGCTCAACAGGCCGGTGTCGCCGATATAGTTCAAGTCATGGCCGGCAACGTCGGATTTCGATCCGGTGGCGCCGTAGCCGGTGATCGAGCAATAGACAAGACGGGGATTGATGCGCGACAAGGTTTCGTAGCTCAAGCCCAGACGTTCCATCACGCCGGGCCTGAATTGTTCGATCAGGACATCCGCCTCGGTGATCAGGGGTTCCATCATCTTGAGGGACTTGCGGTCCTTCAGATCGATGGCGAGGCTCTTCTTGCCGCGGTTCAGCAGCGCAAAGCCGATGGCTTCGCGGCCCCATTTGGGCTCATAGAGGCGCATGTCCTCGCCGTAACCGGGTCGTTCGATCTTGAGCACTTCCGCGCCGGCTTCGGCCAATGCCAGCCCTGCCATGGGTCCTGGCAGAAGTGTCGTGAAATCAAGGACTTTGACGCCGCTGAGAGGCTGAACTGGATCTGATGCTGTCATGGAATGTGCGCCCAGGTTCGCGAAGGGCCTGTTCTAGAGGATTTCGTGCACCGGGCACAACAGGGAAAGCCCGCGCCTTGGGTGCCATCGCGGTGCGGTATTCCGACGCCGCTGCCCCATCGCGGTATTGCATGGTATCTCACTCTCACGTAATTGAGACCCCGGTTTCCCCTTCAAAGCAACAGTGCACCCATGTCCAGATTGCCTTCCAAGTTCTACCAGCCGCTTGCCATCGGCGCGCCGGCGCCCTGCCGCGAGCTGCCGGTCCGCCTCGAGCGCATGATCCACTTCATGCCGCCGCACATCGAAAAACTGCGCGCCAAGGTGCCGGACCTGATCAGCCAGGTGGATGTGGTCCTGGGAAATCTGGAAGACGCCATCGCCATTGAAGACAAGGAAGCGGCCAGAGGCGGCTTCATCGAAATGGCGAAGGAGAACGATTTCGGACAGACCGGCCTGTGGACGCGGGTCAACGCGCTCAACAGCCCATGGGCGCTCGACGATATCGTCGAGATCGTTTCGGCGGTGGGCCACAAGCTTGACGTGGTGATGCTGCCCAAGGTCGATGGACCCTGGGATATCCACTATCTCGATCAGTTGCTGGCACAGCTCGAAGCCGCCAGGGGGATCGGACGCCCTATCCTCATCCACGCCATTCTTGAGACCGCCGAGGGCGTAAAGAACGTCAACGACATCGCCGCCGCAAGCCCACGCATGCACGGCATGAGCCTGGGGCCTGCCGACCTTGCCGCATCGCGCGGCATGAAGACGACCCGGGTCGGTGGCGGCCACCCTTCCTACGGTGTGCTCGAAGACGCTGCGGGTGACGATGCGGCACGTGGGTTTGTTCAGCAGGACCTGTGGCACTACACGGTGGCGCGCATGGTCGATGCCTGCGCCGCCAACGGCATCAAGGCGTTCTACGGACCTTTCGGCGACTTCTCCGATCCGGCGGCCTGCGAAGCGCAGTTCCGCAATGCATTCCTGCAAGGCTGCCTCGGCGCCTGGTCGCTGCATCCCAGCCAGATCACCATCGCCAAGAAGGTATTCAGCCCCGACGTCGACGAAGTCAGATTCGCGGCGCGGATTCTCGATGCGATGCCTGATGGCAGCGGGGCGGTGATGATCGACGGAAAAATGCAGGACGATGCAACCTGGAAACAGGCACGGGTCATCGTCGATCTGGCACGTCTCGTGTCAACAAAAGATCCTGAACTGGCAAGCGCATACGGGCTATAAAATCGTTGGTACACTGCCAGTAGCGTGGCTGTTTGCCTTGCTTTGTGCCCGGCTCGGCACAATTGAGTACTTTGTCGAACAGGGGCTGTTTGATATAGTGAGCCACGGGAACAAGGCAGTTTCAACTCTCCGCTGCGGCGGGCAAGAGGTTTGAAAATGGAAGTAAACCGCAAGGCAAGGTTTGGCATCGGACAGGTGGTAAAACACCGGTTCTTCCCGTTCCGTGGCGTGATTTTCGACGTCGACCCGACCTTCGACAATACCGAGGAATGGTGGGAGTCGATCCCAGAGGAAATTCGTCCAAGAAAAGACCAACCATACTACCATTTATTGGCGGAAAACGAGGAAACGGAGTACATCGCGTACGTTTCCGAGCAGAACCTGCTGGAAGATGACAGCGGCGATCCGGTACGTCATCCTCAGGTGACCGAGATGTTCGATGAGCTTGACGAAGGCAGTTATCGCATGCGTTCGGTTCTGAACTGATCATCGTTGGGGCCGACGCTTCATCCCACATCGACATCCTCGTAAATTGACATAGGAAAGATCCGCGTGGGCGGTAAACTCCGCAGCCATGTTTGATTCGCTCCAGTTTCCAAGGATTTTTCCGGCCCTCGCCTTATTGGGTTCGCTGATCTGTGCATCGGTTCAGGCCGAACCACGGCACGGTATTGCAATGCATGGCGAGCCGGCCTATCCGGCGGGCTTCGCCCATTTCGCCTATGCCGATCCGGCGGCGCCCAAGGGCGGTACCGTCACTCTCGGCGTTCACGGCAGTTTCGACAGCACAAATCCCCTGATCATATCGGGTGTGGCGGCGGCAGGGCTGCGGGCGCATGTGTTCGAAAGCCTCATGGCAAGAGCACTGGACGAGCCGTTCTCGCTCTACGGCCTGATTGCCGAAACCATCGAGACGCCCGAGGATCGAGGCTGGGTGACGTTTACGCTCAATCCGAAGGCGCGGTTCTCCGATGGCAAGGCGGTAACCGTGGACGATGTGGTCTTCTCTCTGGAACTCCTGCGCGATCACGGCCGGCCCAATCACCGGCACTACTATTCCAAGGTGACCGGCATTGAACGGCTGGGTGGCACTGCGGTTAAGTTCGTTCTACAGCCGGACGGCGACCGTGAGATGCCTCTCATTTTGGGGCTGATGCCGATTCTTCCGAAGCATCTCTACGATCCCGAGGCCTTCGAGAAGACGACATTGGACATCCCGACCGGGAGTGGTCCCTATTTGGTCGAAGACGTCGACCCTGGCGCACGCATCACCTATCGGCGCAATCCGGACTATTGGGCCAGAGATCTGGCTCCCAATGCCGGCCGGCACAATTTCGATGTGATCCGTTACGACTATTACCGGGACGCGAACGCCGTATTCGAGGCTTTCAAGAAAGGTCTCATAGATATGCGCAGCGAGGGCGATCCGACCCGCTGGGCGACCGGGTACGATTTCCCCGCCGTCAACGATGGCAGGGTCGTCAAGGAAGAGTTCCCGACCGGCCTGCCGTCGGGCATGTCGGCATTCGTGTTCAACACCCGGCGCGAAAAGTTCGCCGATCAGCGTGTCCGGCGCGCCTTGCTGCACATGTTCGATTTCGAGTGGGCCAACAAGTCGCTGTTCCACGGTCTCTACCGCCGGACGCGCAGCTTCTACGACAATTCGGAACTGGGCTCTGCCGACCGGCCGGCTGAAGCGGAGGAGCGCAAGCTGCTCGATGAGTTTCCACAAGTCGTGCTGCCGGACATACTCGAAGGCCGCTTCGCCATGCCGGTCAGCGACGGTTCGGGGCGCAATCGCATCAACCGCCGCATCGCGATCGCCATGCTCAAGGACGCCGGATATGTGATCAAGGACGGAGTGCTGGTCAACGCCAAGACGGACGCACCCTTTGTCTTCGAATTCGTAACATCGTCACGGCAGCAGGAGCGCCTGGTCCTGCATTACACGCGCTCCCTCAAACGCATTGGGATCGAGGTGTCGGTGCGGCAGGTGGATTCTTCGCAGCTTCAGCGCCGCCGCCAGACCTACGACTTCGATATGATGCAGTATCACTGGTTTGCGTCGCTCTCGCCCGGTAACGAGCAGACATTCTACTGGGGTGCGGCAGGCCGCGACCGGGAAGGCACCCGAAACTACATGGGCGCCAGCGAGCCGGCGATCGACGCGATGATCGGGCACCTGCTTGCGGCGCGCGAAAGACCGGAATTCGTCTCCGCCGCACGGGCTCTTGACCGTGTTCTGCTTTCGGGCTTCTACGTCATACCCCTGTACCATTCACCAACCCAATGGGCTGCCCGCTGGACACGTTTACACCATCCCAAGACAACTTCTCTGTACGGTTTTCAACTTGATACTTGGTGGTACGCCGAGAATCAGTGAAAAGGGTACTGGGGATTTCGCTTGGCTGAGGGGCTGGCATGATCTTAACAGATCGCCTGGTCATTGAACAATTTGAAGCTTCGGGCATCTGGGGCGAAGCAACGCTTGTGGATTTGTTCGCGGCCGCCGCGCGGCGCTCGCCGGACAAGCTGGCGCTGGTCGACCCGCCGAACAGAGCCGCGGTGGCCGGTGGTTTGCCGCGCCGCCTGACCTTTGGGCAATTGTCTTCCGCGGTGGAAAATCTCGCGAGCGTTTTCCGCTCACTGCATCTGAAGCCGGACGACGTCGTTGCTTTTCAACTGCCGAACACGGTTGAGCAGGTCGTGGTGCTGCTGGCCGCGCTCAAGTGCGGACTGATTGCATCGCCTGTGCCCCTGCTCTGGCGAGAGCACGAAATCAAGACGGCACTTCCGCTGATCGGGCCCAAGGTCCTGCTTACGACACGCATGATTACCGGGCGCAATCATGAGGCCCTGATGTGTTCCGTGGCAGCGGAAAACATGACGGTCCGTGCCGTCATGTCGTTTGGCGACGGTGTCATGGACGGGGTCGTCGCGCTCGACGCGATTTTTACCGAAGAAACCGACGGGGACACGAGCACGGCCGCGTCCGAGGGTGCCAACGCGGTTGCTACTGTGTGCTGGGCAGGCGGCGATACGCCGACCCCCTGCCCTGTTCCCAGGTCGCATAATCAATGGATTGCAGCGGGCATGATGTCGCTGCTCGAGGCGGAGGTCGACGAGAGCTCGCACCTTCTTTGCCCCTATCCGTTGAACGGGCTGGTTTCGATCGGCGGCTTCATGGTTCCGTGGTTGCTGGCGGGCGCCACGTTGTCTCTGCATCATCCCTTTGACCTGAAGGTATTTGTCGAGCAGCTGCGAAGCGAGGGCGTGACGATTGCCGGATTGCCGCCGGCAGTGATTGACCTCCTCAAATCGGAGGGCGCCTTCGAAAGCGACGGCGCAGCGGGCAGCCTCAAGACGCTGGCCTGTGTCTGGCCCGGGCCCCTGCTGCCAAAGGATGCCGAAGAGCGTGCCGCGGACTTGGTTGTGGGTGTGATCGATGTCAGGGCTCTCGGAGAGATGGCCTATATCGCCAAGCGCCGGGTGGCCGGAGAAAATCTGGCGGAGCTGGAACATGGCGAGTTCAGCTATCCGACACGGCGTGCCGGTGGAGCGGTCCTGCTGCAAACCCGCGTCAAGGGCGGGATTTCGAGCAACAAGCAGATGGCGTCGCTGCTGACCGGTGATCTGATGATAAAGAGCCCGATGGCTTTCGATGCCTACTTCCCGGCCTGCATCGAGGGCGTCGACGAACCGGTTATCACGAAAGATCCGCAAGGATACATCAACACAGGCCTGCGCTGCCTCCTGAGCGGCGGTTCCGCGACGAAGATCGAGATCATCAGACGCAATTCCAATGTCATATTCTATGGTGGCCTGAGCGTTTCCGCCCACGAACTCGACCAGCTTTATGCCGATTTCCACGGCATTTCGGATGCTGCCGCATTCGCCTTCGACGATCCGGTCATGGGAGAGCGCATCCTGGCCGCGGTTGTCCCGCAACCGGGCATGACCATCGCATTCGATGAGTTTGTCGACTACCTGAACGAGCGTCAGGTCGCGCCTTACAAGGTGCCGGACCGGCTGGTCACGGTCAAAAGCATACCGCGTGATGGAGAAGGTGCCATTCTGCGCGACAAGGTGCTGGATCAGATTTAACCGCGATCCACGCAATTTCTTAAGCAAACCTTTACCACGTTCTCCGTAGAAGAGTCGGTACCGGAATTCGATTCTGCTTGGCTGGATTGCCCGCCTGGCGCACTGCATGGAGTACATCTTGATGCCCAGTACGGCGAGGGTCCTGATTGTCGGCGAAGGTTCCAGCGGCGGTGATCCCACCCTGCCCGAGGCATTGCAGAGGTGTGGTTTTTCCAGCAGAACCGTCGATCTCGCGGCGGGTTTGCAGGCCTGCTGCCAGGAAGACCGCCCTGATGTCGTGATCCTGAATCTCCTTGCCGAACATGCGGAGCAGCACATCGACAGGTTCGTCGCCTTTGCTCGCGACCTCAAGTCAGAGAGCGCCCTGACTCACATTCCCGTCATGGCAATCGGAGAAGAAGCGCGCTGCGGCGAGGCCCAGGTCGAAGAGATTCGCCATGCGAAGGTGGACGAAATTATCCTCGGCCCCTTCAACGAGCACCAGATTTGCGGCCGGCTAGGCGCTTTGGTCCGCCTTAACACCATGCACGAAGAGTTGGTTCGGCGTCTCAACACATCAGCGAAATACGGCGTCGATGCGCCGGTCATTGCCGCACCGCAGCGCAGTGTGGACGACGCGACCGTGCTGGTGGTGGGCGCAACGGAGAGCTACCCCGTCATCGAGAACACCCTGTCGCGACATGCGACCCTTGTCGGGGCGCTGACGCCCGAAACGGCGATGGACTACCTGACGCGGCGCCGGTTCGATACCGTGATTATCGACCTTGACGGCAACCCCGAGCCCTATATGGAGCTGTGCCGCGCGGTCCGAAGGAACTCAAGGCTGTTCAATCTCCCGATCGTGCTGATGGCGAAAGAACGGGATTTGAACGCGCCTGATGTGGCCGATTGTGAAGGCGTAACGGACATTATCATGAAGCCGGTCCGCCCGCGCGAGCTGGAAACCCGCATTGTGTCGCTGATTTCGGAATTGCGGTTTCGCGATTCGCTGCGGGCAATCTACAAAGAAGCCCGCCACATGGCGACGAGCGACGGCCTGACGGGCCTCTACAGCCGCGGCTTCCTTCTTGAGCACCTGCGCAGCATGATCGCGGACGCCCGGCACCGTGCGGGCAAGTTCTCGCTCGCCTTCCTCGACATTTCCAACCTGGAAGCGATCAACTCGGAATTCGGATTTGTGGTCGGCGACCGCATCATTCGACAGGTTGGCGACATGATGGGATATCTGGTGCGCGGCGAAGATCTGACCGCGCGCTACTCGGGCGGCAGATTCTGCGTCATCCTGCCGGATACCTCGCTGGAGGCCGCTCGGGTCGCCGTCAAGCGCATCAGCGGTGTGGTCAAATGTACTGAACTGACCACGCCGGAAATGGAAAAGCCGGTCAAGGTGGATCTCATCTGCAGCATTTGCGAATTTGACGACGACCGCGATCCTCAGAAGATGATACATCGCGTGCGCGCGATGATGAGTTGATCGGCCTAAGGCTCCCCGCCTTTTGCATTTTTTCTTCCGGCGCGCCATATTGAGCTGATTTTCCCGTGTGCCCTGGAGAACAGCCGGTGACCACAGCCGACCCGCAACCGATTAGCGTCGATATCATCTCGGACGTCATGTGCCCGTGGTGCTATATCGGCAAGCGCCGCTTTGAAAAAGCCCTGCAGCTCAAGCCCGACATCGCCGTTGATGTACGCTGGCGGCCGTATCAGCTCGACGAGACCATTCCTCCCGAAGGCGTCGACAGGCAGGAGTATCTCAGCAAGAAATTCGGCGGCACGGATCGGGCAAAGCAGATCTATCAGGCGGTGTCCGATGCAGGCGACATGGAAAGCATTCCCTTTGAGTTCGGCAAGATCGAGCGCTCTCCCAACACGGTGAATGCTCATCGGTTGATCAGATGGGCGGTTACGCCCGGTCTGCAGGACGAAATGGTGGAGCGGCTGTTTTCCCTCTATTTCATAGAGGGTGGAGATCTAACCGATCGCGACGTGCTCCTGAAGGCGGCCGAAGATGTCGGTCTTGATACATCGCTCATCGCCGAATTGATTGATACAGACGCGGATGCGGAGCTTGTGAGCAAGGAAATCAATCTGGCGCGCGAGATGGGCGTCAGCGGCGTGCCCTGCTTCATTGTTGCCAACAAATATGCGGTGATGGGCGCGGAACAGCCCGAAGTGATCGCGCGGGCGCTTGAGATGGCGGTGGCGGATCAGAACAACACCGAAACCCTCGCCGGGGAAGAGGTAAGCTAGACCCTTTCACCTTCATATTGAACCGTTTGATGGCGTCAAATCGGTTCGCTCGGTAAGAGCAGCCTGCGTCCGGTTGGACGCAGGCAAGCTGCTCGTGCTTAGTGAAATAGATCAAATACTCTGCGCTTAACCGGGATCGGTTAAGCGCAGTTTGATCTATGCGCGGTGCGCAGTTCGATGCGGTGCATCGGGCAAGCGCTTCCGTAAGAAGAAGAAAGGGTCTAGGCCACCGCCTGGTCTTCCGTGGCCACGCGCGCCAGCTGCTTCAGTATCACATGTGCACCCTTGAGGCGGTTTTCCGGGGTTGGCCAGTCGCGCTTGAGGACCATGGTGTGGTCGGGGCGCAGCTTTGCCAGCGTTCCCTGCTCGTTGATGTAGCCGATCAACCCGCCCGGGTTGGCAAACTGTCCGTTGCGGAATTTGAGAACGACGCCCTTGGGTCCGGCATCGACATTCGATATGCCGGCCTGGCGGCACAGGATCTTGATGGCGACGACTTCGAGCAGATGCTCGACCTCCTCTGGCAACGAGCCGAAACGGTCGACGAGTTCCGCGCCGAATGCCTGAACAGATTCCTGACCCTCAAGATCGGCCAACCTCCGGTACAGTCCGAGCCGCAGTTCGAGGTCCGTGACATATGTCTCGGGGATCAGTACGGAGGTGCCGAGATTGATCTGCGGCGACCACTTGTCCTCCTGGGTATCGTCGTCGTCTCCGGCGCGCAGGCTGGCGACGGCTTCTTCCAGCATGTCCTGGTAGAGTTCGAAACCCACTTCCTTGATGTGGCCCGATTGCTCTTCGCCGAGCAGGTTTCCAGCTCCGCGGATGTCGAGATCATGGCTCGCCAGGGTGAAACCGGCACCCAGCGAGTCGAGGGACTGCAGCACCCGCAACCGCTTGTCCGCGGTTTCGGTCAGGGGCCGGTTTGCCGGCACCGTAAAGAGCGCATAGGCACGGCTCTTGGAGCGCCCGACCCGGCCGCGCAGCTGATAGAGCTGGGCCAGGCCGAATTTGTCGGCGCGGTGGACAATCAGTGTGTTTGCCGTGGGGATATCGAGACCGGATTCGATGATCGTTGTCGACAACAGCACATTGTAGCTGCCTTCATAAAACGCGGTCATGACGTCTTCGAGTTGCCCGGTGGGCATCTGGCCATGGGCGACGGCAAAACTTACCTCAGGCACGTGGTCTCGCAGGAATTCTTCGGTTTCGGGTAGGTCGGCAATGCGCGGACAGACATAAAAGCTCTGCCCGCCGCGATAGAGTTCGCGCAGCAGCGCCTCGCGGATGATGACCGGATCAAACGGGCTGATGAACGTTCTGACCGCGAGACGGTCGACCGGCGGGGTGGTGATGAGCGAGAGTTCGCGCACGCCGGTGAGCGCCAGCTGCAAGGTTCGCGGGATTGGCGTGGCCGTCAGCGTCAGGACGTGAACATTGGCACGCAGCTCCTTGAGACGCTCCTTGTGTGCGACCCCGAAATGCTGCTCCTCGTCGACGATGAGAAGGCCCAGGTCACGAAATGCTATCGATTTACCGAGCAGGGCATGAGTGCCGATGACGATGTCCACATCGCCGCTGGTCAGGCCGGACTTGGTCTTGTCGAGATCCGCCTTCGGCACCAGGCGCGAAGCCTGTTCGACGCGCACCGGAAGCCCGGCGAAACGTTCCTTGAAGGTCTGGTAGTGCTGACGCGCCAACAAGGTCGTCGGCACCACAAGGGCGACCTGCTTGCCCGACATGACCGCAATGAAGGCGGATCTGAGAGCGACTTCGGTCTTGCCGAAGCCGACATCGCCGCACACCAGCCGGTCCATGGGGCGGCCGGCCGCCAGATCGTCGACGACGGCGTCGATTGCGGCGATCTGGTCCTCGGTCTCTTCAAACGGAAAGCGTGCGCAGAACTCGTCATAGAGCCCGTCGGTGGGCGCCAGCACTTCACCGCTCTTGAGGGTCCTTGCGGCGGCGGTCTTGATGAGCTGCTCGGCGATGTCGCGAATGCGCTGCTTGAGGCGTGCCTTGCGCGCCTGCCAGCCCGAACCGCCGAGCTTGTCGAGCTGGGCACCGGCGTCGTCCGAACCGTACCGGCTGAGAAGCTCGATATTTTCAACGGGGAGAAAGAGACGGTCGCCGCCCTGATAGACTATGAGCAGGCAGTCGTGCGGCGCCTCGTTGACGGTGATGGTCTGCAGGCCTTCGAATTGGCCGATACCGTGATCCACATGAACCACCAGGTCGCTCTGGGACAGTGAAGAGACCTCGGTCAGGAAGTCTTCGGCGCGCTTGGTCCTGCGGGCGCGCCGGACCAGACGGTCGCCGAGTACGTCCTGTTCGCAGATGACGGCGATGTCTTCGGTTTCGAAACCTGTTTCCAGACCCAAAAGGACCAGCGATGCGGTGGTGGGCGGCAGGGCCAGCGCGTCGTGCCATGTGTCTGCCAGAACCGCCTGATCGGAGCTGTGATCGGCCATGACAGATTTCAGGCGATCGCGAGAGCCCTCGCTCCAGCATGCCACGACGACGCGTTTGCCCGAGCGTTGCGTTGCGTTGATGTGATCTTGCAGCGCCTCGAACAGGTTGCGGTCGGTTTCGCCGCGTTCCGCCGCGAAGCTTCGACCCTGGCGCCCGCCAAGGGACATGGTGCGGTGCGAGCCCGAAACATCCGGCTGTTCGAAGTGTGAAAGCTGAACCGTCGGCAGGTTGCTGGAGGCCGATGTCCACTCGTCTTCGCTCAGATAGAGCGCATCGGGCGGGATCGGATTGTAGATCGGTGCGCCGAGCGAATCCTGCTCGCGGGCGGCGATACGGGCATCGTAGTATTCGTTGATCTGCTCGAAGCGCGACCGGGCCGCGTCCTCCAGCAAGTGATCGAAAATCAGTGCGTCGGGTTTTACATAGTCGAACACGGTGCTCAGACCGTCATGGAAGAGTGGCAACCAGTGCTCCACGCCCTGATAGCGGTGGCCGGACTTTACCGCTTCATAAAGAGGGTCCGGCCCGGTGACGCCGCCGAACAGGGCGCCATAGCCGGTCCTGAACCCGGTAACCGCTTCGGGCGTGAGCACAACCTCGCTCGCAGGCAGCAGGTCCATGCGCTTGAGCTGGCCGATGGTGCGCTGTGTTTGCGGATCGAACGTTCTGATGGATTCCAGCGTGTCGCCAAAAAAGTCGAGCCGGAGGGGCGCGCCGGTTCCCGGTGCGTAGAGGTCTACAATACCGCCACGGATGGCGTAGTCGCCCGGATCGACGACGGTACCGGTCCGGTTGAAGCCGTTCTGTGCGAAATAGGTCTTCAGATGGTCGATGTCGATCCGGTTGCCCGGGGCCGCATTGAGGGCACCGCGGGCTATGAACTCTGGACGGGGCACCCGTTGCAGGACGGCGTTCGCCGTCGCAAGGATGAGCCGCGGCCGTGATGCGGGTTCTGATTTCGTGAGTTGTGCCAGTGTGGCGATGCGCTCCGCCACGATGCCGGGGCGCGGAGAAACCCTGTCGTACGGCAGGCAATCCCACGCGGGCAGCCGCAGGACGTCTATGTCGGGTGCAAAGAACGCCAATGCATCATATGTGGCTGCAAGTCGCGCATCGTCCCTGGTGATGAACAGAACCGGGCGGCTGGCCGGTGACTTGGAATGCCGCGCGCGCGTATAGTCGCCGGCGAACAACGCGTCGAGACCCTCAGGTACCCCGCCGATGGTTGTTCTGGCACCCGAGGCGATGATCTCCTCAAGCTGTTTCACTCGACCCATCCCATTGCAACGCCTGTCATCACCCGGATTGTGAATAATCCGCCGGGATGAGGCGTATCTGCCTGATCCGCGCGAAAAGAGCGTTGTCCTGCTCCGCCGGCACGTCCTCGGTGCCCATGATCCAGGCGTACATCTGAGGATCGGGTACTTCCAGGATGCGCTCGAATTGGTCCAGTTCTTCCGACGTCAACTCGCTCAGATGAGCATCCGCAAACCGGCCGATGATGAGGTCGAGTTCCTTCATGCCGCGATGGTTCGCCCGAAATGCAAGTTTTCTGAGACGTTCGTTCATAATTGAGATGGTGGCCCGTTCCAGCGGTGAAGCCATGCGCTTGGCCTCGCCTTGTGCAGTGGTTTATAGACATGGCTCTGAAAGACTCAATAGCCGAACACGGCGCGAGAGGCACAATGGAGAAAATCGCGGTCATCGGATGGGGTTCCCTGTTGTGGGATCTTGACGATCTGACGCCTCACGTGACCGGAAACTGGAGTGTCGCGGAGGGCCCAAGGCTGCCGTTCGAGTTTGTCCGAGTGTCGCCCAAAAGAAAGCAGGCGCTGGTTGTCGTTATCGACGAAGGTCATGGAGTTGCCTGTGCGACAAGCCACATCGCAAGTGCCCGCGACGGTCTGATGCCCGCTGTCGAAGATCTGGCAAGGCGCGAACGTACGACGGCTGAACATATCGGTTATGTGGACCGTGACGGGGCCCGCGCCCAAAGCCGGCATGCATTTGCCCTTAAGACGGTGCAGACCTGGTTGCGGGACAGTTACTATGATGCTGCTGTGTGGACGGACCTGGCCGGAAACTATCAGGACATACTGGGAGAGCCTTTTTCGATCGGCGGTGCAATCGGATACCTGAGGACCTTGACCGGAGACTCCCTGATCGAAGCCCGGCGCTACATCGAATCGGCGCCGGCAAACGTTGAAACGCCGCTTCGTGCCGCTTTGCGCCATGAAGGCTGGTGGCAGGCTATCGACTACTGACGCGCCATTGGATTGAGCATGCGGCCATCGATATTGAACTCTCTTTTTGCGGACGTGAAGAGCCTGCAGGGCGTGGGGCCAAAGATCTCTCAGAATATGGGCCGCCTGTTCAACCGGCAGGTGGACGATACGCCGTCGGCGAATGCCTATGTATGCGATCTTCTCTGGCATTTTCCCTTTAGCGTGATCGATCGGAGTTTGCGCCCCAAGGTCGCCGACGCGCCGGAAGGTGTGGTCGTGACCCTGACGCTTACGGTCGGACAGCACCAGCCCTCTCCCGCGCATAACCGGCGGGTGCCGTACCGTGTCAAATGTTTCGATGACAGCGGTGATCTTACGCTGGTGTTCTTTCATGCCCATCGTGAATACCTGACCGAGCGTCTGCCTGTCGGTGAGACCCGGCTGGTCAGCGGCAAGGTGGAGTATTACGACGGCCAGGCTCAAATGACCCATCCCGACTACATTCTGACGGAGGATGAGTTCGCGGAGTTTCCGGCCATCGAGCCGGTCTACCCGTCAACCGCGGGCCTGGCAGCCAAGACATTGCGTAATGCCATTGGCCAGGCGGTCGCGCTGTGTCCGGAACTGCCCGAGTGGCAGGATGGCGCCTGGCTGGACAAGAACCGGTGGATGGAATTCGGTTCTGCCCTGAAGGCTGTTCACAGCCCGGAATCGTCGGCGGATCTGGAACCCGTGTCCCCTGCCCGCAGCAGGCTCGCCTATGATGAGCTTCTGGCCAATCAACTGGCGCTTGCCATCATGCGCCGCAACTTGAAGAAATCCTCAGGGCGGAGTTTGGCCGGTTCGGGAACGTTGCGTGAGCTGATCATCAATGCGCTTCCGTTCAGCCTGACGGGCTCTCAGACCCAAGCACTCAAGGAAATCCTGGCCGATATGGCGGCGCCAGAACGCATGTTGCGGCTTCTGCAGGGCGATGTCGGCTCGGGCAAGACGGTCGTCGCCCTGATTGCCATGGCGGCCGCTGTCGAAACGGGCGCCCAGGCGGCGCTCATGGCGCCGACAGAAATTCTGGCGCGTCAGCACCTGGCGACAATTGAACCGCTTTGCGAAAAGGCCGGCGTCACGGTGGCCCTGCTCACGGGACGTGAGAAGGGAGCGACCCGCGCGGACCTGCTGGAACGGCTTGCGGCGGGCGACATCAGCATTCTTATCGGCACGCATGCACTCTTTCAGAGCGATGTCGCGTTCCATGACCTTGGCGTTGCGGTTATCGACGAGCAGCACCGGTTCGGTGTGCATCAGCGCCTCGCCTTGCAGGCGAAAGCACCCAAGGGTGCAGATGTTCTGGTGATGACCGCGACACCGATACCGCGCACGCTGGCGCTGACCCTTTATGGCGATATGGAATCGTCGAAGCTGACGGACAAACCGGCGGGGCGCACGCCGGTGGACACCCGGGTGCTTCCGATGGAGCGGCTTGGCGATGTGGAAGGGCGGCTGGCAAGCGCGATTGACACCGGCGCGCGGTGTTACTGGGTCTGCCCTCTGGTGAGCGAATCCGGGGTGTCGGAGCTTTCAGATGCCGAACGTCGCTTCGAACTTCTGAATGCGCGGTTCCCCGGCCGTGCCGGCCTGGTCCATGGCCGCCTCAAGGCGGCGGAAAAAGATGAAGTCATGCGGCGCTTCCAGGTCGGCGAAATCGACATTCTGGTGGCGACCACGGTGATCGAAGTCGGTGTCGATGTTCCCGAGGCGACGATCATGGTCATCGAACATGCCGAGCGGTTTGGTCTGTCACAATTGCATCAGATGCGCGGGCGGGTCGGGCGCGGCACGGCTCATTCGGTCTGCCTGCTGCTCTATCAGTCACCGCTTGGCGATGTCGCAAAGGCGCGGCTGGAGATCATGCGCAGCACCGAAGACGGCTTCGTCATCGCAGAGGAAGATCTCAGGCTTCGCGGTGCGGGGGAACTGCTCGGAACCCGGCAGAGCGGCACACCCGGGTTCCGCGTGGCGGATCTTGCGGCGCATGGCGATCTGCTCGCGGCAGCCCGTGATGACGCAGCACTGACCATGAACAAGAACCCGAACCTGGAGGGCGAACGGGGCGCGGCCTTGCGTGTGTTGCTCTATCTCTTCGAAAGGAACGAAGCGGTTCGGCTTTTGGCCGCCGGGTGATGCAATCCGGTCAATTTACTTTTTCGGGTTTCTTCTGGTTGGGCGATGTTCGTGTGCCGGCCGGCCGGGCCTTCTTTGCAATCTGTGTGGCGGCTTCAGGAGCGAGAGTCGGCACGTCCGCCTCCTCGGCATCCTTTGGCGAAACCAATCCGGCGGATATGACGAGTTTGGCGCCTTCTTCGACCGACATGTCCAGAAGCAAGACGTCGCGTTTCGGCACGAACAGGAGATAGCCCGACGTGGGATTGGGCGTCGTCGGCAAAAACACGCTCAGCATTTCCGGAATGCCGGACTTCTCCGGGATTTCGCCGGTCGTCTCCGTGGAGACAAAGACGATGGCGAAAAGGCCCTTGCGCGGATACTCGATCAAACCGACATCCTGGAATGACGAGTTGCTCTGCGACAGGGCGGTTTCGAATATCTGTTTAAGGGCGCGGTAGACATTGCGGACGACCGGCATGCGGTTGAACATCTGTTCGCCATAGGCAACGATGGTCCTGCCGAACAGGTTTGCCGTCAGGGCTCCCAGAAATGTCAGGGCGATGAGTGCGAAGACCAGACCCACCCCGGGCACCGAAAACGGGAGATAGGTGTCCGGATTGTAAAGGGCCGGCACAAGGGGTTTCAACCAAACGTCGAAGAAGCTGACGAACCACCAGGTCAGGTAAATCGTAATGCTGATCGGGGCGGCGACGACGAGCCCGGTCAGGAAGTAGGCCCGCAGCCGCGCGAATACTCCCATCTTCACCGGTTTCGCATCGCCTTGAATTATCGAAGCGAGCTTCCGGTCGGACTGATTCTGTTTGTTCGGTTTTTTCTTGTTCATAGTTTTTTACAGGCGCTGCGCAGGGGTCAAGTATGCATGCACCGGCATGCGCTGCTCGCGGCCTTGCGCCATTACAGCCATTCTTGCGCTATATTACGACATCTGGCAATTGGCAAGGCGCAGACATAAATTGATACGGCTTGGCCGCCGGTTCAAGGGGGTTTCCAATCCAAAGTTACCGAGTGCTGGAGATGATGTGTCAAAACTGCCGAAGTTCGTACTGATCGGGATCGGCTGGATTGCGGTTGGCCTGGGATTCGTCGGGGTGTTCCTGCCGCTGTTACCCACAACACCGTTCATCCTCGTGGCGGCGTGGGCATTTGCACATTCATCGCCGAGGTTTCGCAGCTGGCTTCTGAATCACAGGATCTTCGGCCGCATGATTCGGGACTGGCAGGAGAATGGCTCCATTCCCCTGCACGCCAAGCTCATCGCGGTGAGCATGATCGGAGCCAGCCTGCTCTGGCTGATTGTGTGGTCCGGGCTGTCCGTCGTGTTGCTGGGGGTTGCAGTTGTGTGCCTGGTGGGGGCCGCCAGTTTTATTCTGTCCCGTCCGACGGCAAAAAAAGACCCCGCATCGTGATGCGGGGCCGTTTGGGCGCCATGTGGCGTTACTTGTTCGCCGCGGTGACGTAGCAGGATATTCGCCGCCGCTTAAGCTGTGAGCACAGCTGGGAACCCGCGGCGCGATCGCCAAATCCGCCGGCGCGCACACGATAGATCGTTCCCTTACCCGAGATCTGTACCTTGATGATGTAAGGGGTGAGATTGCCGAGAATATCGGAATGTTTCTCCGACATGCTGTTCCACAGGCCGCGGGCCCGCGCCGGATCGGTCTGCGCGGACAGCTGAATGAGATATCCTTCGGGCATCGCCTCGGCGTCGGGAGCCTGATCGGGCTCGGCCGGTGTCAGCGCGGCAACGTCCGTCGTTTGCGGCTCGGTCTGTTCCGCATTGACTGGTGATTGCGGTACCGGGGCAACATCCGGTTGGGTGTTCTGCTCGGCGCCGGGACCGGGAACAAAAATGACCGTCCTGCCGGGCAGAATCTGATTTCGCAGGCTCGGATCTTCCGCATCTTTTGCGGTCACGACATTATCAGTGACCTGGTCGGCGGGTGCCGATGTCGGGCTTGCGACAACATCCTGCTGGTTCAGCGGTGTGATGGACGCGCTGGCGATGATCGACTCGGCGGTTTCATTGTCTGTGATCAACAGCTCGCCGGGGTTCTTCTCAGGCAGGGCCGCCGGGTCAATGACTTCCCTGGGTGCCGGGGCCCAGGGCAGATTGTTCTTTACGACCACCGTGGTCGACTGGTCATCGACAGTGCCGGTGATGATGCGGTCGGTCTGGGTTTCAGCCACAAGCGTTCCCTTGGTTTCGGGCGCTTCAGGCTGTTCCTGTTTCTTCTGGTTCGGCACTTTGGTGATTCGCGCCAGCAAGCGTCGGGCCGGCTTGTAGGCCGGTTGGATGTGAAGGGCTTTTGTCAGGGCGTCCTTCGCGGCTGCAAGATTGCGTATGGCAGCGTGCGACAGCGCCTTTCCGTAAAGCGGAATGTGGAGGTGCGGGTGCTTGTGTCTCACGGCCGCGTCGTAGTC
The DNA here is from genome assembly GCA_021775615.1 of Hyphomicrobiales bacterium. Lineage (GTDB taxonomy): Bacteria > Pseudomonadota > Alphaproteobacteria > Rhizobiales > JAJFHB01 > JAJFHM01. The sequence goes on from JAJFHL010000147.1 coordinate 41,044, forward strand.
CTGTATCGCGGTGGTGTAGTAACCCAGTTCCCGCAGCACGTTTGCACGGCTGTTATAGGCTTGCGCAAAATTCGGATTGAGCAGAAGCGCATTGGTGAAATCTTCAAGCGCCAGCGTTGTGCGGTAGAGCTTTCTGTTGGCAAGCCCGCGGTTGTACAGCGCAACGGCTCTTGTTTTCGGCTCCAGCTTTCTTTCCTGAAGTGCCCGCTCGTAGTCGGTGATCGCCTGTACGAACTGGCTCAGCTGCTGATGCGCGAGCCCCCTGTTCAAAAGGGTGAGCGCCGTGGTCTTGGCATCAAGCGTTTTTGCCGACAACGCTTTGGTGAATTGGTCTACAGCCGACTGATACGCGCCGGCCTGAAGCGCCGCCGATCCTGACTGGATCGCGGACTTGGTCGGTGATTTGGCGGCTTCGGAGGATATGGCGCCCAGCGTCATCGCCTGAGCGAAGATCGCTATGGCAAGTGTTAAATTCCGCACTGCTTTTACTCTACCCAGTTACACGCTCGTAGAGTGTTGCACCGGTGAGTTAATGAAGCTTGAATCCGCAGTTTACCAATAATCAACTATAATCACTCCCGCCAAATATGGGGTGTCGTCCCTATTCGACGGTGACGGATTTAGCGAGATTTCGTGGCTGATCTATGTCCGTGCCCATGAACACCGCTGCGTGGTAGGCAAGCAGCTGGACCGGCACAGCATAGAGCATCGGGTTGATGAATGAATTGGCCCGGGGCACACGGAACTGTTCGAAGGTTTCGGCGCCGTTGCCATTGCCGTTGATCTCGTCTGTCAGCAGGACAATCTTGCCGCCGCGCGCTGCGACTTCCTCCATATTGGAGACTGTCTTCTCATAGAGCGTGTCGTGCGGCGCAATGACAATGACCGGAACGTCTTCGTCTATGAGCGCGATCGGTCCGTGTTTGAGCTCGCCGGCGGCATAGCCCTCGGCATGGATATAGGAAATTTCTTTCAGTTTGAGCGCTCCTTCCAGAGCGATCGGGTAATTGATGCCGCGACCGAGATAGAGCACGTCGCGGGCGCTGGTCAACTTCTTGGCGATGCGTTCGAGCTCGCTTTCGTTGCGCAGAATGTCCGCGATGTGGCGCGGCACGCCGACCAATGCGGATACGAGTTCGCGTTCCTGCTCGGGCGTGATGGTGTTTCGCTGGCGCGCCGCGGCAAGGGCCATGCAGGCGAGGACGGTGAGCTGGCAGGTGAACGCCTTGGTTGAGGCAACTCCGATTTCGGGGCCCGCGTAAGTCGGCAGGATCGCATCGCACTCGCGGGCAATGGAGCTGTCCTGGACATTGACGATACCAACCGTGTGCTGTCCCTGGCCGGCGCAATAGCGCAGGGCGGCAAGTGTGTCCGCGGTTTCACCCGACTGCGAAATCACGACCGACAGCCCGCCATCCGGCAAAGGAGCCTCGCGATAGCGGAACTCCGATGCGATGTCCACTTCCACCGGCAGCCTGGCGATCTGCTCGAACCAGTATTTTGCGGCAAGTCCGGCGTAAGACGCGGTGCCGCATGCGGTGATGGTCACCCGCGTCAGGTCGGCAAAGCTGAACGGCAGCTCGGGCAGCTTTACCCGTTGCTCCGCCATGTCGATGTATTCGCCCAACGTGTGGCCGATCACCTCCGGCTGCTCGGCGATCTCCTTGGCCATGAAATGGCGATGGTTGCCTTTGTCCGCGAGATAGGCGCTGGCCTGGGTGAACCGTATCGGGCGCTCAACGGCAGCGCCGGTCTCATCGTGGATCTGTGCCGAATTGCGGGTTAGCACCACCCAGTCGCCTTCATCGAGAAAGGTCACCTTGTTGGTGAAGGGGGCAAGGGCGACGGCATCGGAGCCGAGGAACATCTCGCCATCGCCATACCCGATGGCGAGCGGGCTGCCGCGTCGCGCGCCGATCATCAGGTCCTGCTGGCCGGAAAAGATTATGCCAAGCGCAAAGGCACCGTCGAGGCGCTGCAGTGTGGCGAAAACGGCATCCTTCGGAGCCTTGCCCTCTTTCATTTCGCGGCTGATCAGTTGAACCACGACTTCGGTATCGGTCTGCGTTTCAAAGCGATAACCGTCTGTCTCCAGTTCCTCGCGCAGGTCACGGAAGTTTTCGATGATGCCGTTATGCACAACCGCGACACCGCCGGCCGAATGAGGATGGGCGTTGGTCTCGGTGGGGGCGCCATGGGTTGCCCAACGGGTGTGGCCGATGCCGGTGGTACCCGACAGGGGGCCGTTGCCGAGAACGCCCTGCAGGTTGTTCAGCTTGCCGGGCGCGCGGCGGCGGACCAGTTCGCCGTCTTCGAGAGTTGCGACGCCGGCGGAGTCATAGCCGCGGTACTCGAGCCGGCGCAAGGCGTCGAGCATCAGCGGTGCGACCGGCTGCGATCCCAAAATACCAACGATACCGCACATCTGTTCAGCCTCCTGCAGCAGTTTTGTTGCCGCGGTTGTTTGATGCGTTTTCCGACTGCGCGCGCTTTTTGCGCGCGGCCCAGCCGTCAATCTGTGATTGCTTCGACCGGGTCACGGCGAGCGCGCCGGCATCGACGTCCTTGGTGATGACGCTGCCCGAACCCACATAGGCACCCGGGCCGATAGTGACCGGCGCGACAAGGGAGCTGTTGGAGCCCACAAAGGCGCCATCGCCGATGTCGGTGAAGTGCTTGGCGGCGCCGTCGTAGTTGCAGGTGATCGTGCCTGCGCCCACATTGGCGCCCTGCCCGACCCGGGCGTCGCCGATGTAGGCCAGGTGATTGACCTTGGCGCCGGCCTCGATCCGGGTGTTCTTGATCTCGACAAAATTGCCTACACGGCAGCCTTCGGACAGGCTGGCTCCCGGACGCAACCGTGCATAAGGTCCTATCGACGCCCTTTCGCCCACCGCGGCGCCTTCGAGATGCGAGAAGGCGCGGATGACTGCGTCCCGGGCGATGGAAACTCCAGGTCCAATGAACACATGCGGCTCTATGGTCACGTCCTCCGCAATTGCTGTGTCGGCACTTAGATAGACCGTTTCGGGCGACACCAAGGTGGCGCCTTCAGCCATGACCTTGAGGCGCAGGCGATGTTGCATCAGCGCTTCGGCCTGAGCCAGTTGAGCGCGCGAGTTGACGCCCATGACCTCATCCTCACTGCATTCCACGACGCTGCTTGCAAGACCCTTCGAACGGGCGATCTCGATGACGTCCGTGAGATAGTACTCGCCCTTGGCATTGTCGTTGCCGATGTCGTCGAGGAGATCCAGCAAAGCCGCCGACCGGAATGCGATCACGCCTGAATTGCACAGGGTCACAGCGCGCTCGCTCGGGCTCGCTTCGAGTTCTTCGCGGATCGCCTCTATGTGGCCGTCCGCGTCTGTAAGGAGCCGACCATAGCCGGTCGGGTCGGCGGCGTCGAAGCCGAGTACGACAATATCCGTACCATTGTCCGTCCCTGCGACCACCCGTTCGATCGTTTCGGAACGCAGTAGGGGTGTGTCACCATAGAGGACGATGACAGGCGCCTCCCGGGACGCAATTTCAGCCCTTGCCGCCTTGACCGCGTCCGCCGTTCCAAGCTGGCGCACCTGAACGGCGCTACGCAGTGCGGGAACATGATTCAGAGCTTCGGCGCGGACATCTTCGTGATCCGGTGCGGTGACCAGAACGGTCTCCATGGCTCCGGCCGTCTTGAGGCAGGACAGAACATGACCGAGCATACTGCGGCCGGCGATGGCGTGCAGGACCTTGGGCAGGCGGCTTTTCATCCGCGTGCCCTTTCCCGCTGCAAGTACGATCGATGCGAAAGCCGCTTTAGTCATGGAATTTCCGTTGCAAGAGTTGCACCGTCCGAGGGCACGCGATCACATCAGCCCCCGAATGGTTAATACGTAGTGATCAGGCGGCTCCAACTGGCCGAAGCCGACTGCGTTGTGAAGTTGTGGCAACCGCTCGTCTGCCACCAAAATACGCAATAACATCAGATATTTGGGTCTCGAGTATGGCCTGTTTCCGCATCTTGTGTGCAGTTCCGGCGGCCTTCGAAAATGGTTACTGATGTATTAAGACTTTTTTTCTCTTTAGCAACTAGATCTGAGAGCTCATCTGGGGAAACGACGAATCAGCAGCATTCGCCGGGGGAACCGCAGCAGCACCTGTCATGTTTTGGAGCAATGGCGGATGAGTGAGTCAGTGAAGCCGAAAGACGCCAGTGAAGCGGTCAAGACCGTAGCGCCCGCCATGGTGCGGGGGCGCTCCCCTGACCTTTCGCGGCTGCTCTCCGTTTCGTCGATCATCGTTGCTCTGGTGGTGGCGGGATCGCTGGCGCTGGAAGGCGTGCTGTCACGCCGGCAGGTAACGCAGGTGCCCAATCCGATCGAGCTTGCCGAAACGTCGCCGCAACCGGATCAGGAGCGGTTCCATGCAGACAAGCAGAGGGTACAGCATCTCGAACAGCGCCTTTCCCTGCTTGAGCGGCAGATCATCTTTCTGCAAACGCAGATCTCTTCTGAACAGAAACAGTCGAACACCCTGCATCTGAAGATTGCATCGCTTGAGAATGCCGTTGCGGAGGCCAATATCCCCGTCGCAGAGAGGCAGGTTGTCGCCAACCTGCCCGAAGCGCAGCCAGAGCCCACGGCACCGGTGGCTGAACCACCAGTAGAAGTGATGGCGCCCGAGTTGCCCGACGCAGAGTCTGCCTCGCAGGACGTGATCGTCACCGGCTCGATCAACCCGGCGCCCGACTCTGCGGTCGATGAGACGCCCCAGGTTCATCCGGCTTCGGACACCATTGCCCCAGAGGCCGTGGCCCCGGAGACCGCCGCCACCGAAACCGCGGTAACTGAAACCGTTGTAGCTGAACCCGCTGTAGCTGAACCCGTCGCGACGGAAACCGCAGCCGCCGAAACCTTGGCGACTGAAGCAGTTGCCACCGAAACCGTCGCCACGGAGACCGTTGCCGCTGACACAGCGATCGCCGACACCGTCGTTACCGGTTCTGTCAATCCGCGGGAAATGGCCAAGCCCGCGACGACACCGGACCGCGAGCTTGCAGAACTGGTCAAGCCGGCCGTGCGCAACACCGTGCAGCCGGCGATCTCCCGTACCCGGTTTGGCGTCGCGCTCGACCTGCATACGAGCATCGATGCGGTAAAAGCCGCCTGGAAGGCACTGAACAGGACTCACGGAAGGCTCGTCGGCACATTTGACGCCCGGGCCCTGCCACAGGGCACCGAAGATGGTGATCTGGTGTATCGCCTGATGGTGGGGCCGATTGAGAACGTCGCTGATGCGGCGCGCCACTGTGCCCGTATGACGAAGAGCGGACTGAGGTGCAGGACGGCGGTGTTTGGCGGGGAGCCGTTGGACACACCGCCTTCGCCCGGTACGCTGATCAAGGTCGAAGTGGTCGCCGACGACGGAGAAGAGCTGCCGCTCCAACCTCTACCTGATCCGAAGTTCGCCGCGCTCTCCGCGAAGCTGCGCAATCTGGTGGCCAACGCGCCATTGCCGCAGCCCAAACCAAGACCGTCATCCTGACCGCCAATCAGAATGTCCCCATATCGGCGAACGCGAATCTATTGACCGCCCCCGGTCACGGCACTATGTTCGCGCGCACTTTCATAGCAGTGGGCCCGTAGCTCAGTTGGCAGAGCAGCTGACTTTTAATCAGCGGGTCGAAGGTTCGAATCCTTCCGGGCTCACCACTCATTTCAGTACGCGATACGAAGCGCTCTAGCACGATGCCCGGAATGACACGTGGAGGCTTACGACACTGTCACGGGCCTGACGGATGAGCTGGAGATCGTGCTCCTGTAATGGACAGCGCGCATCGAGTTCAACGATTACCGGCCGCCACGGATCATCGCGGGACCCTCTGTCACCTCCGGCGCGTCTCGCATTCGCAATGTCGCCCAACACAATCTCCCGGCCATCGTTCAGACCGTAGCGCAACGCGAGAACCGATCCTGGCGTGTGTTCATGTGCTGAACCTCCGAGCTGTTTTTCAAGCCAGGAAAAGAACGCTGACGGCTCAATTCCGAGTTGGAGAAACCTATCGAGGCCCATTTCGATAAAAAGGGCGGAGACGGGTGTCATTCCAGGGTTGGATGCTGCATTCAGTTCAGACGCGCGCCAAACCCAGTCATCGGACCGTTTGAGTTGGAGGCTTTTGACGATGCCCGACGCGCCGCATTCATCCTGCTGATGGGAAGTTTTTTCCGGCATGCCGATGACCATGCCGTAAACATGGCCGGGCTCTTCCTGCCGCCACCAATTCCATACGAGGAACCTCGCCCCGCGGCTGGTTACATCGAGCTCAAGCAACCGAAACGCCTTCTCCCAGTGATATTGATGCTTGGTCGCACTGCCGTTGGCCAGCAGTTGTGACGTAAGAATTTGCCGCAACGGATCTTTCACATCGCTCGGAAAGGTCAATCGGTAGCGGGCAAGACCGCACGGCATCAACGTCCCGTCGTCGCGCACATGGCCGGCTTCGAACTCGAAGGCGCCTTTGTTGTTGAACGTGGACGTTTCGCCAGTCTCAATATCAATTTGCGGTGCGTCGGTTGCCCGCAGTCCGCCCCATGCAATCGAGGCAAGGTCGACACGTCCTGCGGCGGCGTGCCACTGATCAGGCACCGGCCGGGCGGATGTTGTTCTTACCCAGCCGGACGGCAGTTTCAAGCTGGCGATGTCATGCCGCACGTAACCAATTCGATAGGTCATTTCCGCCCAGCTCATAATCTGGGGCGAGAAGGTGGTGAGCGCACTCATCACGATCCAGCACCCCACAACACCATAGGCCCAGCGATCCCGACTTTTCACCGCCTGGAAATATGCGTTTGAGGCTGGCCGCGTGAGAAAATAGGCGAAGACGATGAAATAGCCCGCCTTGAAGACCAGGTGGGCGCCGAGCCCTCCGCCCGCGATGCCGACGGCCACATCCACCGGTGTGAGCCAGAGAAACAGAATTCGCGCCCAGTTCTTGCCGTTCAAAATACCCAGCGCGAGGATCACCTGAACCAGACTTGCCGCGGTAAATACAGCCAACACAACGACCGTGTTTTCCAGAGCAAGGCCGGACGTAATGAGCAGATAGAGGGTCAGACCCGTACCGATAATCGCAAACCCGAGAAGCGTCGAACCTATGATTGTGATGATTAAAGGTCGTGTGGGCGACATCTTGGTCCTTGCC
>JAJFHL010000148.1 GCA_021775615.1 Hyphomicrobiales bacterium
TTCGAAGTCTGGAAGGAAGAATGCCTGAGGCCCGCTGAACGCAGTTCGAACGCGCTGTTCATCTGGTATTCATGTTCACGTGAGGGACAGTTCTTGAGAGAAGTACGAAAAAAACGCCACGCCCGGGTTCGGTGGATTACCGAGAGGGCGCGGCGTTGATGTTGTTTGTGTCTATTGACGCCGGTGGCGCCAAATTTCCTGACTTCTTAAGTTGCCCTAAGCCGCCTTGATACCTTCCAGGAAGTCGTTGACGTTTGTGCTCAGTGTCTCCGAGCGCGACATCAGATCTTTGGCAGCGATCTGCACCTCGTTAGCGACCCTTCCGGTATCCTCGGTCGCGATCTTGACTTCGCCCATGGCGGTCATGGTCTCCTGGGTTCCAATTGAAACTTGCTGGACATTCTGGGCGATTTCACCGGTCGTCGCGGTTTGTTCCTCAACGGCCGCCGCGATCGTGGAGGCGATTTCATCCATCTTGGCGATGGTCGCGCCAATGTTCTCGATCGCACCGACGGCATTCGACGTGCCGGTTTGAATGGATTCAATCTGCTGCGAGATCGTTTCGGTCGCCTTCGCGGTCTGGCTTGCCAGCTCCTTGACTTCCGACGCCACCACGGCAAAGCCTTTGCCCGCCTCGCCGGCGCGCGCCGCCTCGATGGTGGCATTGAGGGCGAGGAGGTTGGTCTGCTCGGCAATCTCGGAAATCATCTGAACGACTTCGCCGATTTCCCTGGCGGCTCCTTCAAGTGTCTGAACGGAGTCATTGGTGATTGCCGCCTGTTCCACGGCTTCCTTGGCAATCGTCGCCGATTGCTGAACCTGCGAGGAAATCTCGCGGATTGAGTTGTCCATCTCCTCGGTCGCCGACGCGACTGTTTGGACATTCGCGGTGGCCTGCTCGGTGGAACTGGCAACAATGGTTGATTTCTGATTGGTTTCTTCCACAGCCGCCGCCATGGTATTGGCGCTTTCCTCAAGGCTCGTCGCCGACTTGCCGACCGCTTCGAGGACTTCCTTGGCGGATGCGTCGAACTCCTTGGTCAGTTTATCGAGCACTTCCGCGCGCCTCTGCTTGGCAGCATCTTCCTGTTTCTGCCGCTCGGCAAGCTCCTGGGCCTCTTTCGTCTTCTCGCGCAGGACCTCGTAGGCCTGTGCCGTCAGGCCGATTTCGTCACGTCCCGTGACCGGAATCTCGCGTGACGTATCGCCCTCGGCCAGCACGCCCAACGCCTCGACCACATTGCGCAGCGGGGTGCTGATGCCGCGAGTGATCAGGAAAGCGAGTGGCGCACCGATGCCGAATGCGGCAAGTGTCAGGACAATGCCCATAATGAGTGCGCTTGCCTCGTGCCCCTCAACAGTTTCGATCGAGCGGGCGGTAAAGCCTTCAATGTTGTGCAGGAGGCCTTCGATCTCCTTGTCGAGCGCCTTTTCCCCGGCTTCGACCTCGTGTGCGAGCTTCTCGATGGCAGCGTTGTCGACAGTGCCGTTGCGTACGTTCTCAAACAGTTCGTGGACCTGTTTTTCAAATTTCTTGTGGCCTTTTTCGAAGTGATCAAGACCTTTCAGGACCTTTTCATAATCCGCCTTGAGTGCCGGGTCGGACGCGTGCTCGACCATTGACGTGGCAATCTTTTCCGCTTGCTTGATTTCCTTGTTGGCCTTTTCGCCCAGTTTCGTGAAGGCCTTTTCAATCTTCTTCAGTTCCTCCGCAGGCGAATCAGATTTCACGACATTTGCAACGCGAACGCCGCGCTCGAAAAGGATGGCCTGTTCGAGTTGGTGAACCGTGATTTTTGTCGTGAGCTCGGTCAACGGCATGTGTTCGGCCGACACCTCATGAATTTCCGCCTTGATGTTGTTGAGCTGCCATAGGATCACCACTGCGACGACAGCCATGGCGGCCAGCAGAAAGCCGGCAAGTCCCCAGATTTTTTGCCCAACCTTGATGTTGGATAATTTAGAAAAAACCAGTGATTTCATAATTATAGCTCCCACCATCAGCTAAAGTGCAATAGGCCAAACACGCGTAAAAAGGAAATCTTTCTACTTCTTGGTGTGGAGAGTGCAACTATTAGGTGAACAATTGGTTGATGGACAACCATATCTAGAAAAAGCTAGAGATTTGAGGTGGCGGCCTGTGGTTCAATCCCGATATGGTCGGAAAGCGCGGTGAACAGATCGGCGGCGTTGATGGGCTTGGACACATAGCCGTCCATACCGGCGGCCAGATAGCCTTCCCTGTCGCCTTTCATGGCGTTGGCCGTCAGCGCGATGATCGGCACCTTGGCGAGGGATCCCCCGAGCGCGCGGATGTGCCTGGTGGCCTCCAGCCCGTCCATCACCGGCATCATGATGTCCATCAGCACAACATCGAACTTGCCTTCCTGCACCTTCGTCACCGCCTCCTGGCCGTTGACGGCAATATCATGGGTCAGGCCGAACTGATCAAGATAAGCGGCAATGAGCATCTGGTTGATCTCATTGTCCTCGACGATGAGCATATGACCCGACAGCGGACCCATGGCGGCTTTTGCCGCGGCCGGTGCTTCCTTGCCCGGCGCGTTCCTGCCCGCTTCGCGCACGCGCACGGTGAACCAGAACATGGAGCCCTCATCCGGCGTGCTTTCGCAGCCCAGCTCGCCGCCCATCAGTTTTGCCAGATGGCCGGCGATGGAGAGCCCCAGTCCCGTGCCGCCATATTTCACCGCCACCGAACTGTCGGCCTGGGCGTAGGGTTCGAACAGGCGCGTAATCTGCTGCGTGGTAAGGCCGATGCCGGTGTCGCACACCTCGAACCGCAGGATAATCTCATCGCCGTCCTGGCCGTAGCCCGCGCGGATGCGCACCGAGCCGGTTTCAGTAAATTTCAGGGCATTGTCGATGAGGTTATTGAGGATTTGCCGGATGCGGACCGGGTCGCCGCGCAAATTCCGCGCGCAGCCCTCTGCGATGTCGAGGCTTGAGGCGAGCCCCTTGTCGTTCGCGCGCGCTTCCAGTTCCGCACCGACGCTTTTCATCAAATCGGCGAAATCGAAAGATACGGTCTCAAGCTCGAAACGCCCTGCTTCCAGCTTGGAATAATCGAGGATATCGTTGAGCACGGTGAGCAGCGCGCGGCCAGATTGCTCCAGGGTTTCCGCATAGTGCCGCTGGCGGTCGTCGAGCCCGGTTCCGAGCAGCAAATCCGCCATGGAGATGATGGCGCCGAGCGGCGTGCGCACCTCATGGCTGACCGTGGCGAGCAGCTCCGACTTGGCCTTGTCGGCGGCCACCGCCCTGGCAAGCGCCTGTTCAAGGCGTTGCAGCTCGGTGGCATTTTCGTCTGATGCGGGCGGGGTCTGGGTCATGCAGGCAGCCATGGGTTTTCTGGTCCGGGAAATATTGGACCGCAGCCCGTTAAGGTTTGCTTAAGTCCTGCCGCCGCGCGCTCACGGCATTGCGAGACCCGCCATGGCGCGGACGTCTTGCGGGGCCGCGCCCCCGGCGCGCAGGCTGGCGAGGGCTTTATCCTTGTGGCTCTTGGACAGCTTGCGCCCCGTCTCGTCGCTCAGCAGGGCGTGATGGTGATAGAGCGGTTCGGGCAAGGCGAGAAGCACCTGAAGCAGCCTGTGAATGTCTGTTGCCGCATACAGGTCCTGACCCCGCGTGACGTGGGTGACACCCTGGAGAGCGTCATCCACAACCACGGACAGGTGGTAACTGGTTGGAACGTCCTTGCGGGCAATCACCGCGTCCCCCCAGCGGGCAGGGTTGGCGGGGATGGTTTTTACTTGGCCGCTGACGGGATCGAGTTCGCGGAAGGTGAGTGTTTCGGGGTATATGGCGCGGGCCGCTTGAAGCGCCTTGTCCATATCGATCCTCAACGCGAAGGCCTCGCCCGCGCTTTTACGGGCGCTGTTTTCGTCACTGGAAAGCCCCTTGTGCAATCCGGGATAGAGCGGTGCGCCGTCCGGATCGTTTTGTCCCGCATCCGCATGAGCCGCAATCTCCTTGCGCGAGGCGAAGCAGGGATAGAGCAGGTCCAGCGCTTCCAGTTTGCCGAGGGCCTGCGCGTAGGTTTCGAAATGCTCCGACTGGCGGCGCACCGGCTCCTCCCATGTGAGGCCGAGCCATGCCAGATCGTCCAGCATCTGCGCCTCATATTCGGGGCGGCAGCGCTCCATATCGATGTCCTCGACGCGCAGCAGAAAGCGCCCGTCCATTTTACGCGCCATGTCATGGGTAACGAGGGCGGAGAGCGCGTGGCCCAGATGCAGGGCGCCATTGGGGCTTGGCGCAAATCGGAAGACGGGCCGTTTGGTCATCGCCGTTGGGTACAGCCTCAAGCGGTTTACGTGTTGTTTTTTGCGCCCTTCCGGCTGCGCAAACTTGCGTAGCGAAGCGTCATCACAACCAGGGCAAACGTCATTACATGTCCGCTTGTCTCCAGAGTTTCCTCAACATTGTCATGCCACAGGGCATAGTCAGGCAAGGACCGGAACACGTGGCGATCGAACAGCTTGGAGACGAAATAGGTCCACATGGCAAGGGGCAGCAGGGTGCCGATTGCCCGCTGGTTCAGGAACTCTGCGATTTCATCACGCTTGTACGAGGCCAGAACCGCCAGCACGATGATCGTTGCGTAGAGCGCCCTGCTGGTGCCGATAAAATGCAGCTCGCGCATGAACAGCGCCCACACCAGAGCGGCCAGCATCAGCGTGAACAATTCGCGTGTCCAGCGATGCACGAACAGCACCAGTATCGCCGTCAGACAGATCACGGTGGGTGCTATGATTTCCTGAACGGGTTTTTCGGTCATCCAGCCTATCGGCGTTTGGCGTATCAGCAGAATGACAAGGCACAGGACGAATGGCAGCGGCCAGACCCAGAAGGGGATACCCAGAAGCGCCATTTTGGCGGACTCGAAATGATGACGGATCGTGCCTGTGATATCGAATTTCCTGGTTGTGGTGCCGGTCATTATTTTTCTTGCTCACTGCTGGTTACGCGCGGCGCATGTTAGAGCATATCCTGAACGTGTATGTGAGAAGTTTTTTCAACCGGACCCTGACGTCAGAGGTGTGAATGTCCCGCATAATCGAAACCGAGGCCGACATTGCCGAGGGGGCGAAAGCACTCGCGGGTGCGTGCGAGCATATGGCGGGCGTCTATGCGGTGACGGGACCGCCGCCCCTGCGCCGCCGCCCCGCGGGCTTTGCAGGTCTTGCGCGCATCATTACCGGCCAGCAATTGTCGATCGCCAGCGCGGGAGCCATCTGGGGGCGGGTTGAGAAGGCCGTTCAGCCGATGGAGCCGGAGACCTGGTTGCGCAAACGGGCACCGACCTTGCGCAACTGCGGCTTGTCCGCGGGCAAGGTCGCCACGATCAGGACCATCGCCGAGGCCATTGCCAGCGATGCGCTCGACCTGCATGCCCTGGCGCAGGCACAGGAAGACGTAATCATGGAGTTGCTGACCGCGCTGAAGGGCGTGGGGCCGTGGACGGCGGATATCTACACCATGTTTTGCCTTGGCCGCGCCGATGGCTGGGCGCCGGGCGATCTGGCGCTGCGCTATGCCGTGCAGGATGCCACCGGCGCGGATGAGCTTCCGAGCTTCTCCGATATGGAGGATATCGCGGAAAACTGGCGGCCCTGGCGGGGCGTGGCGGCGCGCATGCTGTGGGCCTATTACGCGGCGCGGCGGGCGCAGAAGTCAGGTGCCGAGCCTGTTGGCTGAGCGAAATAGCCACAGTCTTTGCATGCAAATATTGTTGGCAGGTGGAATATGCGTTCCTGTCCGGAAACGTTCCGTTTACTAAGAATACTCTTGCCCGCCCGAAATTAAAGATCCCCAAAACATAATCACTTATTATCGGCCTTGAAGTTGATGGGGAATGATTATGCTCGGTTGGTTGGAAGACAACTGCGCGCGTCATGCGTTGCTGATCATCGCGGCTGTCTGTTTGATATTGCTTTTCTCCTACGGCTTGATTGAGAGTGTATTGGCCGAGAGCATCAGCATTGAACTGTTTTTCATTTTCTCGCTGATACTGCCAGCTCTCTATTTACCAGCGATGGCCTTCTCCGCGCATACAAGCGAAAAAAAGCGTTCCGAGGCTATTATCGAAACCCAGAACCTGCATCTGAACGAGGTGTTGGAGAATATAGCCCAGGGTCTGTGCATGTTCGATGGCGATATGCGCCTTATCGTCTGCAACAAACTCTACGCCTCGATGTATGGGCTGACACCCGAGATGGTGAAGCCCGGGACGAAATTCCGCGAAATCCTCGAAAACCGTGTCTCCAATGGTGTCTACCTGGTCGAAGACAACGAGGATTATATAAACGAACGTATTGAAGCCGTTAAAGAGAGCATCCAGTCCACTAAAATTCATAAACTGGGTGATGGACGCTTCGTATCGATTGTCCATACTCCAATGGCACATGGCGGATGGGTGGCCACCCATGAAGACATCACCGAGCGAAAGAATTCAGAAACGGCACTCATGGAGAGCGAAGCAAGGTTCCGCGCCATTTTCGACAATTCTCCTTTTTGCCTGAACCTGAAGGATGTGGAAGGCCGTTATCTGTTCGCCAACAAGCAGTATGAGGAATGGTGGGGCTACGGTTTCGATAAAGCTGCCGGCAAGAAGGCGGACGAGGTGTGCAGGGACATACAACACACCGATGTAATGACATCGTCCGAGAAAATTGTCATGGAGACCGGCGAAACATATGAGTGCGAAATCAACGTCAAACGCCCCGCTGACGGCGAACCCCGTGACCGCTGGCTGATTAAATTCCCCGTTAAATCACCCGATGGCGAAGTGTTGGGCCTGGGAACGGTTGCCGTTGATATTTCCGAACGCAAGCAGGCGGAAGAGGAACTCATTCGCCACCGCGACCATTTGCAGGATCTTGTGAATGAGGCAACGAAGGATATCGAGGCCAAGGCTCAGGAACTCGAAACAGCGCTTGAAAAGGAAAAACAGCTCAACGAGATGCAACGCCAGTTTGTATCCATGGCGAGCCATGAATTCCGTACTCCGCTCGCTATCATCGACACGACGGCTCAGCGGATCAAGAGCCGTGCGGACAATGACAAGCTCACTTCAGAGGATGCAAGCAACAGAGTCGAGAAGATCAGAGGCGCTGTAAAACGCATGACCCGCCTCATGGAAAGCACACTGACTGCTGCGCGTATGGAAGATGGAAAAATTTCCGTCGATATCAGGCCCTGCAATATCGCCAAGGTCATTGGCGAGGTCTGTGCCCACCAGCAGGAAATTGCTCACAAGCATACGATCACATGCAATCTCGGTGACCTTCCCGAATCGATCCAGGCTGATGAGGGGTCACTTGAACAGGTGCTCAACAACCTGCTCTCGAATGCGATGAAATACTCGCCCGAGACGCCTGAGATCGAATTGAGCGCCCGGACCGAGGGTCAGAACGTGGTTGTCTCGGTGCTCGATCATGGCCTGGGTATAGACGAGGAAGATCTTCACAGAATCGGTGAACGGTTTTTCCGGGCCAACTCCTCGACGGGCATCGCCGGCACCGGAATAGGCCTCAATCTGGTGAAGGCTCTTATCGAAATGCATGGCGGCAAGCTCTCATTTGAGAGCAGGAAGGGTGAAGGCAGCACCTTCACCATTTCTATGCCCATTGCAGGTCCGGCAGATTCAGCATCCGATGATACCCGGGCGGCCTAGACGGCCTGATATCTACATCATGTTTTGCCTTGGCCGCGCCGATACCTGGGCGCCGGGCGATGTGGCGCTCGAATATGCAGTGCAGGACGCCTGAAATCTGGAAGACGTGCCGGATGAAGCGGTCATGGTCGAATTTGCGGAGAGTTTGAAAAAATATCAGTCAGAAGGGAACCCAGCGACAACGCCTGACTATATTTATGCTACGTTGAGCCAGATCAACGATCTGTTGCGGCGCTACTGAAATGATCAGTGGATGTCGTTTCGAGAACGTCTGACGGGTCAACATGCCAATGTCATAGACCGCTATCGGCGTGAGAATTCGATAACGATCCCTGGCAAGTGAGTACGGGCATGTTCAGGCTCCTTCACTTCTTTCTCCTGACCAGCACCGCCGGTCTGATGGCGCTCGGCATTTTGCTCTGGTATGTCCACGGGTACGCAGTGCAGCAGCTGGTGGACTATGCAGAAGTTCAAAACGTGTCATTGGCGCGTTCTTTTGCAAACACCATCTGGCCCAGATTTGCCACATACATATCGTCGGTCTCCGGATTGCCGGAAGAGACCTTGCGCACGCGCGGCGAAGTGCGGGAAATCCAGGACGCGGTAAAGGCGGCTTCGGCGGGGCTGCCGATCCTCAAGGTGAAAATTTACAATCTGAAGGGGCTGACAGTTTTTTCCTCTGACCCGGCAGAAATTGGACAGGACAAACGTGACAATCCGGGTTTTGCCCTCGCAGCCAGAAAAGGGCTTCCGGCAAGCGCTCTTACCTACCGAAACCGTCTGAACTCATTCGAGGGAACCGTTCAGAATCGCGACATCGTCGAAAGCTATCTTCCAATCCACGACGGAGATGGCGATGTCCACGGTGTCTTCGAGCTGTATTCGGATGTGACCCCCCTGTTGAACCGGGTCAATGATTCAACCAGGCAGCTCATGTTTGGTCTGCTGTTTCTCTTCGGGGGTTTGTACGCAGTATTATTTCTCCTGGTCAGGCGCGCCGATCAAACCATCAAGCGGCAATACACCAACATTGAAGAGAAAAACGAAGCCCTCGAAAAAGCTCGAAATACCCTCGAGCACCGTGTCGCTGAAAGAACCCGAAAGCTCACCGATGAAATAACCGAACGCGAACGCGCTGAGGAAAATCTGCGCAAGCTTTCCCAGGCCGTGGAACAGAGCCCGGCCATGACCATTATCACGGACCCGGCCGGTAACATTGAATATGTAAATCCCCGCTTCAGCGCGGTGACGGGATACTCGCTGGAGGAAGTCTTAGGAAAAAATCCCAGTATCCTGAAAGCGGGCGAAGTTCCTCCCGACATATACAAGGAGCTTTGGAAGGCCATCTCTGTTGGCCAGGAGTGGCGCGGTGAGTTCCACAACCGCAAGAAAAACGGGGAACTGTATTGGGCCCGCACGACCATATCGCCGGTGATGAGCGCTGGTGGCGTCGTCACTCATTTCCTGGGAATCTCAGAGGACATCACGGCGCTGAAAATAGCCGAGCAGGAAAGACGGCAGCAGCAGTCTGAACTCGCACATGCGGGGCGCGTTATAACGCTGGGGGAGATGGCCACGAGCCTGGCCCATGAACTCAATCAACCCCTGTCCATCATCTCCGGTTGCGCCCAGATGTGTAAAAAAGCCCTGCGATCGGGTAATGGCGCAACAGAGTCTCTGCAAGACCCGGTCGAACAAGTATTGGAACAGGCCGAGCGGGCCAACGAGATTATCCATAGCATCCGGGGCTTTGTTAAAAAGGACGCGCTGAAAAAAGAAGACATCGATATCAACGATGCCATCTACAAAATTTCCGATCTTCTTCGCTCCGATGCGAGAGACCACGGCGCCTCGGTTTCATTCGATTTTGCCCGCGACTTCCCGCCGGTTTCCGCCAACATGCTTCAGATACAGCAAGTCATCCTGAACCTTGCCCACAACGGCATTGAAGCAATGATGGACGCTAAATCCGGCCAGCGCCATCTCACGATCAAGACCGCTCTACTTCCAGACAAGACGGTCGGCATTTCCGTCCACGACACGGGAAGCGGGATACAGAGCAAACAACTGAAAGAAATTTTT